>JAKZTU010000132.1:0-24575 GCA_047516945.1 Acidimicrobiales bacterium
CGGCCTCAAAAGAACATTTGCCCGAAGCCTGACGGTTCGTTCGATTATTCTCGAAAGTCAGAGCACCCACTATAGTGCGACCCTGATAGAGGAAATGGGGCATGTCTACACCCTCACCAATCAGGTGGATAAAAACTCAGCTCCAATTGGTGTCGGTCACCTATACCTGTACCTGCTTGAAGTCAAACACTCAGTCGAAGCCAAAAGACCAACCCGATGTTCTTCGGGCGAGCTCTACGGTGACTTGGCCAAATTAGTCTTTTGGGAGAGGTATTCTGAGTTCGATGCCCATTTAGGGCTTAAAAACTCTAGACGCGACGGGGTGACGATGCAAGAATGGAGCTCTTGCGGCTTCCGCCTCGACCCCTCAACCAAAGCAAGCGTAGAGGAGTATATCCCGGCAATAGCCAGGAGTGTCTTTGTTGACCAGGAAGTACCCCAGTGGTTCTATGACACCTACCAAAAATCAGACGAGACAATAAACCTTGAGAAACTTTGGGCTGATATTACAATCGACGAGCGCTACAAACGAGCCATGGGTCTAATAGCCCACCACTTACGCAACGAATTCGGCGGCTATTGCTCCGAAGAGCAGGTTCGCCAGGTTATTGAGGGTAAAGCTACCGGAATAACCAACCCCTGGAAAGACGGTGGTTGTAATGACAATGTTGTGCTAGTAGAAGAAGAAACGAGTTCAAATTCAGGTATCCAGCCTGAAGATATAGCAAGACTAAGAAGAATCGGTAGCTATGGTAGCTACCCTCTAACATTCTTACAACTACTGGGTAACAGCCCCAGTAGTTGCTGGATCGCAGTTGATGGCTACGTCTTCGACGTAACACCCGGCGATAACGGTTACGAATATACTGGACCCGGACAGATAACCGATTTGTGCGGCCAAGATGCGTCTGAACACTTTTCCTCAAACAACCTGGATCTACCAAGCGTAGATTACCTCAGGGGCGCACTTGTGTCGTAAAAGTAGTTGCATGGCATGCAACAACGGCGCTACCCATCGGCATTTGTACAGAGGACTGTGATCGATGCGGATCGCGAGCGTTTCGCGGGTGAACTCGTCGATTACGTTGAGCAGCTTCAGACGGCGCCGAGCGGCGGTCTCGTCGAAGCAGAAATCCAGCGCTCACACGTGATTGGGGTTCTCGGCGTGCAGTCTCGCTGTCGTGCGCCGTGACGCCCCTGCGTGTCAGATGTCACCGCCGAGTTGGGTTGTGACTGGCCACACAGTCAACAGAGCGGTGAACCTCACCGGGTATTTCGCAGGCTCTGGGGTGCCTTGGGTTTTGTGGGGAGGTGGATTGGTGGATTCACGCTGCGGTTGCTGGTTGGTATCGAGTCTCGGACTCGATGAGTGTGAGCATGCCAAGCGTGGAGTGGCGTCGTTGACGGTTGTGCAAGATCTCGAGGTACTCGAAGATCGCGTTGGCTGGTTCGGTTCCTGTCTTCCAGCGTTGCCGGTCGAGCAGTTCGACCTGCATTCGTGACCAGAACGACTCGATCATCGCGTGGTAGAGGCAGTCCCCGATCGAACCCGTCGAGGGCAACAGGCCCGAGTCGATGGCTCGTCTCGTGAATGCCCATGACGTGAATTGTCCAGGTTCAACCAGTCGTTGCAACACCAGCTTGTTGGAGAGATCGTAGGTGATCGTCGAAGGCTTCAGCCGGGGTCTTCCAGCCGAGGACCTTTCGTGGCCTGGTGTTCAGGGCGTGGGCGACAGCTTCGATCTCTTCCGCGGACCATCTCGACAGGTCGGTGCCCTTGGGGAAGTAGTGGCGCAGCAGACCGTTGGTGTTCTCGTTTGTGCCGCGCTGCCATGGCGACCGAGGATCGGCGAAGAACACCGGGATGTCGGTCTCAACGGTGAACTGGGCATGGGCGGAGAGCTCCTTGCCTCGGTCCCATGTGAGCGATCTGCGAAGCTGTTCGGGCAGCGTGCACATCGATTTCACAAGTGCGTTCTTCATGGTGATCGCGCCGTAGCCTGCGAGGGCGGGCCCGTTCTTGGGAGTCTTCTTGTGCCGGTAGCCGGGCTCTCGGGGCAGGTGAACCAGGATCGTGAACCGAGTCGTCCGCTCGACAACGGTGCCGATCGCTGATCGCTCGAGCCCGATCACGAGATCGCCTTCCCAATGACCGGGGACGGCACGGTCCTCGGCTTCGGCGGGGCGCTCGCTGATGAGTGTCTCGGGCGTGACGTGGGCCCACGTCTTGCGCCGGGAGCGCTCCCGCGGTGCTCGCAACGCTCGGCCGGTGCGTAGACACCAGACGAGTTCTCGCTTGAGGGCACCGCGTCCTTCGATGTAGAGCGCCTGGTAGATGGCCTCGTGACTGATCCGCATGGACTCATCATCGGGGAAGTCGAGCTTGATCCGGTTTGCGATCTGCTCAGGACTCCACGCTCGCACCCAGGCACGGTGCTTGCGATGCGGCTTGTTCATTCCCGTCCACCTGGGCGCTGGTGGTCCCATGATCTGGGTGCCGTCTGGACGACAGATCCGCCCGGCGAGGCGTTCCTCGACGTAGGCGTGCAGCCGCTTGTTCACCACGAGCTTGGCGACTTTCGGTCGACGTGCCGCCATGTCCGACTTCCATTGCGCGACCGATGCTCGATACTCAATCTCGCCACTTCGAGTCGCGGCGTTGCGGCGCAACTCACGAGAGATCGTCCCCGGGTCACGACCAACCGCCCGGGCGATCTCACGAACTCCCTTACCCTGGGCGCGGAGCAGAGCGGTCTCCTCGCGCTCAGCGAAGCAGAGGTATCGACCCGAGGGCTGCGACTTGATATCAAACGGCGGCATGCCCCCAGCGTCGCGGAACCAACGAGCACCGACGGCCTGAGCTACTCCGGCAACGCCGGAGGCTTCCTCGGGGAGGAGACCCATGGCGATCTGGGTCCAGAACGCCGCTTCGACATGACGCTGGAACTTCGGGTGACCAGGTGACCTCAACTTCGGTCGGATCGCTCGGTCTGCTGCTTGTTGTCGACGAACCACGAAACACCCCCAGATCGAGGTGTTGCGACGACCACTTGAATCCGGCCTGGCTGCCCTGGTCGCTGTGAATGACCGTGTGCGCATCAGTTGGTCTGCGGCGATCGATGGCCATGCCCAACGCATTCGTCACCGATGCAGCGGTCGGCCGGGAATCGATCGGCCAGCCGACAACTCGGCGGCTGGACGCGTCGAGTATGACAGTGCAGTACACCTTGCCGTCCCGTGTGGGGTGTTCGACTCGTTCACGTTCGACGTGACCACCAGCAGCGACCTTGCCGTCCCGTGTGGGGTGTTCGGTGATGTCGGTGACCCACAACCGATCAGGTTCGGCCTGTCCGAACTTGCGGTCGACGAGATCAGAAGCGGTCGCGAACTTCGGTACATTCCGGTATCTGGGACGCCCCGAGAGTCCTTGAATGCCTGCCCGGTGCATCAACATAGTGACCGCCTCGCGGCCAACGCTGATACCGCGGCCGAGGGTCAACTCCGCATGTACCCGTTTGGACCCATAGGTCTGGCGTGAATCGGCGTGGACCTGGCGGATCAGATCGGTCAGCCATGCGTGACGAATCGATCGCTGCGAAGGTGCCCGGCGGAGCCAGCTGTAGTAGCCCGACACCGAGACACCCAGCAGGGCGCATGTCTTTTCGATTGGGAGTCCTTCTGCGGCCATCACCTTGATCGCCGCGAACCTCCTTTTGGGCTGGTTCCCCCCTTCAACAGCTCTGTAGCGCGACGGTGAACCGCCAACTCCGTTTCGAGTTCCCGGATTCGTTTGCGAGCCGCCACCAACTCCGCGTGTTCGGCTGTGCTCAGGCCCGGTTCAATACCGGCATCGATGCGTGCTTGACGCCGCCACGTGTAGATCGACTGCTCACTGATCCCGAGTTCAGCGGCGACCTCAGCGGCCCGTGAGGTGCTGAACAGATGTGTATTTCATGCAGTGTCATACCCTGTTGTTAGGTTGTGGTCATGTTCGATTCGATGATCCAACAGACCCGACAGGTGGTGACTTCTGGGCTTTGCCGTGGCGAGTTGGAGGGTCTGGTTGCGGGTGCTGGGCGGGTTGTGGCGGCGTTGAATGCGTTGCAGACAAGGTGCGCGACCGAGATCGAAGCGCTCGATGACGGCGGGGTGAACTCCAAAACGGTCCTGCGCGAGGCTGGGCGCATGTCTACTCGTGCCGCCAACTCTGTCGCGAAGACTGCTGCCGGGCTCGCTGAGATGCCCAAGCTGGCTGAAGCGTTGGCTGGAGGCGCGATCACCGCGGAGCACGCCGCGGTCGCGGTCGGGGCTGCGGCCAAGACTTCCGCGGAGCAAGTCGACGATCAATTGTCGAAGCTTGCTGAGACATCGTCTGTTGATGCGTTCGCTGAGCAGTCACGGCGCTGGGTCAACCGCAACCAACCCGACGACGGTGCTGAGTTGTATCAACAACAGCGCCGCAACCGGTTGTTCAAACACTGGATCAACGAACAAGGCATGGGAGTACTACTCGCTGAACTCGACCCGACCAGCTATCAACAAGTGGTCAAAGCAATCAACGTTGAATACGACCGGCTGTGGCGAGACGACGGCGGCCGCGAAGGCAAGCCCGATGATGTGCGCACACCACAACAACGCTCAGCGGACGCTTTGATCGCGTTGTTGACCAACCCTGCGCGTCGCGGGCCCGGCAGCACACGCACACAACTCATCGCGATAGCCGACATCGAACGCCTCCGCGGCGATGATCCGACCGGTGTCGCAGAGATCGTCGGTGGTGAAGCACTACCGCAGACCGTGTTGGAACGTTTGATGTGTACCGCCGCTGTCACCGGAGTCGTCTTTGACGGTAAAGGACAACCCCTCTGGGTGGGACGCACCCATCGACACGCAACCGAAGCCCAAGTCAGAGCCATCATCGCCCGCGACCGGCACTGCAGAGGCACAGGCTGTGCTGCTGGTCCCGAACGCTGCGAAATCCATCACATCGTGCCTTGGGAAGAAGGCGGGCTCACCGACATCGACAAAATGTGTCTGGCTTGCCCGCTGTGCCACCACAACATCCACGACCGCGGCTACATCGTCATCAAAACCAACACCGGCTACAAAATCATCAACCCCAACAACCCACCAAACGGCCCCTAACCACCTGCCACGGTGTCGACTACGGTCCGATGACCCGGGCTGTTCGGTCAACAACCCACCAAACGGCCCCTGACCATCTGCCACGGTGCCGCCAACGGTCCAGTCACCCCGAGTTGCTCAGTCAACAACCCACCGGGCCACCCCTAACCATCTGCCGCGGTGCCGCCAACGGTCGGTGACCCCGGTTTGTTCGGTCAACAACCCACCAAACGGCCCCTGACCATCTGCCACGGTGCCGCCAACAGTCCGACAACCCGAGTTGTTCAGTCAACAACCCACCGGGCGGCCCCCAACCAACTTGCCCCAGCGCCGCCGACAGCAGTCCGACAACCCAAGTCGTTCAGTCAACAACCCACCAAACTGCCCCTGACCATCTGCCGCTGTGCCGACAACGGTCCGATGACTCCAGGTTGTTCGGTCAACAAGCCACCAAACGGCCGCTGACCGGAGGGAAGCCCAAAGCCCACAAACGTGCCGCCTCACCAAAGACTCGGAGTCAAGACTCGAGGTCGACATCGCCACATCTCTGGACTCCTCGAGGTTCCACCGGGTGGCACCTTGTGATCCGATGTTCGTTCAACCCCGATTCTCGAAGCCCCCACCCTCACCCCCACCCCCACGGACCCACTCCCCGGCTAATCCGAAGAGCCGGAAATCAACGTGGTAGTAAGTCGGGTGTGCGACTGCTCGTTCTTCAGCACATCGACTGTGAACATCCCGGTCAGCTCAGGGAGTACCTGCGGGCCGACGGGGTCGACTGGACTGCGGTCGAGCTCGACGAGGGCGAACCGATCCCTCCGCTCGAGGACTACGACGCGTTGTGGGTGATGGGCGGACCGATGGACGTCTGGGATGTGGAGGAACATCCGTGGCTGATCCCCGAGAAGCAGGCGATCAGGCACTGGGTGTGCGAACTTGAACGCCCGTTCCTGGGGGTCTGCCTGGGCCATCAACTGCTGGCCGACGCTCTCGGCGGAACCTGCGGCCCGCAACGCCCGCCTGAAATCGGGGTGCTTCCAGTCGACCTCACACCAGAAGGTCGGGATGATCCGATCTTCGCGGAGATGGCTGACCGTCAATACGCGCTGCAATGGCATTCGGTCTGTGTCGCGCAACCTCCACAGGACGCGGTTGTGCTGGCGAGTTCACCAGAGTGCCGGGTGCAGGCCATGCGGGTGGGGCCGCGAGCCTGGTCGATGCAGTACCACGTCGAGGTCGAACCCGACACGGTGCGCAACTGGGGCGAGATTCCCGCCTACCGCAATGCCCTCGAATCGACCCTCGGCCCCGGTTCCCTCGACACCCTGGCCGACGAAGCCGACCTCCACATCAACAACTTCGTGGCGGACGCCGAACAGCTCTACCGCAATTTCATGGCCACCGCTGCCGACTAGTTGTCAACCCCGTCGTCTTGTTCAACACGCAGCAACGGCCGCCAGTGCAGCACAGAGTTCGTAACGCCGATGTGAAATTGATCCGACACGTTCGGTCAGATGCGACTTGCGGACCATTACGAGGTTGTCGAAAACGGCCACACAGTCATCTGACAATCCGTCGGCCGAATCAAGGGGCACTTCGGTAGGAATCCCTCTGATCGTGCGGGTGATCGGGGCGACCATGATCGCCTCGAGCACAGGCACCACCTCGCTGCGCGTGACAACCAGGACCGGTCGGACCTTGTCCTCGCTCTCAGCCCACCAGATGTCACACTGGGCCGGGGTCACCACTTGTCCCACGGCTCTTCGGCAATCATGGCCTTCGCAGCCGCATCAGCCCCGCGGAGCTCCTCCTCGGTCTGGGGAACCCGCCGATAAGCCTCCAGGGTCGCCTCAGCGACTCTCCGCCGATCGCGCTCGGCGATCATGGCCTCCAGGGCCCGCCTCACCGCATCCGAACGCGACTCAACCTCGCCGCCTTCAACCATTTCATCCAATTGGACGACTAGCTCGTCGTCCACTCGCGTAACTAGTTGCACCATGCATTCAGCATAACCACTAGCAATGCAAGACTCCAGTGGCTTGCTCTCCGCCAGCTAGGCGACAGCGCAGCAAGCAGCCGAGTCGTCGCTGTCAACGGCTACCGGGTTCGCTACCACGATGTTCTCGCGTACCTCGTTGTCACCGGACTTGACGTACCACTCCCACTCGACGCCTGCAGGATCGGTGACCCAGGTCTCGGTCTTGTCGGCATAGCAACACATGGTCTCATCCACACCCGTGGTGCGCAGCCCCGCAGCGGCAAGACGCCGCTGCGCCGAGAACACTTCGTCCTCGGTCTCGGTTTCGACACCGAGATGATTGATCGTTCCGCCCTCACCTGCGGTCTCGAACAGCACCAGCTTCAGCGGGGGCTCGTCGACCGCAAAGTTGGCGTATCCGTCGCGTCGCTTGGCAGGTTCCACCCCGAAGAGCTTCGAGTAGAACTCGACCGCCTCGTCGATGTCTTCAACGTTGAGGGCCAACTGTAGTCGCATACGTTCAGCGTACCGGCAGGACTAGGACCACAGAGTCCTGAACGTCATACGCCAAGTACATGGACGGGACAACGCGGACCCGACGCTCGCGCCAACCGCGCGTCGCAAGTCAGTAGTTCGCAGTCGAGGGATTCCGCCAAAGCCACATACATCGCGTCATAGACGGTGACGGTGGACCGCAACTCATAGGCGCGTCGCAGAAACAGCGAAGTGGGGTAGCGCCGGAAGGGAAGCTCAGCGAGAATATCGATAGCCGTCACGAACCGATTCTCGGTGATGTCTTCGGTAATCCATCTCTTTCGCAAGACGGCTGCGGTTTCAACGTCAATCAAGTCCGGGACGAAGACTTCACCCGCATCAGAGAGAGCACTTCGGGCCTTCGCGCCGCTGGGGCCGTCGTCAACAAGAAAGTTCGCTAGTACCGATGCATCGACGACGATCAACGCTCACCCCGAGCCTCTTCAAGGTCGGCGACCGCCTGTTCGAACCCCACAGAACCGCCCGACATCCGCTTGATTCGGTCAATGACCTCGTCCAGGGTCGGGGTCTGAGCCAACCGGGTGAGTTCTGTCGTCAGGTAGTGCTGCAGAGACAACCCGGCGGAGCGAGCCCGTTCAGTGAGCTTTCGGTGGATTTCTTCTGGCAGGTCTCGAATCAAGACGTTCGTCATGCTTGCATTATGCAAGCAAATCCTCCACTCCGCAATCGCGAGACGTTCAAGTCACACTGCGGGGCCCAGGTCACAACCCGAAAGACGCTATGGGAGGTGGGTGTTGATCCAGGCGATTACTTCGTCGATGATTTCGGGGCCGCTGGGTTCATTGAACACTTCGTGGCGAAGCTCCGGATAGACAATTCGCTTGACGTTGGGCAGCGTCTCGAGGATCTCTGAGGCCTCCGTAGGCACCAAACGGTCATCGCCGCCATGAACCACCAGCGTCGGCATCGTCACTCGCTCAATCTTCGACCTCGCATCGGAGATAGAACGCATGATCTCAAGGCCCATACGTGCTGTCGGGTTAGAAACCCGCAGCGGATCGGCGTAAAACAGCTCCCCGACTCTGGGATCGGACGACAACAAGGAGGGGTCGCCCTCGTCATTTATCTCCAACCTCGGCATCAATCGGCCCAGCACCGGTGCCGCAAGTCGCAAATGAAGCGGGATCTCGGCTCCAAGTGCCGGACCCGAAAGCACCAGAAGATCCGGCTGCGGCCGTTCGTCAACGACATAACGGGTAGCCATCAACCCGCCAAGCGAATGGCCCAGAAGAACCGTCGGCAAACCAAGCTTGCGAACCTCGAACAACTGGTCCTGCACATCGTCGGAGAACTGCGACCAAGAATCACAATGACCCCGACGACCTCCGCTGCGACCATAGCCACGGTGATCAATAGCAACCGTGTCGAAACCAGCCGCAGCGAGACGATCGCCCACATGCCCATAACGGCCGCTGTGTTCAGCTATCCCGTGCAGCAACAGAACCGCGGCCCGCGCCGGGCTGTCAGGCTGCCAACGGCGACGCATTTGAATCAGGCCATCGCGGGTGGTTCCGTGATCAATGGTGGACGGCACAGGACCTCTCAGTGTTCAGGACTCAGGATCGCCGCGCCATGGCGGATTGCGCGGGGGATCAAATTGGACCTTGATATCCTCACCGCGAATCGCAGCAAAAGCGTGATCGGCCCACCAGTCGGGATTGACCGTCGCCTCCGGAAGAGCGTCACGGGCAAAAAATCCAACGTCAAGGCATTCAAGCGGATGCGGACGTAGTTCGCCCCCGACTGCACGGCAATGAAACACCAACGCCACCAAAGGAATGCGGGTGAAGCCGCGGCGTTGCCCGTCCAGAATCGATATCGGGCGTATCACCTCACATTCGATCCCGGTCTCTTCATAGACCTCTTTAACCACGATCTCCGCCGGCGAGTATCCGACATCGGCCCAACCCGTCGGGTAAAGCCAAACCCCGGAATCAGCCCGCTGAATCATCAGCATCTCGTTGCGCTCGTTACCAACCACCGCTCCAATAGTGATCTTCGGAGTCACGTAACCCGCTACACCCGAACCAATACGATCAACCCACTCCTGGACCTGTTCCTCTGGATGAAACCCGCCTTCAACATGGGAACGAATATCTGCGGCTACGGCGAGCACCTCTTGGAATCGCTCACGTTCATAGAGGTTCTCGCTGAACCCGAGACCGGTTCGCGCGGTCGCCGACAGTGCCTCTGCCCAGCGCAGAAGTACACGCTCGTTGGCTCGGCGAACACTCACGTCACAACCCTACGCGTCTGAGGCGATGGCGGTAAGAACAGCGATTTCGATCTCGCCAAGATAGTTGTCGTCGAGGATCTTTTCGCCATTGGCGCCACGCACATAAAAGGAGTCGACGACATCGTCGCCCAAGGTCTGCACTTTCGCCGAATAGATGTCGAGATCCAGATCGTCGAGGGCGCTGGTGATGCGGTACAGCAGCCCGATCGAATCCGGCCCGCGTACCTCGATGACTGTCGCATCCGACGACAGTTCGTTGTCGATAATCACCTCGGGCTCCGAAGGACGAGCCGTTGTCACACGCTGGAAACGATATGTGCGGGCTCGCTTGAGCAGCCTGGCTCGCACAGCCAGACCCCCCGCCAATGACAAGCGAACGTCGTCTTGCACGCGCTGGGGGCGCTCATCAAGACCGATGCCACCACCGACGCGCAGAACCTGCAGAGAAAGCGACCCCTCGGTGTGAAGTTGCGCTCCGAGAATCTCAACCCCGTGCAGAGCCAGCGCTCCCGCCACCCTTGAGAAAGCACCTGGCCGGTCGGGGGTTATCACTGTCAGTTCATGGCCTTCGAGCTGCACAATTTCGGTGCGGATTGCCAGCAACTCGTAGTGTTGCTCAGTCGGAAACTGGGAAGTGAGCATCGTTCCGCCGGTTTGCAGGAAGTGCGAGGTTCGGTTGACCAACTTCTTGACCAACTCAGCTTTCCAACCACCCCAAGCAGCCTTACTTGTCGCAATCGAGTCTGCTTCGGTCAACGCTCCGAGCAACTCGAGAGTGCCAACCGAGTCGATCTGTTCAGCAACAAAACGGATGGTTTCCTCGGCGTCGAGATCGCGTCGCGACGCCACGTCGGGCAACAACAGATGATGACGAACAAGCATTCCCAATGTCTCGATATCGGCTGGGGGGTAACCCATGCGAGTGGCGATGCTGCGGGTCAGCCCGACCCCAACCTCGCTGTGGTCTCCGGGGTATCCCTTGCCGATGTCGTGGAACAACCCACCGAGTACTAACAAATCAGGGCGCTCCACACGATCAGCAATTGCAGCCGCCTCAGCCGCCGCTTCAAGCAGATGGCGATCAACCGTATAGCGGTGATACACGTTGCGTTGCGGCCGGCTCCGGTTGGGTGCCCACTCTGGAAACAGCCGAGAGATCAGATCAACCTGGTCGAGCGCTTCGATCACCCGGATCGCTTCGTATCCCAGAAGCAGGAGATCAACAAAAATCTCGCGCGCCTCGTCGGGCCATTGGTCAGGCATAGGCGGGGTTTCAACGGCAAGCCTGTCGAGCACATCACGCTCAATAAATGCGTCTTCGGCAGCAGCAATGTAGGCAACCCGCAGCGGCATGACCGGGTCTTGTGAGACCGGGGCATCCTCGCCGAAACGCAGCGTCTCAGCGACAATTTCGATGCCATGACCGAACCCTCGCACCCTGGGGCGCCAACGGCGGCGGGTCGACCGCACATGGATGCGATGCAGAACGGCGTCCATGATCCAGGCAACCGAGCGGGCCGCTGAAGCGACCGCTGCCATCAATTCGTCGGCATCCGCGTATCCGAGCGCCGCTGATACCTCGTCTTGGTCTTGCAGCAACAGTTGGTTGCCGGATTGTCCGCTGAGCCGCTGTAGCTCGATCCGTGCCGACAACAAGATCCGGTGCGGTTCGATCAGCTCGCTGCGTTCTGTCGCTTCCAGCAACCCTTGTTCTGCTTGATCAATCCAGTGCAGGGAGTCAACGTCGCGTAAACCTCCCCTGGCCAGTTTCAGATCTGGTTCCAACAAGAACGCGACTTCGCCGGAGGTGTCGTGGCGTTCACGGACTGACTCAACGAGTAGACCGAGCATCTTGTCGGCATTGGAACGCCACAGATCGCGAGATTTCTTTGCCAGTTCATCCACGAGCCGGGCCTCGCCGCCGATGAGGCGAATGTCAAGCAACGAAGTCGCCGTGTCGAGGTCATGGGCGGCCAAGTCGATTGCTTCGTCGATGGTTCGAACGGCATGCCCGAGCTTCATTCCGCTGTCCCAGATCGGGTACCAGATTCGCTCTGCTACTTCAGCCACATGGCCCGAGTCGTTATGCACAAGCAGCAGGTCAAGGTCGCTTCCTATGCTCAGCGAGCCTCGCCCGTAACCCCCTACCGCCGCCAGTGCCACCCCTCGTACTTCTTCCACGCCCTCGACGACCGACTCCAACCACGCGTCGATCTCGGCGGTGTAGGCACGAGACAGATCGGTGCCGACCAAACTTCGATCTGCGAGAAGGGCTGAGGTTGAGGGGACTGCGTTCATGCTGCGTTCGAATGTGAATTGATTCGATCACTCTACCGACGCATTGGTTGTCAGTACGGAGTTATCAGTACGGCCAATCATGAGTTGTGTGGCCAAGTAACCGGGTCAGGGGATAAAGCTTCAGTGTCAAGGCACCCTTGATGATGACGTTGCGTGCAAACCACCCAAGTTGAAGCACCTGACGCAGGGCATTTGCCACCGAGGCCGAACCAGATATGGGTTCGCGCCGGTATTGGGCCAGCGACCCGGAGCGACCTTGATAGCGCCAGTCTTTGCTCACGAAGGTCGATGTCAACAGGGCTAGCGTCACGCCGATTGAGCTGAACGAATCATGAATCAGCATGGTGCCACCGTCAGCGACCTGATCGCCCCAAGCGACGATGTCTCGGCGCGCCGGTCCGAAGCGGTGGGCGCCGTCGATGTAGAGAAGGTCAATGTTCCCGTCAACATCACCGAGCGCATCGCCGGACATCTTGCGAATGTGGGTTATGCGGTCGGCAACGCCGGTACGAGTGAGGTTGTCGGTGTAGCACAAGTAATCGCTGTCTCCGAGTTGTTGATTCGGAGCAATTTCTTGGGGCCCGCGATCACCTCCTGCATGGGGATCAATGGACACAATCCCAACTCCAGCAGGCGCAGCACTGGCGAGAACGATCAACGAACGACCACGGAAACTTCCGATTTCGACGATCTGAGCGTCGTTTGGGAGCTTCCAGGCCCGGTCGTAGAGCCGTCGGGCTTGCTCGTCAGTCAACCAACCTTCAACATCAGCGATTTGATCTAGCACTTCAGGGAAGGTCTTACGGACAAACACCGGGAATGAGCCTACCCACATCAGCCGATACTGTTATTGGCATGACGACGATACCCACGGGCCAACATGGCAGCGCCCACCGGGCGCGCATCGGGGCCGACGTCGGGGGCACGTTCACCGACATTGTCGTCCAAACTGTCGACGGCACGCTTCACTCAACCAAGGTCCTGACTACTTACGACGCGCCTGAACAGGGGATCCTCGCCGGAATCGAGCAACTCAGTCGTGAAACAGGCATAGATCTTCGCCATGTCGATCAGATCATCCATGGAACCACGCTGGCCACCAACGCCCTCATCGAGCGACGAGGGGCTAAGACCGCATTAGTAACCACAGCCGGGTTCCGGGACGTGATCGAAACCCGCACCGAAAGCCGATTTGAGCAGTACGACCTCAACATCGTGCTGCCGGAACCTCTTATCGAGCGCAAGGATCGATACGTCATCACCGAACGACTCAACGCCCGCGGGGAGGTACTCGTAGATTTCGACGACGCCGGTGCAAGATCGTTGATCGAGCATCTCGGCGCAAAGGGTTACGAATCTGTGGCAGTCGGTTTCTTGCACAGCTACCGAAACGGCGTCCACGAACGGCGATTTCGTAGCCTGTTGAAAGAGGCTCTCAGCGATGTTTCGATCTCCATCAGCAGCGAAGTCTCCCCGCAGATGCGTGAATACGAACGCTTCAATACGGTGTGTGCCAACGCTTACGTGCAACCTCTGATGGCGTCATATTTGCTCCGGCTGCGGGACCAGCTAGGCGCGATCGGGGTTGGCTGTCCGCTATATCTAATCCATTCCGGTGGTGGCCTCATGAGCGTCGACAGCGCGGCCGAGTTCCCGGTGCGGTTAATCGAGTCAGGGCCGGCTGGTGGCGCTATCTTCGCCGCTGATCTTGCCGCCCGCTACGGACGAGACCGGGTTCTCTCCTACGACATGGGTGGGACCACCGCCAAAATCTCCCTGATAGAAGACTTCACTCCCCGTACCGCGAAAGTATTTGAAGTTGATCGTCGCTCCCGTTTCAAAAAGGGCAGCGGTATGCCCATCTCCATCCCGGTCATCGAGATGATCGAGATCGGTGCCGGTGGCGGTTCAATCGCTCGGGTTGACTCCCTTGGTCGGATTCGTGTCGGCCCCCACAGCTCCGGCAGCGAACCTGGACCGGCTGCTTATGATCGCGGCGGAACCGATCCCACCGTCACCGACGCCAATCTTGCGCTCGGACGCCTGCACGCCGATACCTTCGGGGCGGCCGATATTGACCTCCAACCCGAGTTGGCGCTGGAGGCCATCGCCGCTGCCGTGGGTGATCCGCTGGGACTTGACGCCGGCACCGCCGCGGTCGGTATCTCCGAGGTGGTTGACGAGAACATGACAAACGCCGCTCGGGTCCATGCGCTGGAGGGAGGCCGCGACCTCGCCGGGTTCACGATGATCGCTTTCGGCGGCGGAGCGCCGCTTCATGCTTCTCGACTGATCGACAAACTCGGCCTTGATGAACTAATCGTTCCTAGTGGCGCCGGTGTCGGATCTGCCATTGGGTTTCTCCGCGCTCCTTTCGCCTACGAGGCGATTCGCAGCTTCTACACGACCACCGACGACTTCGACTACGTCGGAGCCAACGCAGTGCTCACCGAGTTGACAACCGAAGCCGAGTCGTTTGTGCGAATCGGCACCACGACCGATTCGTCTGGCGAAACAGAAACCATCGTCGAACGCCAGGTGTCGATGCGTTATGCGGGGCAGGGCTGGGAGATCCCGGTCCGCCTTGACGACGGTGAGTTCGACGAGTTCGCCGCCGAATTGTTGGCTGGCAAGTTCACTAAGGCGTACTTGGAGTTCTTTGGACGAGCCATCGACGATTTGACTATCGAAGCGGTCAGTTGGGCAGTTCGGGTGTCGTCACTCCAAGAACCGCCACCGCTGGTCGAGGTCGTCGCTCACGGAAACCCTGCTGTGGCTGGGATTATGCGGGAGATGTACGACCCTGCCCTGGACAAGCGTGTCACCGCGGGGGTGTTTGAACGCACGCAACTCAACCCAGGTGATCTTGTAGTCGGACCCGCACTGATCGTCGAGTCCCAGACCACAACCGTGCTCGGCTCTCATCACCATTGCGTGGTCCAGCCCGATGAGTCACTGCGCATCAGCCGAGCCATGAGCACCGCCCGAGCCACCTGAGCCATGAGCACCGCGGACTTGCGCAACCAGGTCATGTGGAATCGATTGATTTCGGTTGTTGAAGAACAAGCGCTGACTCTCGTTCGCACCGCCTTCAGCACGTCAGTTCGCGAGGCAGGCGATCTCTCAGCAGGGGTTTTCGACACAAAAGGGCGAATGATCGCTCAGGCCGTGACCGGCACGCCCGGACATGTCAACACGATGGCGGCGGCACTCGGTCATTTCATCAACGACATCGGTCCCGAGCGCATCTTCGAGGGGGATGTGTACATCACAAACGATCCCTGGAAAGGCACCGGACACCTTCACGACATCACCGTCGCTACGCCAGTTTTCTACAACAACTCCCACGTAGGGTTCTTCGCCTCAACTGCGCATGTGGTCGATATCGGTGGTCGCGGTTACGGACCTGAGGCCAGAGAGGTCTATGAAGAGGGGATCCGCATCCCCATCCTGAAATGGGTGGAGCGTGGGAACCTCAATCGGGATCTTGTCACCGTCGTTGCCCAAAACGTGCGCGAGCCAGATCAGGTAGTGGGCGACATCTTCGGACTGGCAGCTTGTAACGAAACCGGCAGACGGCGTCTTTGTGCCATGTTCGACGAGTTCGGACTCAGCGATCTGGAGGGCCTCGCCGAGTTCGTGTTCGATCGCACTCGAAAAGCCACGATGGCGGCGCTCAAATCGGTCCCTGAAGGCGTCTACACGAACCAGATGACCGTCGACGGATACGATCACACACTCACACTGTGCGTCTCCGTCACAGTTACCGCCGACGGCATGCACGCCGACTTCACCGGTACCTCACCGCTCAGCAAGTTCGGCGTCAATGTACCCCTCACCTACGCCCAGGCGTATTTCACCTACGGGATGCTCGTAGCGCTGGCACCTGAGCTTCCCAACAACTTTGCTTCGCTTGAACCCTTCACCGTCAGCGCACCACCAGGGGTAATTCTCAACGCACAACACCCTGATCCGGTGGCGGTTCGTCATGTGATCGGACACTTTGTAACCGACTTGTGCCTTGGTGCCATCGCCGCGGCGCTTCCTGATCGCATACCAGCCGAAGGTTCGGGGGCGCTGTGGAACTTTCAGGCCAGCGCCCGATCCGCCAACGTCGATGATCCCAAACCGCCTGTTGAGCTGTTGATGTTCAACAGTGGCGGAACCGGAGCTCGTCCCAGCCTCGACGGACTCACCGCCACTGCTTTCCCGTCGGGTGTGCGCACGATGTCGGTCGAAGCGACCGAGCAAGTCGGGCCGATCATTATCTGGCGTAAGGAGATCCGTAACGACAGCGGCGGCGCCGGCCGACAACGCGGCGGATTAGGTCAGATAATCGAAGTCGGTCCGACCGATGGCTACCTCTTTGAGTTCTCGGCGATGTTCGACCGGGTCGCCAACCCCGCAAGGGGCCGTCACGGTGGGAGCGATGGAGCCGCCGGCGCGGTTTACCTAGACGATGGCAGCCCGTTTCCAACCAAGGGCAAAGAGACCGTTCCCGCTGACCGTCGCCTGATCCTTGAACTACCCGGCGGCGGCGGCTTCGGCAACCCCGCCGACCGAGACCCAGCAGCTATCGCAAACGACCAGCTCCAGGGGTATGTGAGCGCGTGACTTAGCGAGTCCGTTCGACTATTTCGCTGACCGGTCCGACCAGTCCGGTGTAGAACGGCCCGAACTCGGCGTAGATGGCCGAGGCGGTGTCGTAGCGCATGGTGTACACGGTGTCTTTGAGATCATCGAGGTTGGTGCCGAACAGAGTGACCCCCCATTCCCAATCGTCAAGCCCGGTTGATGCGGTGATCAACTGAACGATACGACCCGCGAACTTGCGCCCCGAGGTGCCGTGCTCATACATGAGTTCCTTGCGCTCATCAAAAGTCAAGCGATACCAGTTTTGGTTCTCTTCGCGCCGTTTCGTCATCGGGTAGAAGCACCAGGCCGACTTTCCTGGCGGCGGCAACTCCGGATAGAGCCGCATGTTTTTCATGTCTTCGCCGAGTCCCAAGGCGTATTCGGAGAGTTCGGTGATCGACACGAAGCTGTCCACCACTTCAAGGCCAGCATTCACGAGGGCGGTCTGCAAGTCACGCAGCGGCCAACCCTGGCGATGAAGCGCCATGAAGCAAAGTTCAGCCTTGTGACCAAGAACGGCCACGGTCACCACCTGAACCCCCGCTGCTTGAGCAGCCTCGACGGAAGCCACGATTGCGCCGTTGTCAGCCGCAGCGGTGCGTTTGCAGAACAGATGAACGACAGTAAGTCCCTCTGCTGTGGTCACAGGATCAAGCATGTTCCCAATGCTACGGGGCCTCTGTGCTTTGGGCTCAGTCCGTCGCTCTTGGGACTGTCAGATGCCCGATCAGGGGTCGACGTAGACGGTGAGTGATCCGCCTCGGGCGAAGCCTGCGAGTTGCATACCGGCCCGCTCTGCAGTGGCAACGGCCAGAGCTGTCGGAGCGCTCACCGAAACCAAGGCTCGAAAGCCCGCAGCCCAAGCTTTGTGGACCAGCTCAAAACTGGCTCGGCCGCTTACCACCACGGCTGAGCCTCGGGCTGGTAGCTGCCCATCAAACAGCAAGCGGCCGACCATCTTGTCGACGGCATTGTGTCGCCCGACATCCTCACGGGTAGTGGTGACGGTCCCATCTGGGTTGACCACCCCCGCCGCGTGAACTGCTCCCGTCTGGGTGAACAGGACCTGCTCTTTGAGCATTCGGTCGGGAGCGTCTGACAGAACCTGCCAATCGAGAGCGGGCCCTGTAATCGGGTCGAGCTTTTGGGCAAGTTGGTCGATGTCGTCGGTACCGCAGAACCCGCATGATGAGGTTGTGGCCGTGAGTCGTGGCGTGGGAACGGGGGCTTTGCCTCCCGTGGAGACACTCACCACATTGAATTCTGTGGCCAGTGCAGAGTCTGTTTCGCAGTACTTGACGGTCAATACCGGATTTCCGTCGAGCAGTCCCTCGGTGTGGCAGAATCCAGCTGCTAACTCAAAATCGTCACCTGGTGTGCGCATGGTTGTGGCCACACGAACACCGTCGAGTTCAATTGCCATCGGTTCTTCGGTCGCCAACTCCACGCTCAAGCGCCCGACACGTTGTTGTTGAGACGACGAGGGCTGTTGAGACGACCCGGGCTGTTTAGGCGACCACGGCCTAACCAGCCGATGCTGACTACGCGAGCGAGCACTCACGAGTCCACACTACCGCTCAGTCTTGCACCCGCTCAGGGCGAACCGGGCAGACGCAGATCCCATGCGCCTCGGCGATCATCGACACGCGACAGTTCTGCTCGCAGATGGTGCGTGAGTGGCTGCCCCATAGCAGCCATCCACATCTCTGAGATCAGTGTGTCGCCGGAAACTTCAAGCCGACGACGAACTTCTGTGATCGGTTTAGCGGTGCGCGTCCCCTCCACTCGTTCTGTGCGTAGATCGACTACCAGAGAACTCCCGGTTTCAGCGACGGTGCCGGTATGGATCTCCACCACTCCCGTCGGTTGCGTGAGCACAAGTTCCATGCCCGAACGAGGTTGTGGTCGGAGAAAGCCGACCTCGGAGTGCAGAGGTGCGTCGCTGAGCGGGTCGCGGGCGCGTTGCGTCATGGCCAAAAACGGTTTCCCGATATGGGAAAACTCGAGGTCTTCGAGATACGAGAAGTCAGGGACGGTCGGATAATGACCGTCGCCTGTACCTCGCCAAACGCCAACCAAGGGGGCCAACGCCTCGCAAGCCGAATGCAGTTCAGCCTCGCTCATCGACTACTTCTCTCCCGAGCTTGAGCCGAGATTACCGAGCAAGCTCAGAAAACTCCGGTGCTTGGGATTTCCGAGCAAGCTCAGAAATCCATGTCAGGCATAGCGGGGCCGGCTGAATCTTCGGGGGCATCGGCAATGACAACCTCTGTAGTGAGGAACAACGCGGCGATCGATGCCGCGTTCTGCAAAGCCGAACGAGTCACCTTGGCAGCATCAATGATTCCCGCAGCGATCAAGTCGACGTATTCGCCGGTGGCCGCATCAAGACCGTTGGAGCCCTCAAGGTTGCGAACCTTCTCCACAACGACTCCGCCTTCCATGCCTGCGTTGACCGCAATCTGGCGGAGCGGACTTTCGAGGGCCTTGGCCACGATCCGGGCACCCACCTGCTCATCACGGTCGGCGATATCAGCAATCGCATCACGCACGGCGGCCTGGGCACGAATCAGCGTGGTCCCACCGCCAGCGACCACACCTTCTTCGATGGCGGCCTTAGTGGTTGACACTGCGTCTTCAATGCGGTGCTTCTTCTCCTTGAGTTCGACCTCCGTGGCCGCACCGACTTTGAGTACGGCTACCCCTCCGGAGAGCTTTGCGCGGCGCTCCTGGAGTTTCTCGCGGTCGTAGTCCGAATCGGTGTTTTCGATCTCAGCCTGAATCTGATTGATTCGACCTGCTACATCCGCAGCATCACCGGCACCTTCAATGACCGTTGTTTCGTCCTTGGTGACCACGATCTTGCGGGCCTCGCCGAGCATTTCAAGGGTTACGCCTTCCAGCTTGAGGCCGACTTCCTCAGAGACAACCTGACCACCGGTGAGGATGGCGATGTCTTGGAGCATGGCCTTGCGGCGTTCACCGAAACCCGGGGCTTTGACCGAGACCGAAGTGAAGGTGCCGCGGATCTTGTTGACCACGAGCGTGGCGAGAGCTTCACCTTCGACATCTTCGGCAATGATCAGCAGCGGTCGGCTGGACTGCATCACCTTTTCGAGCACAGGTACGAGATCACGCACAGCGGAGATCTTCGAGCCGACAAGGAGGACGTAAGGGTTGTCGAGCACGGCTTCCATGCGTTCGGTGTCGGTGACGCTGTAGGGGGAGATATAGCCCTTGTCGAAGCGCATACCTTCAACGAAGTCGAGATCAAGACCAAAAGTCTGGCCCTCTTCAACAGTGATGACACCGTCTTTACCGACGCTGTCGATGGCATCGGCGATCATTGAGCCGATCTCTGGATCTGCCGAGGAGATGGCCGCAACGTTGGCGATCTGTTCCTTGTCGTCTGATACGTCGTGGGCGTTATCGGCGATGGAAGCAACGGCGACTTCGACAGCCTGCTCGATACCACGCTTCAGCGACATCGGGTTGGCGCCTGCGGCAACATTGCGCAGACCTTCACGTACCATCGACCAAGCCAAGACGGTGGCTGTGGTGGTGCCGTCGCCCGCTACGTCATCGGTCTTTTTGGCGACCTCTTTGACCAACTCGGCCCCGATGCGTTCGTTAGGGTCTTCGAGTTCGATTTCTTTGGCGATGGAAACACCATCGTTGGTGATGGTGGGAGCGCCCCACTTCTTTTCGAGCACCACGTTGCGGCCTTTGGGGCCGAGGGTTACTCGAACAGCATCGGCGAGTTGGTTCATCCCCGCTTCGAGGCCACGTCGGGCTTGTTCATCGAATTGAATGGTCTTCGCCACAATTCCTCCAGATTCGTCGATGGCAGATACATCATCGCTGGCACTCTCATGCCGCGAGTGCTAATTCAATCTGGGGGACGCCAAAATCGCAACTACCGAGACAGCGAATTATCCACCTGCGACTGCAGGCACGATGCTCAGCGTTTCTCCCGCAGCCACCTCGGTGGAGAGCCCATTGAGAAACCGTACGTCGTCATCGCTAACGAAAAGGTTCACGAAACGACGCAACTCACCGGCATCGTCGAGAATGCGCTCTTTGAACCCTGGATGTGAGTGTTCAAGATTATTGATCACGGCCGCTACCGTGCCGCCTTCAACCGCGACTTCGGATTCGCCTGCAGTTAAGGCTCGCAGCGTGGCTGGGACTCGAATAATGACGCTCATGGTGGTGTCTATTCCTTGCTACTCGGCGTGTCTCGACGCCCTAGACCAATTCCCGACCGATACTATCGGGAATTGATTCTGATCGCGCGTTCGGCCAGTTTGAGACATGGGCCACTTTGAGTCACCGGCCACTTTGAGACAACCGTGAAGTACTCTAGGAACATGAGCAAATCAAGTAATGCGAGCAGATTGCCCTTTCCTGCGGTTGTCGTGATCGCTGCGCTGGCTGTTTTCGGCGTGATCACCATTGTTCAATGGTTGGTCGGCTCGCTTGCAGGGATACTCAAATTCGGTCTGTTCGTGTTGATCGTGGTTGCTATCGCCGGATGGGTCATCAACGTCAAAGGCAAGCGCTGAGCCAATCACGGGTTGCCAATTCGACACACTTGAGCGTGTCACTGCGGGCACGTTCTTCATATTTCTCCGTCAAATCCACGGTCGGGATCAAGCCGGCGACATCGAGCGTCGCCCTTCCCACGACGGCCACTACCGGCACACCGGCATGTCGGGCCAGTTCCGCCACGCCTCCCACGACCTTTCCTTCGAAAGATGTGGCGTCTAGGCAGCCCTCTCCTGTGATCACCAGATCAGCCTCTTCTATCTGGTCATAGAGACCCACCGAATCAGCGATCAACTCGAACCCATCGCACAGGTTTGCGCCAACAGCGAACAACCCTCCCCCAAGGCCACCGGCTGCACCACTTCTGGGCACATCGGTCACTTCCACGCCATGTTCGGCGCTATAAACCTGTGCCAACCGGACGAGCCGACCCCGCAGTAACGCAACTTGCGCCGCAGATGCCCCCTTCTGTGGGCCGAACACTGCCGCCGAGTCGATGAACTTTGTTCGCACATCGGCCGCGACCTCGATGTCGACACCGCGATAGCGAGCCAAGGGCGCCATTGCCCGTAGCGCTCCCATACCGCCGTCTGTGGTGGCCGATCCTCCGAGGCCGACAATAATCTTGGTCGCGCCGCAGTCTGCCGCCGTCGAGATCAACTCTCCGGTCCCAGCGGTCGTCGCCTCCATCGCATCGTTCAACTCTGCGCCCCCTACCAGATTCAATCCCGACGCCCGAGCCATCTCGATCACCGCCAGCTTTCCGTTCAGATGCCATTCGGCTTGCACCGATGAGCCGTCGGGTCCTGTAACCGCTGTCGTCCGGTTCGCCCCACCGAATGCTTCCAAGGTGCCCTCGCCTCCATCGGCCATGGGCTGAATCACGCACTCCCAGCCAAACTTGATCACCGCTGCGGCCACAGCCTCCGCTACCTCAACGGCAGTCGCTGTACCTCGGAACTTGTCGGGGCAGGCCAAAACACGCACAGCCCAGTTTGGCCCATCGTCTCAGAACGCGCCTTGTTTACCAAGAGCAGGGTCTACCAAGGTCAGGCAAGGTCAGGTGAGCAATGTTATTCGGTCAGCCGAGAACCGCGTCCGCACCGAGCACAACATAGATGTGGTAGTCGGTGGCGGCTTCTCGGTCGGCCTCACTCACCAAGGTAAGCGGATCAGCAGGTGCTCTTTCGATGACGGAAGGCGATCCGTTCAAAGCCACCGCGACCAGTTCGGCTTCATCTGCATATCCGGGCGTGTAATAGACCCGGCTGAACTCTTTGTCGCTCGTATCAGCGTTGGCAGGAATCGACACGTACCCAGCGGTCGTCAAGTGACCCGAACGCGATCCCGCCAAGCCCGCCTCGCCACGGCCGTTGAGGACTGCGACCTTAACCGAATTCGGGGGATCAGCGACGATCGGGGCGGCGGTAGTCGTAGTTGAAGTCGTGTCGGGGGTGTCAACGGCGACGGTTTCTTCCGGAGTGGTGTCTTCGGTTTCCATCTCGTCGTCAGTCCCATCGGAATCTTCTTCCTCGGTGGTGATGGGATCGCCACCATCGAATCCCTGCCATAACAA
Organism: Acidimicrobiales bacterium; assembly: GCA_047516945.1. Classification (GTDB taxonomy): domain Bacteria; phylum Actinomycetota; class Acidimicrobiia; order Acidimicrobiales; family Aldehydirespiratoraceae; genus VXYK01. The sequence goes on from JAKZTU010000132.1 coordinate 22,951, forward strand.
AAGCACACCGATGACGATCGCTATGACGATCAATACGCCGCCTCTCGCGGCGGCTGTCGCGGTCGACTTGGTGAACGAGTTGTCAGATGCGGCGTAACGCCCAGGTGCTGTCATCGGCTGTGCTCCTCGTAGCTGAGTGCCAAGTATGCCTTAGCTTGACAGATCACGGCGCGCAATGGGAAGCACAGACAGAAATTCGGCGCTGATCGGCCCAAACAGCCTTACGCTGAGGCAACGCCCGAGTAGCTCAGTTGGTAGAGCAGCTGTCTTGTAAACAGCAGGTCGCAGGTTCAACTCCTGTCTCGGGCTCCATGTGATGTGTCAAGACATGTGCAAGGTGCGAACCTGCGCGGGCGGGGTTTTTCAGGGTTGGTTTTGGGGTTGGTAGTCGCGGGTCGGGTCAAGGGTGAGGTGTCGGAGGAGTTCGCCGGTTTGGGTTGCGATGACTCTGATGTCGAGGTCGGCGATGAGCAGGGTTACGGGGGTGTGTTTGTAGGCTCTGCCGATGCCGATGTGGTGGAGTCGGCTGTTGTGGCGGAGTGTGACGGAGCCTGTTTTGTCGATGCGGTCGTGGCGGACTCTGAAGTGGGTTGTGTTGCCTGTTTGGCCTGGTTCGGCTTTGGGGAGCCGCTGGTAGGCGGCGGTGGGGGTTGAACGTCTGAGTGCGCGGTGGGGGCGGTGGTTGTTGTAGGTGTCGATGAATTCGTTGAGGAGGCCTTGGAGTTGGTTGAGGTCGTTGGCGCGGTGTTGGGCGGTGAGCCATTTTTTGAGGGTTTGTTGGAAACGTTCGACTTTTCCGCAGGTGGTGGGGTGGTTGGGTGTGGAGTTCTTCTGTTCGATGTCTAGGTAAGCGAGGCGGGCCTCGAAGGCGTTGCGGCCGCCTTTCCCACCGGAGAAGCGGGTGGTGTAGACCATGGCGTTGTCGGTGAGGGTGGACGCGGGAAACCCGTGGTCAACACAGGTGTGGTCGAAGGTGTCGACAACGATCGGGCCGGTTATGCGCCGATGGACGGTGAGGGACAGGGCGTAGCGGGAATGGTCGTCTAGCCAGGTGATGATCTCGGTTGTGGAGCCCTCAGCGAGCCGCCAGTGGCAGAAGTCGGACTGCCACATCTCGTTGGGTAGATCGGCTTGGAACCGGACGTAGGAGGACCGGGGCCGTTTCTTGGGGTTGGGCTCCACGAGACCCAGATCGACGAAGCGGCGCCGGATCGTCGATGGCGAAACGGTGATCTGGTGGCGCTGTTGGAGGTGCCAGGCGATGGTGTAAGGGTCAGCGTTGAGGCCCTGGGCGGACAGCTCTGAGCGTAGGTTCACCACCAGCTCGGCCACCTCGGCAGGGATCGTCGTGCGCGGCTGGCGGGACCGGGCCTCGAAAGCTGTGTCGCCCTCATCTCTATAGCGGGCCACCCAACGCGACACCGTCGACTCCGAGACCTTGTGCTGCCTGGCTGTTTCGGCCTGGGTTCTGCCCTCGATTACCACCGACAAGATTGCTGCGCGACGCTTCGACATGACGCCACAATCGCCGCTCCCGCACCTTGCACATGTCTTGTCTCATACCTTGCACATGTCCTGAACCAGCACACTGCCGGGGGCGCCAATGTGATGTCGCGAGACATAGG
>JAKZTU010000133.1:0-2587 GCA_047516945.1 Acidimicrobiales bacterium
GAGCCGAAGTGGTCGCCCCCGGATCGCTCGACCATCTGACCGGATTCGGTACTGCCGCCAAGCTCATCCGGTTCCGTGACGACCGATGATCGACTACTGGTGCAACGCTTTCACGCCCGACCGAGAATCTCTGTGGACAGAGGTGATCGCCCGTGGCGGACTGGGCATCCGCACTCGCAGCGGCGACCTCGAAGACGGATTCTGTGAACCAGCCGAGATGGTGGAGCGTTTGGACCAGGTCGGTGTCGATACCGTCGTGCTGCCCGTCTGTGAACCGGGAACGAGACTCAGCGGTGATCGAGACGACCCGGCGCTCACAGAGTTCGCCCACTACGCGCTGCGAGAGTCTGAGTTGGACAACCTGGTTGCGGCATACCCGGGGCGGTTCGTCGGGGTGTTCAGCGTCAACCCCGATGCGGGTGCTGCGGACCTCGCCGCTGCCGCCGAAGCTGTCGGGGCGCAGTGGTGCGTGGGCCTGCACACCCACACCCACAGCTGGGGCCGCCCGTTCGACCACCCCGACTATTGGCCGTACTACGAACTGTGCGCGCAGCACGGCGTTCCCTTCACGATGCAAGCCGGAGCTTCGGGTGGCGACATGGTCCACGAGTCCGGTCATCCGAGTGCTGTCGCCGGAGCCGCCACAGAGTTTCCCGATGTCGGATTCGTGCTGTCACACACCGGAACTCCCTGGGTTGTCGAAACCATCGAGGCAGCTTCAAGGTTCCCCAACGTCTACATCGGCACGGCCACCCACCCTCCCCGGCGCTGGCCGGACGAACTCGTCGCATTCATCAAGGGCGACGGCCGAGACCGCTGCGTGTTCGGCACCGGGTTCCCGCTCACGGGCCATGTCCGGTCAATGCGTCAGCTCCAGGATTTAGCACTCGACGCTGAAACCGCCGAAGCTCTCCTCGACGGCAACGCGCGCCGTATCTTTGGCCGTATCGGTCAACCCGCCACCGCATCGCAAGGGAGCTGAAATGGTCGGCACCACCTACAACGTTCCACCCGTCCCACCCGACGAAGCCAGCACCGACTGGTTTGATTTCGCGCCGCTGCGAGTCGGGATCGAATACCGCAAAGTCGATCCGGCCGCCCTCGCCGACGTCTACGGAGACAACGCTGAGCACATGGCCGAGATCGACGAGCACTCGCCGGAAGGTGGATTCAGCGACGAGGGCATCTCGGTCCATGTCGTTGCCGACGGCCACGAATACCTGCGCTTCGACGCCTTCGTCGACGACCCGCACTACCACTACATCGACAAAGAGGCAGGAACCAACACCATTGTCGAGTTCGACAAGGTGGCTCACGGGCCCGTCAAGGTCTGGGTGCTCACCCAGTTGCGTGACCGCCTGCCCGAAATGCTGAGCCATGCCGGTGCATCCCAGCTGGCCGGTTCGCTCAGTTCCGAGATCGGCACTGAAATCGCTGAACAGGTTGAACGCCATCTGCAAGCGATCGGTGAGTTGTGACCTTGAGGGTCGTACCGACGACCCCGACGCTGGGGGCCACGGTCACCGGGATCGATCTAGCCAGCGTCATTGCGGGCGACATCGAAGCCGTTATCGCAGCGATTCTTGAACACAAAGTTCTGTTTTTCGCTGAACAACACCTCAGCCCTGAAGCACAACTGGCCTTCGCTCGGCGCCTCGGTGAGATCGATGTTGCGCCCTTCGGCCCGAAACACCCAGATCACGCCGAGATGACCGTGCTCGATCAGGTCTCACCGAAGAACCAAGGTGCAGATGCCTGGCACACCGACAACACCTACCTTTCGTGCCCGCCGTCTTTCACGATCCTTCAATCGGTGATGCTGCCCGAACTCGGCGGTGACACCTGCTTTGCCGACATGTACGCGGCATTCGATGCGCTGTCGTCAGAGATGCAAGCGTTTCTCTGCGAGTTGACCGCCACCCATGACCTGACCAAGACGCTCAAGCGAGCCATCGCGGACGGCAACGCTGATGTCGACCTCGCCATGATGCAGCAACAGTGGCCGCCGGTACATCATCCCGTCGTGCGAGTCCACCCAGACACCGGCCGCAGGGCGTTGTTCGTCAACGGCAACTTCACCACCAAGATCGACGGCCTCACCAGCGCCGAGAGCGAGGCGTTCCTCTCGATGCTGTTAGAGCACATCAGCTCTCCGGAATTCCAGTGTCGCCATCGCTGGGCTGGTGGCACGTTGACCATGTGGGACAACCGCTGCGTGCAGCACTACGCGGTGCCCGACTACACCACCCGCCGAGTCATGCACCGCCTGACCATCACCGGCACCAAACCCACCGGAGCAATACCCACATGAGGTGACGGGGGATGCGCAGTCGAGCCGTGGCTGGTATTATCACCCACTATGTTGAAACACGCGCGGGTTCTGTTGGTTGGTTTGGTGTTGGCGGCGGTGGTGTTGCCCGCGTCGTCGGCTGGGGCTGTCGCGGGGTACGGCGACGTAGCCGAGGGCCGTTACTTCACCGACCCGGTGCAATGGTCCGTCGATGGCGACGTGACCGGTCTCGACGGTGCTTGCTTTGAGCCTGACCGGTTGGTGTCTCGCGGTGAGATGGCGGTCTGGTTGTGGAAC
>JAKZTU010000134.1:0-5768 GCA_047516945.1 Acidimicrobiales bacterium
GAGGGATCGGGCGGTGCCATACCGACCCCGACCCCGTGGCAGACAAGCACCGGTGGCGCTGATCCGCCGCCGTCACCGGGTCGGCGCGTCGGTCTGCCCGTAGTCGTTGGAGCCCCAGCAGGTGATCGTGTCGTCGCTGCGGATCGCGCACGAATGCCAACTACCAGCAGTGACGGCCTTGAACGTGCCCGACGGCGCAGCAACCTGCCCACTGAAGTTCCAGCCCCAGCAGGTGACCGTGTCGTCGCTGCGGATCGCGCACGAATGCCAACTACCAGCAGTGACGGCCTTGAACGTACCCGACGGCGCGTCGGTCTGCCCGCGGAAATTGTCTCCCCAGCAGGTGATCGTGTCGTCGCTGCGCAAGCCGCACGAATGGCCGTCGTCGAGGTTATAGCCGGAGGCGGTGACGGCCTTGAACGTCCCCGACGGCGCATCGGTGATATCGCCCCAGCAGGTGACCGTGTCGTCGCTGCGGATCGCGCACGAATGCCAACTACCGGCGGTGACGGCCTTGAACGTACCCGACGGCGCATCGCTCTGCCCGAAGTCGTTGTATCCGCCGTTGGGACCCCAGCAGGTGATCGTGTCGTCGCTGCGGATCGCGCACGAATGCAAACTGCCGGAGGTGACGGCCTTGAACGTACCCGACGACGCATCGGGCATCCCCCCGATGTTGCCCCAGCAGGTGATCGTGTCGTCGCTGCGGATCGCGCACGAATACTCTCTGGCAGCCGTGACGACCTTGAATGTGCCCGACGGCGCGCCGGTCGCCCCGAAGCCGTCGGAGCCCCAGCAGGTGATCGTGTCGTCGCTGCGGATCGCGCACGAATGGAAGCTGCTAGCGCTGACGGTCTTGAACGTGGCGGGTGGTGTGCAGGTGGGGGAGGTCGGGTCGATTGTGACGGTCGGCTCACCGTTGTAGCGGTACAGGAACGTCACAAGCTGGCCCCGTGTCAGCCCGTTGTCGGGTGAGAACGTCGTCGGGGTCGTGCCCGTCGTGATCCCCTCCGCGACGAGCCACGACACCGGGCCTTGTTGCCACCCCGCCACCACGTCGGTGAACGAGTGCGCCGCCGCGGAGGGCTCACCGGCCAGCCGCCACAAGAACGCGGCGAACTGTCCGCGTGTGAGCCCGTTGTCGGGTGAGAACGTCGTGTCGGTCGTGCCCGTGGTGATCGCCTCGGCCAACAGCCACGACACCGGGTCCTGTTGGCCCGGCTCGGTCACGTCGGTGAACGAATGCGCCTCCGCCGCGGAGGGTTGGCCCTCCATGTTCCACAACCAGACCGCCATCTCACCGCGAGACGCCAACCGGTCAGGCTCGAAACAGGCACCGTCGACACCGGTCACGCCGCCGTCGACGGACCATTGCACCGGGTCGGTGAAGTAACGGCCCTCGTCGACGTCGCCGTACCCCGCGACAGCCCCAGCCGACGACGCGGGCAACACCACCGCCGCCAACACCAGACCAACCAACAGAACTTGAGCGTGTTTCAACATGGCGGGCAACGCTACCAGCTACGGCTCGACCTCGCCGCATCGAGGGACCCTCGACGGGTATGGCACCGCCCCCCGACCCCGCGCCCGCTGGCGACCGTCGAAGTAGTCTCGAGCCAACACACACCCCGACCCGAAACCCCCGCGGCGGTCGCCGCTCGGGTGGGGGGCGTGGTGTGCGGTCAGCGTCGGCGGCGACCCGATCCGGGCCGGATCGTCGCTCACAGTCGCCACCATCGCTCCGGGATCGGCTCGGGGTGGGGGATAGGCACCCGGTCAGCGACCCGACCGGGGGACCCCCCGCCAGACCCTTTTAGTGTGTGGCGCCAAACCTACACCGACGGTCGCCGGGGTTTCTTCGACGGTGGGCGGTGCCGTATTGCCCGGCGGGGTCGATCACGGGTCGAGGGTTGGGCGACCTCGGCGGTCGCTCGGGTACTGTGAGCAGGGATTACCGGGGTCTAGTCGAGGTCGATGGTTGCGGTTGCTCGGCGGTCTTCGTTCGGTAGCGGGCCGCGGTCGGGGTCCTCAGGCATCGACGTTCCCTCCGGGCTCGGCGGTGTTGGTCTGGCGGCGGACGTCCGCGGCGCGTAGCACCGCCGCGGTGGGGTGCTCGATGCGCCAACGTTGAATCGTTCCGATGCTCAGCCCGGTCGCCTCGGCTATCTCGCCGTAGCTGTAGTCGCGGGTGGCGCGGGCGAGCCCGGCCCGGACGCGGTTCGCGGTGGCGTGCAGCTCTTCGAGCAACTCCACGAGATACCACGGCCCGCCGGGTAGATCGCCGGGATCGCCGGGGTCGCCGGACTTGTCCGCTTCGTCGTCGGGCAGCAGCCGTCGGCCCAGGGCGTCGAGGGTGGGCAGGTCATGGACGCGGCGGTCGTCGGCGGCGGGTGCGGTCATGTCAGGCCCTCGACGGCATCTCGGATCGTTGCCCGCACATTCGCGTCGGCGGCGCGGCGGGTCTCGAAGTCGTCGAGCAGGTAGTCGGTGATGGCGTCTCGGACAAGTCCGGCAAGCACGTCGGCGGGCAACGCGTCGAGCTCCCAGGACCGCCGTGCTCCAAGCTGTAGCCGAACGCTCGGGAGTCGGGCGGTTTTGGTGGGCTACGGCGGCAGGTTGTGTTCGTCGATTTGATCGACCGTCAGCGCCACCCGGACTAGTTCGACATCCGCGCCGAAGCGGTGCATCCGGTCTTGTAGGTCGCGGTCCGTCTCCAGCCCCGACGGGTCGTGGTCGCCGACATACAAGATCGCCGCCGAGCGCCGGTCGAGCCGGTCGTCGGTGTTGGCGAGAGCGGTCAGCGAGCAGAACCCGCGTTCGGTCATGCGTGCGGCAGCGCCAGGACTTCGCAAATTAGATAGTCGCCAAGGACAAGTGACCCCACTGCTGCGTCACTTCGCCCGGAGAGTCGATTCTCAACTGCGGGCGAAACTGACAAGGTCGTCGATCTCCCCATCGTCGGCCGACCTTAGAGCCGCGATGTAACGCCCACGGAGTGGCACTGTGGGTAGTCGGAGGTTGCGGCCCCAGCTGAACACGTTGTGGCCGAGCGCCTCGATGAGAAGGTCAGCACTGATGCGGCTGTGCCTGCCGTTGCCGTTCACGAAGGGGTGGATATTCACGAGACGATGGTGGAATCGAACTGCAAGTTCGTCAGGTCGATAAGTCTCGTGTTTCGCCCATCCAGCAACGTCATTCAAGGCATCCCGAACCTGTGTGGAGATGTCGGTCGGTTCAATGCCGACGCTTGTCTCCCTTTGCCTGTATCGACCAGCCCAGCCCCATACGTCGCCGAACATGGCCTTGTGGAGGTCGCGCAAGTACTTGTCGTCGAGTAATGTCGGCAGGCTCGGCTTGGGACGCAACAGGGCGGTCGCGATATTGAGTTGCTCGGCTTCAAAAAGCTCCTGCCGCGTGGTGATGTCTGGTTGAAGCAAATCAGCGCGATCGTCTTCGGACAGCACTGTGTGTCCGTCTCCGAGTGGAGTGGAGAGGTAGCTCATCGGGTATTGTCGAGTTCGGTCCGCCATAGGTCGCGTCGCCGTTGGTACGCAGCGGCGAGCAGTGCGATCTGGTGCTTATGATCGTCTTGAGTGACTTCTTGGTCTTCAAGCCGTGAATGGATCTTGACATAATTCAGGTGTTCAATGGCTCTGCGCCGGGCCTGATCAGCGACCATTTCGTCGAGGCTTCTGCGAGGTACGAGCACATAGATGAGGTCGCAGTCGAGTGCTTCGGCGGCCCGAGCGAGCGTATCGACCTTGATGGTCTGTTCACGCTCGCCACGTTCGATAGCTGGGATGCGCGACTGGTGAACGCCCATGCGGCGGGCCAGGTCCCTGCCGGTCATTCCCAGCGCGTCGCGTAGTGTGCGAATCCACCCTTGCCACGGTGGCGCAAGTTCAGAGATGTTGTCGTGCCGACTGAAGCGTTGGTCAAGGCGGCGCCGAGATTGGGATCGTTTGTCTTGTAGCATTCTGCACCCGTCGTCAGTCGGATATCGATAGGTAGTATATCACCCTATAATCAAATATGTATATATACTATTACATACTTATCAAGAATACAAATAACGCATGATCCTAACCATCACGACTTCGAAGCGGTCAAGTTGTTGCTGGGCGGTAGGTGACTTCGGCAATCCATAGGTCATTGTGGAAGGGTCCGGCGTCGTCGTTGAGTGAGTACCCGCCGAACAGCAGGAGCTTGCCGTTGACCCCTTGAGGTGAGTAGCCGCCGATGGCTTCGGTCTCGGGTGGCGGCGCTGAGGACCAGAGCAGGGTTCTGGTGTCGAAGATGATCGTTGAGTCACCGGTGACGGCTATGAGCACCTCGCCGACCCAGGTGGCGTTGGCTGCGCTGAGTGACGGCGCTGGCGTTGGCGGTAGGCGTTTCCAGCGGTTTGTCTGCGGGTTCCAAAATGCAGCATCGGTGCGTGGCTCGGCGTCGTTGGTTCCGCCGGCTACCAAGACATCGGTTCCGGTCCAGGTGACCAGAGCGTCTTGGACGTCTTTGAGCGGGCCTTCTGCTAGTTCGCGCCATTTGTTCGTGGTCGGGTTGTAAGCGGCTCCGTCGTTGACCCATTTGTCGGTCACACCACCCCAGATCACCATCTCGGAACCGGTCCAGGTCGCTGAATGATCCGATCTGGCAGAAATCTTCGCGGCGCGGGTGAAACGCCATGTGTCGGTGGCTGGGTTGTAGGCAGCGCCTAGCCCCGAACGCAGATTGGATCCCGAAGTACCACCCCAGATGACCATCTCTGATCCGGTCCAGACAGCGGTGTGGCCCCAGACCCCGTCGAGCGGACTTGAAGCGATGACACGCCATTGATCAGTTGTCGGGTTGTAGGCCGCACCGTCGGCGTGACGTTCGAGTCCGAACTGGCTTGAGCCTCCCCAGACAATCAACTCTGTTCCGGTCCAGACCGCTGTGTGGTAGCGCCTGCCGTCTATTGGAGCCTCTCCGATTACATGAGCCACCTCCCCGGTGGCATCGAGAACCAGTCCTGTGGCGCTGAACTCGTCGTCAGTGATACCTCCCCAGATCAACGCTTGGTTGCCCGCGATGGTGAGGCTGTAATCGGACCTGGGTATTACGTCGCGGTCGATCTCGATCTTTGTCCAATTGACGTGGGGTTGTGGGGTCGCGGCGATTTGTGTCTGGTCAACGGTAGCAAGCGGAAACGGCTCAATCAGCGAGATCACCACCAGCAGCGTCAACGCCGGTATCGCCAAGAGCTGAGCGTTGGTGATCACCGCTGGGCGGGACAGGTCCCTTAGCTGCGGCAACATCAGAGGCGTTAACCGCGACAATCCGAAGACAGCGCAGATCACGACAGATTCAACGAAGCCAGGGTTCGTCAACACTGCCACTACCACAACGACATGCGGCGCAACCGAATGCCTGAAAGCCTGGCTGCCGGATCCCAGCTCAGCGCCGAAACCGAAGGCACTGCGAACTGGTTTTTGTTGCGTCATGTCCGGTTCAGCCTGCTTGGGGGCCTGCGGCGCGTCGGTTCGGCGTTTGTATCGGTCAGAGTCGATGAAGAGCATCGCGAGCACCAAAAAGAACCCGAACACGATTCTGTCGATTGTCCTAAGCGTCACCTGCAGTTCGCCCAAGAGAAAAACGACGGATCCGACAAGGAAACCAGAGACGGACAGCCCAGCCGCGAAGGCCAGAGCGAGTATCGGGCGTTTCCCCCGCTCCCACCAGCTAGGTGTGACCAGCCGGCCCGTGCTGTCCCCTGACGAACGACCCAGATT
>JAKZTU010000135.1:0-8261 GCA_047516945.1 Acidimicrobiales bacterium
GTCCCTATCCCCACGACCGCTACGAGTCCCCCGGTTCTCGCCATGTTTGTCCTCTCGGGTCGCCTGTATAGCAACACCATCCTATTTCAGGGGTACGACAGCGGAATCGAGCCAAAGCGCAGGTGGTCAGGATTCCCACCAAGAAGAACCTGCACTTCGCAGCACTTCTTCCCCTCCGCGCCTACTCGCTCGTAGTCGCCGGTGTTCCCTGACTAGCTAAAACAGGCTTGTTCAGCCATCCGTATAGATCTTGCCGTGTAGCTCCGCGACCATTCTTTCGGCGTCCTTGACTTTCCACTCATAGGAAACCCCTCCAACGTCAAGGCGCACAAGGTCCGTGCCAAGGGTCTTGCGGTCGTGGTGAACCCCAGTCACGGACCGCAGGGGGATCGTCTGGACATCGGTCTTGCCCATGCGCTTCTTGCGTTCGCGCACGAGCCGATCATCAAGGATCTCGACAGTGCCGTTCTTGCCGTCTTCACGAATCATGTACCTAGCCACGCGATCGCCAAGCCTAGCCGGGGTGGGCATTTTGTGAGGATGTGTTGGGGGAATCTCTATCTCCCGACGCCGACGACCGATATAGCGAGCTGACCCCTCCAGAGATCCATCGGCGTTTCAGAAGCGCTGTTGCTTGAGTTCGTTCACGGCCGCCAAAAGTTCGTCGATGCGGGCGTCTACATCCTTGGATGTGTCGCGTTTGCTGGTCATGGCGGCAGCAATGTTGGCCGTGACGACCCCGAATGCGGCAATTCCCGTGACCATCAGCACCGCCGCGATCAAGCGGCCCTCAACTGTTACCGGCGCGATGTCCCCGTATCCGACGGTGGTGACGGTAGTGACAGCCCACCAGGCCGCGTCGCCGTAACTGTTGATCGCACCGTTGCCGTCCTTCTCGACTATCCACACTCCTCCAGCGCCCGCGGCGACAATGGCTGGAATAACTACCACAAGCGTCTTCCCGACAAGCCCTCCCCACAGGCGTACCACCATGTGCCAGAAGCTGGTCAGCACTACGCACCGGACGGGAACTTCTACGAATAACGTAATAGACCAGTGTTACGTATATAACGTGATATCCTCGAAATTCGTAACACCACTGCTGAACGGGGAGGTTGCTCGATGGGCGACTTGCAAGCTGGTCTTCAGAGAGCGCGCGAGCGGTCTAGCTACTCGCAGGACGACGTCGGTGCCGCTCTGGGCGTGAGCAGGGCGATGGTGTCGTACTGGGAGGGAGGTTCGCGCGTCCCCAACGACCGCCAGAGGAGTGCGCTAGCCCGTCTCTACGGTGTCGAGCCAGCTGAGTTGTTCGAGGGCCGAGTCGTCGAGACCGCCGACACTGACATGGCTGGGGTGCTGCTGCGAGCCGACAACGGGATCGCTCCCGCTGCCGTGCCGGGCATCCGACAGTTCGACCAGTTCCTCGGCCGCTACGCCGACCTGGCTCGGATGCTCGGAGAGGACATCGGGGGCATGACCAAGAGCCCGCTCAGCCACCGTGCTCAGTTCGCCCAAAAGGACGATATCCGTCGAAAGGCAGAGGAAGTACGCAACATGCTGGGCTTGGGTATGTTGCCCATTGCCGACCTTGATCCGGTCTGCGAAGTACTAGGCATCACCGTCTATCGCGCTCACTTGGGAACGGACCTCTCTGGGGTCCCGTCGGGGGCGTTCCTAAATCACCCTCAGGTGGGGTTCTCGATCCTTGTCAACTTAGGCATGACGCCAGGCCGACGGCGGTTCACGGTCGCCCATGAGCTAGCGCATGCCCTGTTCCACAGCCATGAGACAAACCGGGTGGTGTCGCGGGTTAGGAATCCTGATGAGACCTTTGCTGACATCTTCGCGGGCGAGTTCCTAATGCCTCGGGAAGGCGTCCGCGCGTTCATGGAGGAGGCCGGAATGGCCCCGCGGATTGATGAACCCCGGCACGCCGTGCGTATCCAACGATACTTTCGGGTGTCATGGCCGACGGCGCTCGTGCGACTCAGGCAGATGAACGCCATCAGCCAGACCACCTACAACAGCTTCAGGAAGTCAGTTCGTCCGGTAGGGCTTGCGCGATCATTGGGCTACACCGTTGATCCAGAGGAACGGAACCAAGATCCAGAGCGTTGGCGACTGCGCCGCTTCCCTAGGCCGTTTCTGCGGATGCTTCGCGACGCGGTCGTCAAGGAGTTGATGTCGCCGCCCACGGCCGCTTCCTTCGCTGGTTTAGCGCTCCCCGAAATTGCCAAGATCGTGGGCGAACTACCGATCGAGGAGGAGGGCTGGGCGCTCGTCGAAGCAGAGTTCGACGAGTTCGAGGAGACTGGTGTCATCTGACGAATCACGCTTTCTCGACACTGTCGTATTGCTGTACTTCCTCTTGGCTGACGAGGAGGAACTGCTGGGCGAGTTGATCGGATGGCCCTTCAGGGTGCCCTTCGCGGTCTCTGACCCAGAGGAACGGGCGATGCCTCTGGAGTCCACTCCGCAGCCTGATCTTCTGTCAGAGATGCGGCAAATCGTTAGGTACTACGACAACATCGCTGCATCTAATGGAGACACCGAGTCTCTCTGGAAAGTCAGCCGTGTCGATCGTCTGCACGATGAGCGACGCCTTGTCGCGGAGGCTATGGACCCTCTGGAGCAACGGCTTGCAGATCAACTTCAAGGCCCCTATGCATCGCAGTTCGGCCTGCAGGCACCACTCGGGCCGGGAGAAGCGGCCTGCGTCGCTATAGCTCACCGACGCGACTGGACGCTAGTGACGGATGATTCTGATGCCCTTAAGGTGCTTTCAGGACTCAGCGGCGACAAACCCTACAGGTACGAGAGGATTCGTAAGCTGCTCGTTCGAGCCGCTGACGAGCGAACAATCACGCGCGATCAGGCCAATCGAATTCACGCTGAGATGAAGGTTCATGGGTTCTGGGACTCGACGTGCCCATTCCCACAGCTTTGACACTCTCGCATGACCTCACAGGCATCCTATTTCTTGATGGAGATGTGTCACTTGTCCGGCCTTCTCCTAGACACTGAGTGGCAGATTAGGGATGGCGTGTTACGGCCTCAACGTAAGGAGAAGTATGTCGAGGCCATCGGGTCCGACCCCTACCTCGTCTACCTCAGTCGGTGGACTGGAGCAGGTGGTCGTCGCAGGCCAAGCGAGTTGATAACACAACTAAGGGTCGTTGGTCGGTTAGCCTGCGACTCGACCGGCACTCGGAGGTTCAAATTGGGTTCGCTGAATTCTCTAGGCCTGGAGCGCAGTTGCAGTTCTTGGCGTTTTGCGACCCGACATTTTCTCTTGGTGGCCTTGTTGGTACTGGCGTCCTGCGCTTCTGGAGACAACGGGACTCCACCCACGGATCCGACCACCTCTGTCGAGACCAGCGCTCCCGCTCAGCCGGGCACAACCGCACCTGAGAAAGTCCAGGGATCAACAGACGCCGACGATCGGATCGAACCGTCCGAACTTGAAGAGTCCGAGCGCGATTGTTCACCTCATATCCCCAACGATCTTCGCTTATCCCAACCCTCTCCAACGGCTGCCAGCATCGAGATATCACAGGCCACCTATGACTGCGCCCACGAGGTCGGTCTTGCGTTCGCCACCGACGCTGCCGCGATCTCCACGCTTCAGTCTCAGGGGATTCAGGGGCCGCTGCTATTCGTCGATCGTCAATTTGATGTTCCTCTGATGGACGAGCTTGGGCGTCTCGCTCCAGAGAAGATCGTTGCTGTAGGAATTGACGACCGGGTTCTTCACTACACGCTGGCCGACTTCGTCTTCGAATCGGTAACTGTCGATCAGCAGGCCGAACTGTTGCCTCAAGGTGTGTCTTATGACCGCGTCTGGCTTGTCGACAACTACACCGAGGCTGTGCCGCTGGCGGTTCTCGGCAACCAAATCGGTGTCAGCGTGATCACTGTGCCTGGGGACCTCCGAGCCGCTTCTCCGAAGGAACGGGAAATGATCGCCGCTGCTTCTGAGGTGGAACTGCTTTCGGACTACGGCGAGGACGCAGCCTGGCAATTGGATGTAATCCGCCGTGGCGCTGAACTACCCGGGGGTGGTTTCCTCCTGTTCGATCCAAACCAACCCCGCCGCATGGTTGCCATGTACGGCCATCCACAAACATCAGGGCTCGGAGTGTTGGGAGAACAGAGGCCCGATGAATCCGTCGAACGACTGCGGTCGATCGCCGAGGGCTACGGCGCGGACGGATCCACCGTGCTTCCCACCTTCGAGATCATCGCCACCGTGGCTGCCGCGAGCAGCGGTCGCGACGGGAACTTCTCCAATGAGACCGCTTTGGATGTGCTCAGGCCCCTAATCGAGATAGCGGCCGCCAACGACATTTACGTGGTGCTTGATCTTCAACCCGGACTATCCGACTATCTCTCACAGGCAAGAATCTATGAGGAGTTCCTGCGCCTCCCCCATGTGGGGCTGGCATTGGATCCCGAGTGGAGGCTGAAGCCCGGCGAGCGTCATCTGCGGCAGATCGGCACGGTGGACGCGGCTGAGATCAACCAGGTTGTTGAGTGGTTGGCCGGAATTGTCCGGGAAGAAGCTCTTCCCCAGAAGTTGCTGGTGCTCCACCAGTTCCGGTTCTCTATGATCACGAACCGTCATCTGGTCGAGACTCCTGCCGAGTTGGCGGTTCTGGTCCATATGGACGGCCAGGGTCCGCTGTCGACCAAGTACAGCTCTTGGAATGCTCTGACCGGCCAGCCTGACGCCGACAAGTTTTATTGGGGTTGGAAGAACTTCTACGACGAGGACTCTCCCACCGCCACCCCTGCTCAAGTGTTGGCCCTGACCCCCAACGTGCTGTTCGTTTCGCACCAGTAACCCGGCCTGAGTCTCAAGGCCTTTGAGTTGCGAGGTAGGCCAGTACTTCTTTTTCGGAGACAACATCGGCATATTTGGCGTCGAGGTCGAACAGGTTGGACTCATGCACCGATGCGTCCCGGTCCCCGCAGGCATCACGCACCACGATCGGCACAAACCCGTGCTGGCAGACATCCAGCACCGTGGCTCTAACGCAACCGCTGGTGGAAACCCCGGTGTGGATCAGCGTGTCGACGCCCATAGAGGTGAGCGTCGAAGCCAGCGACGTACCAAAAAACCCTGAGGCGTACTGCTTCACCACCTCCACTTCCCCAGCGGTGGGTTCGAGTCCGGCGCCGTACTCGCCAAGCGGGTTACCCCTCATGAAACACTCGAGGGCACCGACCTTGCGGAAGAATATACCGCCGTCGGCCCCACCGGGTTGGAACTCCACTCTCGTGTGCAGCACCGGGATCTGAGCGGTTCGGGCAGCGTTCAACACCCGCACACACGAAGCGCGGGCATCCTCCACCCCGGCGTAAAGCGGCGACGCCTCATCCAGGTAGGCCCGACAGAAGTCGATGACGACGAGGGCGGGCCGCTTGCCGAACCTCCCCAGAATGTCTCGGCCGACATGCCCATGAGAATGTGGTCGGGTTTGCAGGTCATGATGTCGCGGATTGCGGTGGGAACGGTCTCGCGGATGAGATCCAGGAAGTGCAGGAATGCCTCGTCGCTGCTGAGGTCTGGTGCTTCCACCAGGAAGCGTCCGCTATGGAAGGTGACGCCGGGCGGACGCACCCGGGCGAAGTCGTGTTCGACGACCGTGTTGGTCGACGGCACTATGACCCCGATTTTGGCCCGGTATCCCACAACATCAGGCACGAGTGCCCCCCTTCCGGCTCGCTTGTTTGCGGAATGATGTTCCGCTTGCAGGAACATTATCAGGAAGGTGTGCTTGTTCTTCTGTGCGCTAGCCTCACAACTCTGGAGACGTGGCCGAGCCAGGTTGAAGGCGCTTCCCTGCTAAGGAAGTAACGTCGTAAGGCGTTCGTGGGTTCGAATCCCACCGTCTCCGCTCTGTGATGTGTCAAGACATGTGCAAGGTGCGAACCTGCGCGGGGCGGGGTTTTTCACGGTTGGTTTTGGGGTTGGTAGTCGCGGGTTGGGTCAAGGGTTAGGTGTCGGAGGAGTTCACCGGTTTGGGTTGCGATGACTTTGATGTCGAGGTCGGCGACTAGCAGGGTTACGGGGGTGTGTTTGTGGGCTCTGCCGATGCCGATGTGGTGTAGTCGGCTGTTGTGGCGGATGGTGACGGAGCCTGTTTTGTCGATGCGGTCGTGGCGGACTCTGAAGTGGATGTCGGCGCTGTTGTGTTCGGGGGTTGCTTTGGGGAGCCGGTTGTAGGCGGCGGCGGGGGTTGAACGTTTGAGTGCGCGGTGGGGGCGGTGGTGGTTGTAGTGGCGGATGAATTCGTCGAGAAGGCCTTGGAGTTCGTTGAGGTTGTCGGCGGGGGTTCGCGCGGTGACTTGTCGCGGGCCACTCCCGCGGTGCGTATTTCGACGCCGGGCTCGCTGGCCGGGCCGATGACCGGTTTGCCGGTCACCACTGCTGCGACCGCGCCGTCAGAGAACAGCGAGCCGTCTTCGTTGTCCTCCGCGTCTCCGCTCGCGGCTGTGACCGCATCCAGCGCTGCTTTCGTGAACGGATGGAACTCCGGGGCCGAGAGGCTCTTGCGTCCCGTCGCCACGTCCTCGACAGCGTTCGCGGCGTCGCCGGGCTTGCCGATGTGGAGCCTGTGCGAGAACCGCTCATGGCTGCTTGGCAGAAGTATCGTCAGAGCAATAGGACTGTCGACCGCGAACGGGCTGACAGCAACCATCTATTCATGCAGGAGAAGACCTTTCAATGATCGAAACAGCACAGGACTTGATCCTATGGCAGTGGCCTGTCAAGTTCATCGTTACCGTCGCTTTCTACGCTTTCGCTCTCAAGGGCATGGAGAGGCTGCTACGAATTGCCGCGTCGTCAGTAGTCCGCGTAAGGCACTTCATGCGAGATGACACGGCGGTTGACTATTCGACATACCGGACACAGCCACGCGGCACCACCGCTAGGACGCAAGCCTTGTGGCGAATGTTCACATGGTGGATAACCCAGTACGGCCAGACGCAGCGTGAACCACTCGAGGTCAAAATCCTTAGCATGCCGTCTTCAGATCGATCACCAATGCATGGTATATGGTCCCGCGAACCGGACTTCGGTCCTGCTCCTGACGAAGAGAAGGTGGCGCGCGATGAGAACCCCTGATTCGCAGGAATGTGAGACCGTCTGTCCGTCAACACCTACCACAACTGCTCGCCACCGCGGATGCCGTGTCTCTCGGTGACGAGGCGTCGTGGGTCCACCAGCGACGTGTAATGCCCCTCGACCGGAGCAGGGCACGCTCCTCGCGGGTCATCGTGTCGCGGACATAGCGGGCCATAGCCTCGACGTTCGCAGGGCAAACGTCTGGTGGCTAAGACCCCGCTCGCTCAGGGGCCATAGCCATTTAGGGGCCGCGCGGATAGGTGACCATCCACCGGTCGTCGGGTTGCCCGAAGTGAACTTTGGGTTGACCTAACCAACGACGACCAGGTGGAGGTTTCTGTCATTATGCGCGCGCTGGAGCCGGAAGTGTTTGATGCTGTATGGGCGGCGGTCAAGTGGTTGTTGCCGCCGCCGGATCGGGGCCATCCGTTGGGTTGTCACCGACCGCGGATCGCTGACAGGGTGTGTTTTCGGGGGATCATGATCCGGTTGGTGACGGGGGCGTCGTGGGTCGATGTGGAAGCGATCATGGATTTTGAGGTGTCTGACACCACGCTTCGGGGCCGCCGCGACGAATGGATCGCGGTCGGGGTGTTCGACCGGGTTTGCGGCGAGGCGCTGGAAGCCTTTGACCGGATCGTGGGCCTCGACTTGTCTGAGGTCGCGCTCGACGGGTCGCTTCACAAAGCCCCCTGCGGAGGCGAAGGCACCGGCCCAAACCCCACAGACAGAGCCAAAATGGGATGGAAATGGTCAGTAGCGTCGGACCGTCACGGCGTTCCAGTTGGCTGGGCCATCGACGGCGCCAACCGCAACGACATCCGCCTGCTGGAACCCACCCTTGCAGCCGTTGCCGACAACAGACTCCTTGACGACATCGAAACGCTGCACCTAGACCGCGGCTACGACTACCCCGCAGTGCGCGACCGGCTCGCCGCGCTGGGCCTTCACGATGTGTGCATCCAACGCCGCGGCACCAAAACCCCAGGGACCCAACAACCCATACACCTCGGACTGCGCTGGATAGTCGAATCCACCAACTCCTGGCTGTCCAACTACGGACAACTCCGCCGTAACACCGACCGCCGCAACACACACCGCCACGCCGCCCTATGCCTAGCCACCACCA
>JAKZTU010000136.1:0-3287 GCA_047516945.1 Acidimicrobiales bacterium
CAAAGCAGCCCGCACCCAGAACTATGACCGGTTCGCCAAAACCGTGAAACGTCATCAACAAGACCAGTCAGGTGACGACGGACAGGCGCTGCTGGAACGGCAACGTAAACGTCGTTCAGCGCGGATATTCGAATCACCCGAAACCGGGATGTTCGTGTTGTCAGCCCAGTTCGATCGGATCACAGGCACCCGTATTGCCACAGCATTGACCGCCAAGGAACGCGAGTTGTGGCATCGCGAAGACCCGAACCAACGGTGTACACCAACCCAAAGAATGGCGGACGCACTGGCTGAGTTGATCTGCGACGAATCCAACGACAACACCAACGACACCAGCGGCAAGACGAACAAGCCGAAGAGGCAGGGCACGAACTTGTTGGTGTTGGCTGACTTCGATGCGATCAAACAACAGTTGGTCAACGCCCGGCTCGCAGACGGCACACCCATCCCAGTCAACGAACTGCGTGACCTAGCCGTAGACGCCAACATTCTGCCGTCGATCTTCAATTCTGAAACCCAGAACCTGTGGCTCGGCCGTAGCCGACGCACCGCTTCAGAAGCTCAACGGATCGCCTTGACAGCCCGTGATGAGCACTGCATCGGCTGTCAAGCCAACCCGCTTTGGTGCCGAGCCCATCACATCATCTGGTGGTCCCACGACGGAAAGACCGACTTCAACAACCTCCTACTGGTATGCGACGCGTGCCACCACAAAATCCACGACCAAGGCTGGCAAGTTCACCAACACCCCAAAACCCGAAAGTTCTACCTCAAACCCCCAACCAACCCAGACTAATGATCGCCAGCCAAGAAAGTGCCCTGCCCGCGCGGCTCAACGGCAACCCGTGTCGTGGGTAGGAGGTCGACCCCACCATCCGCCCCGCCCGCGAGACCTCAGCGGCGAACCGACGACTCAACACAACAGCACACCCCTCACCAAACCAACGACTAAGCAGAGGCAACAGAGACGCCAATACGGACGATCTCGTTCTCGCCGCCTGACTCGTCAGTAGGTAGAGAATCATCGCGACCAACAATGGCACGCGGGGCCTGACTGCCGCAGCCTGGCACCAGAAGCGGTAGTGGACAGCAGGGAAAGACCGCTGACCCCAGAGAAAGGTCCGGTGGCGGGCCCCTGAGGCCTAGCTCACCCGGGAGCGTGGCAGCCATAAGCCACTAGCATGGGAATGGTCGTAGCGCGGCGGTCAACCACCCGACGGAGACCACCAGCAGCACCGATGGCGAGGGCAGTTCCACACCCTTGAGATCCTGCGGTTCTACACCAGGAGCGGTCATAGGCGTACTGGCCTTCGTCGGCTGCGAGCATTATGGTCGGGTACTGCTCAGACATGACGCACGGCTAGCGCCTACCTAGTCGGGCGAATCGGCCATAGCGGAGCAATCGTGATCATCCTCGCAAACGGCAAAACGAACGAAGTCGCCCAGCGGACTGACGACACGGAGGCTCTGTGGGTGCGACTCGGCGAACTCCCCGACGCCACCGGCTGGCAGATGAAACCGCAAGGCGCATGCCTGGGCGAGTTGTGCGTGCCGCTGCCGCCGAACAAGCGTGAAGCGTGGATCGCCGACGCCGACGACTGGGTGTGGTTCTGCTACTCGGAGTTCGCGGACATGCTCGGCCAGAAGTACGTGCGCGACGGCGACGTGTGGAGCCTCGGCTCGGTGCCCGAAGTCCGTCGGTCTGGGCTGGAATCCGCAGTTGCCCCCGACTTCGAAGTGACCGAGCGCAACGGCGACACACTGAAGCTCTCAGACTTGCGTGGCCACAAGGTGGTGTTGTTCACCTGGTCATCGTGGTGAGGGTGCCGCATCAGCCTGCCGGTCTGGCAGGAACTGTACGAATCCATCGGGCCGGACCGGTTCGAGCTGATCAGCGTGGCACAGGACTCTGGAGGGTCCAGCGCTGTGGACAAGTGGTTCAACCGAGCCTCGCCGACCTACCGATGCGTTGTCGACCCAACCCACGAGATCAGCTCGCAGTTCGGCTGGGTGAACGTACCGTCGGCCGCGTGGATCGACGAGGACGGGCAGATCGTTCGGAGCAACGAAGGGGTGTACCCGGCTGAGATGACCATCAAGTTCGGCATCGGCAAGGTTCGCATGGGCGACAACGCATTCGCCGAGGCGACTCGCGACTGGATCGAAAGGGGAGCTGACAGCGAGCATGTCTGGTCGAGCACGGAACTAGCCGAGCGGCTCAAGCCCGTCGACGATGACGCCCTTCTGGCAGAAGCGACGTTCAAGCTGGCCTTGCACTTCGAAGCCATCGGTGACAGCGAGCGTGCGCTGAGGCACTTCACCGCGGCGCAGCAACTGGCGCCCGACAACTGGAACTACATGCGGCAGGGCTGGACTCACAAGGGGACGGCCTATGCCCACCTGCAGGTGCTGAAGCGGACGAACAACCTGAGCAAGAACGCCGACAACCGCTACTACGACCCCATGGAGTTGCCCGGCGAGAACTATCGCCGGTTCACCGAACCCGAATGGCTGTGGACCCCAGCGGTCCGGCGGGTCAAACAACTGCTGCGCCGCTAGCGGGACGCGACAGAAACCCTCGGGCGGGCCCAAGAGCCGCTGGCAACGACTCAGGCAACAGTGAATAAAGCTATCTGAGCCATGTGATTAGGCTCGCTGCCGTCGGCACCCTCGTACACTTGGCACAACTGGATCTCAAGACCCTTAATGACACCCTCGGACGCGTAGCGTTCGAAACGGTCCTTGAAGCCGTCCGACTCGAAAATCGAGGCGTTGACACCGATCACACAGCGGGCACCGGGGCGGGCTATGCGTAAGAGTTCGTCGATGCCGTCGGGTCCGACGTGGCCGTGTGTGAAAGTGCCAGTGCTGATGATGCCGCTATAGGTGTCACTGGCGATATCGATGGGGCCGGTGAGGTCGACCTCGACGGTCTTGCGGTAGACGGGTCTGCCGTCAACGGCGGTCTTGGCCCGAGCCTTGGCCAGCATCTCCACCGAAATGTCAATACCATCGACCACGGCGACACCAAGAAGTCGGAGTTGCTCGCCCGCAAGCCCAGTGCCGCAGCCGGCATCAAGCACCGGTCCCGAGCCCGAGAAGCCCTCGCACAGCAGTTCGGCTGCAGTACGGGGGTACATATACCGCCGAGGGACGGTGAACTCGGACTCGTATGTGTCGGCCCACTTCGCATACAGGGCACGATTGTCATCGGGACTCTCGACCGAGTACGCCTCGGTCAAACCGATGGGTTGGCTGGCCTCTGTTTCATGCGTAGCTGGGTCACC
>JAKZTU010000137.1:0-2831 GCA_047516945.1 Acidimicrobiales bacterium
CCCTTGGCAGCGTCGGGCAGGTAGGTGCCGTACTCGACCAACTCAGCCGCCTCAGCCACGAACGCGGCAATCGCTTCGCTGCGCTCGGGACCTTCGGCGCTGATCCCCGCGGAGGCCCCACCATGACGCATGTTGAGAACCGCATATGTATAGGTCTGCGATCGTGCCAAGTCCTTGGCGCCTCCCTGAAGAACTCTGCGAGCCCAACGAACCGGACCCGACGAAGTCTCCGCTCCGACGAGGTCGATAGCCACGAAAGCATCGGTGGACGTGAACTTGTGGATACGCACGTTCGCAGCGTACGTGATCAACCGTGCCGGGGTGAACGCCGGTGGCGACGGTCAGTCGTCGGCGACCTCAATCGCGAACTCGGGGCAGTTGTCGACTGCCAGCATTGCCTTCTCTTCGAGTTCTTTTGGAATCTCCCCGTTGATACGCAAGACGGCGTAGCCCTCATCGTCGGTGTCGAACAGCTCCGGGGCGAGCATGTAGCAGCGATTGTGGCCCTGACACGCATCAACGTCCAAGTTGATTTTCATGCCAGCACCATAGATCAGCCTTCGGCGATAAGTCTCGTCAAGGTCAACTCGGGCTGGTCCGTCTCAAGACGCTGGAGCCAATAAGGGCTCTCAAACAGAGCCAGTAGTTCGTCATCTGAACGGTTCGCCACAGTCACACCGGTCATTTGGCGAAGCTTGAGAGCCGATGCTTCATCGGTGATACGTGCGGTGGTCCATGAGCAGGGATTCAACTCAACGGGTGCACCAAACTCGTTTTCGAGGCGATGAGTCGCGACGTCGAACTGCAACGGACCAACCGCGGCGAGGATCGGCGCCTGATCGCCAACTTCGGGTTCCCGCAGGACTTGAACCACGCCCTCTTCGTCGAGCTGGCTGATGCCTCGGCGAAATTGTTTGGCTTTGGAAGTGTCGAGGGTGCGTGCCACCCGAAAATGTGAGGGCGCGAATGCTGGCATGTCAGGCCAGCGGACCGGAGAATCAACGTAGACCGCATCGCCGACCCGAAACTCGTTGGCGTTGACCAGGCCGACCACGTCACCCGGGTATGCCTCCTCAACAGTTTCCCGGTCACGTCCAGTCACCGACTGGGCGTATTTGGTGGCGAAGGGTTTGCCGGTGGGGCCGTGCGTGACAACCATGCCCCGCTCAAAGCGCCCCGAACAGACTCGCATGAAAGCCATTCGGTCGCGATGGTTGCGATCCGTGTTGGCCTGCACTTTGAACACGATCGCTGAGAACGGATCAGCAAGGGCACGAGGCTCACCGGCTCTGTCGAGACGGGGAGTTGGCGACGGGACCAGATCGACCATCGCATCAAGCAGCAACCTGACCCCGAAGTTGGTGAGCGCCGACCCAAAGAAGACGGGCGACAACTCGCCTGATTCAAACAGCTTCGCCTCGTAGTCACGTCCGACCGAATCAAGAAGTTCAACACCGTCGCGCGCCTCAATCCAAAGATCACCTTCCTCTTGGGCTGCCCGATCAGACTCAACGAGTTCTTCGGGAGCTTCCGTTGCCCCTCTGGCCGTGCGAGTGAAACGCAGAAAGCTGCCGCTGCGACGGTCGATCAGCCCCCGGAACCGGTCACCGTCGCCGACTGGCCAGGTGATCGGGACCGGTTCGAGGATCAACTGCTCCTCGATTTCATCAAGTAGCCCCAATGGATCGCGACTCGGCCGGTCCCATTTGTTGATGAAAGTGACGATTGGGATCTCTCGGTCTCGGCAAACCTCAAACAGTTTGCGGGTCTGGTTCTCTATGCCTTTGGCGCCATCGAGCACCATGATGGCGGCATCGGTGGCGGCCAGCACCCGGTACGTATCTTCTGAGAAATCGCGGTGTCCGGGGGTGTCAAGCAGGTTGAGAACACAGTCTCGGTACGGGAACTGCAACACGGTCGAGCTGACTGAGATGCCGCGTTGTTGCTCGAGTTCCATCCAGTCCGAGGTTGTGGAACGGCCTCTGCCCTTTGCTCTGACCGACCCAGCACCCGCGGTCAGGGCGCCCCCGTACAGCAGGAACTTCTCTGTCAGTGTGGTTTTACCCGCGTCGGGGTGCGAGATGATGGCGAACGTCCTGCGACGCTGCACTTCGGTCTCAAGATCAGCCACCGTTACAGGCTAAGACCCTTGGCTAGTCTTGCTGCAGGTCGTGCGGGTCGTTCAGGTGTCGCGGTCGACTACATAGCCGGCCAGAGCACGAAGGGCCTCGTGGCTGCCGTTGATGTCGGGCAGGTTGTCGATCGCTTCGAGAGCGCTGGCCAACAGTTGATCGATTTCGGCTTCGGTCGCTGCCACCGCTCCCGTTTCGATCAACACCTCCTGGATAGCGGCAATCTTGTCATCGCTCACCTCGGGCCCGCCGTTGGCGCCCACCGTGGCGAGCACCGCACCCTGGGATTCGTTGGCTGCCTCGCGGGCCAAGGCCAACAACACGGTCGGTTTGCCTTCACGCAGATCATCACCGACCGGCTTGCCGGTGCGTTCCGGCTCACCGAAAGCGCCGAGCATGTCGTCACGCAACTGGAACGCCACACCAAGTGGCATTCCGTGGGCGGACAACTTCGTAGCGAGGTCAACTCGACCGGCCAGCGCCGCTCCGAGTTGGAGGGGACGCACGATCGTGTAACCGGCAGTTTTGTGACGCATGATCGTGCGGGCATCGGCGACGGAAACCCCACCCTGAGCGGTGCCGATCACGTCGAGGTACTGCCCCATGTTGAGCTCCGTGCGTAACGCGTCCCAAACTCGACGCACCTCTGCGGTGGTGTTTCCCAAGGTTCGGTCAGCCATAACGATGGCTATGTCCCCC
>JAKZTU010000138.1:0-2851 GCA_047516945.1 Acidimicrobiales bacterium
CCATCAGCGAGAGCGTCGAACCGCACACTGAACCCATGGAACTCGACCCGTTGGAGGCCATGACCTCAGATACTGTCCGCACGGTGTAGGGCCATTCCTCAAAGGAGGGAATGACCGGGAACACAGCACGTTCAGCCAGAGCTCCGTGCCCGATTTCGCGCCGTTTGGGGCCTCGCATGAACCCGGTCTCGCCTGTGGAGAACGGAGGGAAGTTGTAGTGGTGGAAGTACCGTTTCTTGTCTGTCGGCGAGATGTCATCGATCATCATGTCGCTTCGACCCATCCCCAGTGTCGTGAAGTTGAGCACCTGGGTCTCTCCGCGTTGGAAGAGGCCTGAGCCGTGTGCTGTGGGGATCACCTCAACTTCGCTGGTGACCTTGCGGAGTTCGTTGGTTTTGCGTCCATCAATGCGGATGCCTTCTTCGACTATCCGCTTGCGGACTACCTGTTTGGTGATCGTCCGGATGGCGTTTTTGATCTGTTTGGCGGCATTGGGGTCTTTTGCGGTGAACTCGGCCAGTTCGGCTATGACGGCCTCTCTGAGTTCTGCTTCTGCTGCCTGGCGCTCGCTCTTGTCAGCAATTTGTTGCGTGTTGGCGATGCGCTCAGCAGCCGCAGCTTGTACTGCTTCGAAGATTTCGTCGCTGTGGTTGACGATGAGCGGGGGTTCCATCTTTTTGATGTCACCAGCGGCGTCAACCGCCTGCTGCTGCAACTCGATCATCTCGCGAATCCAAGTCTTGCTCGCTTCGAGGCCTCCGGCGAGCACATCCTCGTCGACCTTGGGGGTGCCCGACTCGTACAGAGTCCAAGAATTGCCGGTTCCGCCGGCCTCAACCATCATCACCGCAACATCGTTGTCGCTCAGTCGACCGGCGACCACCATGTCGAAGGCCGATTCGGAGGACTCTTGATAGGTGGGGAAGGGAATCCACTCGCCTTCTGGCGACCAACTCATGCGGACTGCTCCGATGGGGCCATCGAACGGGACGGGCGAGAGGCATAGGGCCAACGAGGCGGCGTTGAGAGCCAGAACGTCATAGGGGTTCTTCTGGTCCGCTCCGAGAACGGTGCCCACCACATGAACTTCGTTGCGGTAACCATCAGGGAAGGCGGGGCGAAGCGGCCTGTCTATGAGGCGACAGGTGAGTATCGCCTGCTCACCCGCTCGGGCTTCACGTCGGAAGAAGGAGCCGGGTATCTTGCCGGCGGCATACATCCGCTCCTCGATATCCACGGTCAGCGGAAAGAAATCCGCACCTTCGCGGGGTGTCGCTGCTCCGGTCGCGGTGACCAGTACAACTGTGTCGCCGATACTTGCGGTAACGGAACCACCGGCGAGGGGGGCGAACTTGCCAACCTCGAATGTGGCGTCTTTGCCCTCACCGCGCGCGAACGAGCCTGTGAAGGATTGGGAATTAGTCATTTTGTTATTTCTCCTGAACACATGACTGCCAGTTCCCAGTCGGAAATCGCTGATCTTGGTCTTGGCCTCTCGGGAGGCTGATCAATTCAGAGATTTTCGACTAGCACCAACGGTCTTGTGTACTTCGTTTGCTGGACATTCCAGCGACTGGGATTTGTCGGGTTGGTTCTGGGTGTTGACCTGGATCCAACCGGTTGGGGGCAGCCCCGTGGGATTACCCTTCGATTTATTCAGCGGATTCTATTCAGCGACGCAACCCGAGGTGGGTGATCACTGCTCTGTAGCGTTCTACATCGTTGTCCATGACGTAGTCGAGAAGACGACGACGGCGGCCTACCAGCATCTGCAAGCCTCTCCGCGTGTGATGGTCCTTTTTGTGAACCTTCACGTGTTCGGTGAGGTGTGTGATCCGTGCCGATAGCAGGGCGATTTGTATTTCCGGCGAACCGGTGTCGTGCTCGGCTAGATCAAAAGCGTTCGCCATATCGGCGATCGTCTCAGATTTCGGGCGCAGGCTTGTAGCCATTAGATATTTGTTCCTTTGGGTCTCTTACCCAGCTGCACACCCCGCATTGCGCGGGCGGCAGCCACCATTCGGCTATCGGTGAGGATACCAAGGTCCAGAGATTATCGGCGCGGGGACATTCGGCGTCCACCGGGAGCGCCGTCGGTTGGCCATCTCCGAAACTCAACTCGGACCTACTGGGACCTACTAAGGGCTAGGTGGCTCGCGACCGGATCAACCGTTCCCGTTTGTCTGGGCCTTGGCGTTACCTGCACTGTGAGTTTGATCCCGATCGAGTCCCTTCCGAAGGTCACTCTCTGGGGTTCGGTTCCCGCGCCGCCGGGTTGCTCGGTCCCGGTTGCGCTGCGTTAATCGGTCCGGGTTCCACGGTCCGGGTTACCCCCGTATCACCGGCCCCGCTGCGCTTGGTTGCTCGATCCGGGTTGCGCCCTATCACCACCGCGCTGGGTTTGGTTGTGCCGGTTGCCGAGTTGTCGCTCGGAGCGTTCCGAACCGCTGGAGCACCTGTGACCAGGTTGCGCTTGGAAGTGCCGGTTACCGAACCGTCACCCGAATCGTTCCGAACCGCTGGAGTATCTGTGACCGCGTTGGGTTTGGTTGGGTTGGGGGGTTTGAGTTTGTATTTGCCGGTTTTGGGGTGTTTGTAGACTTGCCAGCCGTGGTCGTGGATTTTGTGGTGGCAGTCATCACATACCAATACCAGGTTGTCTACGTCGGTAGGTCCGTTCTTTGACCACCAAATAATGTGATGGACACGGCACCACAACGGGTTCGCGCTACAACCAATGCAGTGTTGATCACGCGCGATCAACGCGACCCGTTGAGCTTCACTAGCGGTGCGTTGTTTACGCCCCAACCACATGTCTTGGGCTTTGGTGTCAAAGATCGAAGGCAACAAG
>JAKZTU010000139.1:0-12216 GCA_047516945.1 Acidimicrobiales bacterium
AGCCAGATAACGACGATCTGGTTGCTCCAAGGGAAACCTGCGTGCGTGCGTTTCGCCCCCAAGGCCTTGGAGCATACACTCGCAAATTGACTGTTTATAACGGACTCGCTCAGTTGCAAGCTGGTGGTTTGGGCGTGGCAGTATCCGGCGATGAGAAAACGGACTGATGAACTCTTGGCGCGGATGACGTTCAGATCGGTCTACTCAGCGTCTAGCGAGGCCAATAGTTGCTCCAACTGATGCGCCTGCTGAGTGGCCTCAAGATAATCGCTGTATTGATTAAGCGCGTTTCGTACAAGTTGACGATACAGCATATAGCAGCCATTGATTGGTCGCAACTGACTTGCGATCAACTCGCCATCATCGGAGAGTGAGTGCCTACGTCTTACTGCCGGTGCCTTACCGAGTACGAATACAACTTCTATACGCTCTCCGCCACGTTTATCTTGCTCCAATACCGAAGTCACCGCGTCAAAATACTTCGACCCCTGCTCGACGAGTTCGTCAATATTACACAAGCGATTGGGTCGCTTCAGTTCCACGATTACATGCGTGCCTGCTACATTCCGATACCTAGCATCAAGAAAACCACGGATCACTTCTCCTTCGTGATCCCTTGGAAATAACTTCGGAGCGACCTTGTGGAGATTCTGTTCCATATGCACATCCTCAGTAGCACGATCCCACGAAGGATCCAGAAGCCAAAGTTGGTCGACGATGTGTTCTTGCACAACGCGTTCGTATTCGTTGTCGTCGGTGAGGTCTTCGAGTTTCTGTATTGCTCCCACGCGCCCTCGAAGGATGTCAGCCCAAAGACTTGCCTCATAATCGCTTTGGGCCCCAAAGAGTTGCAACAGGTGTTCGGCATCAAGTGTGCTCAATTGGTCGAGTTCATCAGATTTCTCCCGTAACCCGATCCGCGCGAAGGCAAGCACACCGGATCGATATAGCGATGCTCGGCTTTCCCTCTCGCGACGTTGATCCAATGTCAAAGCCGCGATCGTGGAGATCATCTTGGTAGCAGGGTCTTGTTGCCAATCAGGTAGCGCGTCTCGCCAGGTCTCTAGCGCGGGGAACTCTTTAAACGCATCCTTGGATTTGCGTTTAGGTCGCTCGGCATTCCATTTATCTGATGCGGTTTTAAAGGCCTCTCGCAGAAACACGTGCAATTCTTCCACCCGCGGGTCGTCTTCAATCAGTCGCTGGCGGTCGCTGGTGGCGATGTCGGCCTCTTCATCAACATCGAGGAAATCGGCTTCGATCTGACCCGTTACATAGCTGCCGAAGACTCGCGAGAAATCCAGTTTGTCGATGATTCCTTCATGGATCGGGCGCTTACGGGCCAGCACCATGATGTTCTTGAGTGAGCCCCCTTCGCCATCGTCGGCCAGGTCCGACGGAGTGCGGGCCGTGCCGATCCAGCCGCGCACTTCCCAGTCGCCACGACCTCCGACTCTGCACTCGTCGAGAACAAACCTTTTTGTATCGTCTGGCAACGCATGATCTGGCAACCGCTGTTCGCCGAACTCCCACAGGAATTCGAGCCGCTTCAATTCCTGTCGGTCTTCAAATGTCAGTTGCTTGCCGTCGATTTCGATCTTGAATCCACCCTGTTCCTGTGGTGTCTGGTCTAAAACGTCGAACCGGCGGGCGAGCCGCTTGCGGAGAGCAGCCGCGGTCAGCGATACACGCGTGCTGGTAAGACGATTCAAAACGATTGTTGTACCCGCGCCAGCGTGGTCCTCCGGAACTTCAACCTTCTCAGGATGATATTCTTGGCGTGAGGTAATTCGCTCCTTGAGATCTTCAGCGACAATTCTGCATCCAGTGCTCTCTCCGTTCTTAGTCGTATAGATGAAGATCTCATCTGCAATAGAGAAAACACTCAATTTGCCGATACCCTTGCGACCCATAAATGGGCGGTTCCACATCACGGAGTGCGATCCCTCAACCTGCCGCTTCTGATATCCGGTTACGAGAAATCGGTTGTTGAGTTCTTGTTGAGTCATCCCGCTGCCGTTGTCCGACACTTCGATGCTGGATTCTTTCACATCCCACCGAATCTTAACGAGTGTTGCGTCAGCGTCGTAGGCGTTTGCAACCAGTTCAGTAAGCACCGCGGCTGCGTTGCTGTACAGTTTGATACCGAGCGCCTCAAGGGCTCCCATATCAATGGTCATGGTGAACGGATGACCGTTACTCTCACTCATGAAGTTGTCCCAAGTTTTGGATAAACCTGCGTCCGATGGCTTCTCCGAGCGGCGGCGGGACAGCGTTTCCTATGTGCCGGCCGAGCGATGTCAGAGGCGCGGATTCCCCGTCGGGCGTGAATTGGTAGTTCTCAGGAAAGCCTTGGAGAATAGCTGCCTCACGCAGGGAGATGGTTCGGTTCTGTTCGGGGTGACCGAAGCGACCAGCTCCGAAGTTGTGGAAGTAGGTTGTGATTGTCGGGGACGGCTTGTCCCAGCCCATGCGGGCGTACGCATTCCTGAACGCTGCCCCGCTGGCGCGCCGATGGCATTGGGCCCGCAGTTCTGCTGGCCAGTCGTGCCATGTACCTCCCGGCTTGGACACCATCATTCGCTTCAGGTTGAGCGCCGACAGGCCGCGGCTGCGATGCACCGGGTCAGCTTCATGGGCGTGGCCAGCCTCGATTGGCGGAAGATACCCAATGGCCTGTCGAACAGTCTTCGGGGGTTGGCTGTGCTGGTCTCCCTCCGGCACCGTCGCGGTTCCCAGCCGGGAAGCGACCAGTACGACGCGGCGACGGTTCTGAGCGAGTCCGTAGTCGGTACACCTGCATACATCGATGTCCACGGAGTAGCCGAGGCACTCGAGCATTTTCACGAAGTCTCCGAACACTGCCTTGCGCTTAATGCGAGGGACGTTCTCGGTGGTGACGAACTCCGGTTGTGTCTCGGCGACCAGTCGACCCAGCTCGCGCAAGAGCTCCCACCGGCCGTCACTAGACGGGCTCACGCCCTTGCGATACGACGAGAACGGCTGGCACGGCGCGCACCCGGCCAAGAGCCTCGTGGTACCCTCGGGCCATAGGCTGGACAGTTCCTCAGCGGTGATGTCGCGAACGTCGCGCTCGATGAACTGAGCGTGGCTCACGTTCGCTTCGAAAGGAAACCGGCACGACCCGTCAACATCGATGCCTGCCACAACATCGACACCCGCTGCTGCCAAGCCGTAGGAAAGCCCCCCGATGCCGCAGAAGACATCTATCGCGGCGATCCCATTTCCATCGGACGCGGCGGCCATGTCGCTTCGCGGCACCGTCAGCACCGGTCCGCCCCGGTTCGTGTACCGGTCTTCCGTGTCCATCAGCAGCCCCTTCGTGCCGCCGCTCGGCGGCCTGTGCCCTCTTCGCTCAGCCCCAAGGATGCCAGAGACTCGCCCGATTCGAGCCAACTCCTAGGCGGCACCATGATCCGCTCCATCTCTTTGGGCTCGAACTTGGCAAGGCCGCCGGCGTACATGCGGCCCCCCGACAGGCTGGCCCGATCACGCAGCGAACGTGCCAACCTGCGGAGCGCCGCCTCGGACATCGGCTCAACCGGGTAGATGCCGTGTACTGCGTTGAGGTTGCGAGCCTCAGCCAAGTTGCGCACAAACGTTGGCGGGCGCCGAGCCATGTAGGTGGCCAGGATCGGCGCCGGGTCGCGCAGCTTCACCGACCACCACGGCCGTCGGTGCCGGGCGGTGTAACCGTCGGCAACACCATCGCGTCGAGCGGCCTCCAAGAATCGCTCCACCAGCGCGCGGCGCTTCTCGTCGAGAGTGTCAAGGTCCTCGGGCAGATCAATCACCGCTCGCAGCGCGCCGGAGTCACCGAGCACAGCAGAACCTAAAGCAAAAAGCTCCGACGCCTTGGTAACCGCGGGCTGAAGAACTGAGGCGGGCAGACGCGGATCGCCTTGGTCGGTCACCCACACCGCGTTCGCGCCCGTGGCGGTTCCGCGGTGGACCCGGCACAGTTCCCCTAGCGGCACGAACTCCGTCGGCACGGCGACTCGCGGCTCCAGCAGCGAAGACCAACGCTGCGTTGACCGCAACTGGGCACGGCCAAACGGGGTGCCACCGCGCAAGCCTCGTAGCTCGCTCGCTGAGTCAACTTTGCACACCCGAACCGGGTGCCGTTGTTGGCCGACATTGAACGCAGTGACAGCCGCCGTGGTCATGACCCCGGCAAAGGCGGGCGCTCGGGCATCCAAGATGTGTATCGACAGACCACCCAGCGGGCCAGCCACGAGTTCACGGGCCAACCGGCCGTAGGCTACATCCAGCCATTCCGACGATGTAACGAAGACGCCGTAGTCCCCAACACGGGCGAGATGTGCAGTCGCGAGCAGGAAGTGCACATGCATGCCTGCGAGAGCGGACGCCTTCAGACCCAGATCAGCAGCACGACGGCGTAGCCAGTCTTTCCATTCGGGGGTGATGCCGTGATGACGCACATACGGTGGGTTGCCGATGAACGCTGTCGGGTGAGATACCGACGGCAACCGCAGCGAGCGGTAATCACATACATGCATACGCGAACGCGTGTCCAGACCCAGCACGGTCAAGTTGGCACGTGTGATCAGCGCAGAAAGGGGATCAAGCTCGACGGCCACCAACTCCGCGTCGGGCATTAACGGACCGACAGCGCACAAGAAACGCCCCGAACCCGTCCCCGGGTCCACCACACGTCCCGGGTGCCCAAAACCGGCCAGCCACTCGGACATCGGCTGCACCAGCGCCGCCGGTGTGTACGTGGCACCCAAGCTGCGGCGACGTTCAGGCGAACGCAGGCATACTAGAGCGTTGCCCAACGGATCGCCCCCTGCCTGAATCTGCGTTCGCCAAGACTCCAACGCCCTATTAGTCGGCGTATCCGGCGGGACACGCACCAATGACGCTTCAGCTTCGCTCAACCCGGCAAGCGCGCCATCGCGAGCGAGCATCCACGCAGCAACGCACAGCGTCCGCTCATCGTGGACACCGGCCGCGCCTTCAGAAACCGTACGCGGCAGGTCTTCCCGCCCAGCCTCTCGGTCATCAAGACTGCTCAACCTAACCGGCGTTTCCATCCGCTGCCCCGCATGAATCTGATTGGATTTGATACAACCCTACTCTCTATAAGTCTGGTAGCCATGCATTGCCATTGCAACGCGTCGAACAGCAAAATTGCCCGTCCCTCGGGTGGAGAACAGGAGACGTTTGGCGGTGGGGGACAGGGCGACACCGGAGCGGCCTACGAACAGGTCGCCGAGCCGGTCAAGGGCGTCAAGGTTGAGCCAGCCGTCGCGAATGCCGATATCACCAACCACGGGTACCGCGCCCGTGCCATCAACGATGGACCCACCTTTGATAATCATGTCGAGCATCGCTTCATCCTCCTGGCTTGGAACACGGCCTGCAGCCGTAGAGCGTTCATGCTATTGTCCGTCGCCCGTTACCGCCTAGTTGAAAACGAGCGCGCGACTAGGCCCGCAGCAGTTCGATCTTGAATTGAGCGCCACCGAGGCTTAGCGACTCACCGACGGTGACATTGCCGTTGTGGCGTTCGACGATCGCTCTCACCAGAGCCAAACCGAGTCCGCTTCCACCAGTGTTGCGTTCACGAGATTCGTCGAGTCGGGCGAAGCGTTCAAACACGCGAAGTCGGTCGACTTCGGGGATTCCAGGACCGTCGTCCTCAACTACGATCTCAACCGCCGTCGCTGTCTCTTTTACGCGGACGCGGATACAACGTTCGGCGTGGGTTGTTGCGTTGTCAATCAAGTTGAAAACTGCTCGCTCAAGTAGCGAGCCAACACCGTCAACCGCAATGGGGCCAGTGGCGTGCAAATCGATTTCAATGTTCGAGAAGTCGATCCGTTCGATAGTCTCCCGACACATAGACACAAGCTCGACAGGCGCGATCGCACGCTGATGACGATCCTCTTCAAGCCGCGCAAGATCTAACAGGTCAGCAATGAGAGTCTGCATTCGTTGTGCTTCGCTGCCGACACCCGCCGCCAGCTGTTGCAGCTTCTGGGGGTCAGGGCTGATTTGTGCGATCTCAGCGGATGCGACAATGGTCGATAGCGGTGAGCGGAGTTCATGACTGGCATCGGCCACAAACGCTCGTTGACGATCCGCCGAGTCCTCGAGCCGATCCAGCATTTCGTTCATCAGCGCTGCCAATTCGGCTATCTCGTCTTCGCTGTCGGGTTCTGGAACCCGCTCGTTAAGGGTTGAGCCAGAGATGCCCGCCACTTGTAGAGAAATGTCTCGCACCGGGCGAAGCGTGCGACCAACCGTCAACCAGATCGCTGCGGCCAATAACGCCACCACCACGGGGACGATGATCAACAATGCTCTGGAGGCCGCATCAACCCCGGCTTCCACTTCTTGAATCGATGTTTCGGCGATCTGTTGCTGGCGGATATCGCCACTGGACCCGCCGTCACCTGAGCTTGCTTGGCCCGACATCGTTTCTTCGTCACTTTCGGACACCTCTCCCCGCGCTCCCCCGTGATATTCCGTTTCGCCCTCCTTTGATCCCTCGCCTTGTTCCCCGCTGGCGGAGTGGGATGCCGCCTCTAGTGCGTCGCTCAACGCGGCTCGGGCGTTGCTCTCGAGATCCCGTTCCACCAGTTCTAAAATCAAGACCGAGGCCAGGCCTAACACCAGGGCCGTGACGATGGTCGCCGCCAGCGTGGCCCGTGACCGCACAGATTTGAAATTGGGACGGTTCACGGTGTCGTTTCCGTGATCCGGTAACCGACACCGCGTTGGTTGATGATGGTCTTCACGCTGTAAGGCTCGTCGATCTTACGCCGCAGGTAACGGATGTAGACCTCAACAATCTTCGGGTCAACATCAGTGTCAAAACCCCACACTCGCTCGAAGATTTTCTGCTTCGATACCGGTGCCCCGCCAGCCCGCATCAACACCTCAAGCACATCCATCTCAGTACGGCTCATACGCAACTCATCGATGCCCCTCCGCACCGATTTCGTCGCAAGGTCATATCGCAGGTCACAGGCTTCGAGAATCGCAGGCCGGGCCGTCGGCGTTCGCCTGGCCAGAGCTCGAAGACGAGCCATCAACACCATGAAGGAAAACGGTTTCGACAAGAAATCGTCGGCACCGCTATCGAGTGCTTCGGCCTCGTCCCACTCCCCGTCTTTAGCGGTCAGCATCATTATCGGAGTCCAGTTGCCTTCTTCACGAAGCGTCGAACAAATCCGATAGCCATTGATCCCAGGCAACATGATGTCGAGCACTATCACGTCATAGCTGCCTTCCCGGGCTCGCCACAGCCCAGCACGACCG
The DNA here is from genome assembly GCA_047516945.1 of Acidimicrobiales bacterium. Taxonomy (GTDB): domain Bacteria; phylum Actinomycetota; class Acidimicrobiia; order Acidimicrobiales; family Aldehydirespiratoraceae; genus VXYK01. The sequence continues at coordinate 7,312 of JAKZTU010000139.1, forward strand.
TCGTTTTCGAGTTCGGCGGCAATGCCGTGTTCCCGTAAGCCGTCGCAGATCACCTCAGCTAGTTGTACTTCGTCCTCGACCAGCAAGATCCGCATTGGTTCATCGTCGCCGATCATTGGTTAAACGAAACTTAGAGAAACCCCAACGGGGGCACCGGTCGCCTTGCTTCTAACCTTCATTTAAGCAACGTTCCGCCATAGTCAGACCCATGGCCCACCTGGAGTGGTCCCCGTCCACAGAAATGGAGCTTCAAGATGATCCGACCCTACAGCCTTGCTATCGCCGTTTTCGCTTGCCTCGCTTTGCTCTTCGCAAGTTGCGGCGACAGCGACAGTGACGAAGGCCGAGAACACGGTGCCAACGAGTCGTCGGGCGAACATGACAATGGTGAATCGGAGGGCGGTGGCGAGCACCAAACTAGCCAGGGCTCTGAGAGCGACGAGTCAGGATCGGTCATCGCCGACGGTGATGAAGAGTCGGGCATCGAATACACCAAGGCTGATTCCTACGACGAAACTCGTCGGGGAGCACGGCTCTTGCTGCGCTATGACTCCGCCACCGACACCTTCGTCGGTACCGTCGAGAACACAACCACCGAAACGCTTGAAGATGTTCGAGTGGAAGTCCACCTCTCCAACGGAGTAGAACTCGGCCCCACCGCACCCGGTTCTATAGCACCGAGCGACAGCGCCGATATAAGCCTCTCGGCCGAAGGCGAAGACTTCCAGACCTGGAGCGCCCACCCTGAAGTCGGACGCGACGAACATGGCACCGAAGGCGAATCCGACGGTGAACACGGCGGCTAGCAACGAAAGTTAGCTTCCCAGTTCACCAGGGCTGAGAATCTTTCGCCGATTTGTTCGGTCCGTTAGGAACCTCCCTGCACAAACATGTAGGTTTCCGGCGATGAGCAGACGGATTGATGACCTCCTCGCGGCGATGACTACCGAAGAGAAGGTGGCCATGGTCACGGGTGGCGACATGTGGCACACCCGTGGTGTTGAGCGACTCGGGGTTCCGAAACTGAAGGTGACCGATGGTCCCAACGGTGCCCGCGGCGACGGACTCATGGGTACCGGCAGCCGCACGGCATGCATACCGAGCGGTGCTGTTTTGGGCGCAACCTGGGATCCGGGTCTCGTAGAGGAATTGGGGGAGCTGTTGGGCGACGAAGCCCTGGCAAAACGTTCACAAGTGTTGTTGGCCCCCACGATCAACCTGCACCGTTCCCCCAAAGGGGGACGCAATTTTGAGTCGTTCAGCGAGGATCCGATCCTTACGGGACGTATGGCTGCAGCTTTTGTGCGGGGTGTGCAGTCGCGTGGCGTAGCTACAACCGCCAAACACTTTGTGGGCAACGATTCTGAGTTTGAACGCAACAGCATCGACACCCAAGTCGATGAGCGAACCCTGCGCGAACTGTATCTGGTGCCCTTCGAGCACGCCGTCAAAGATGGCGGTTCTTGGGGGATCATGTCGGCCTACAACCGGCTCAACGGCACGTTCTGTGCGGACAATCATTGGCTGCTCACCACCGTGTTGCGTGAGGAGTGGGGTTTTGACGGTTTCGTGGTGACCGATTGGTTCGGGGCGCGTTCCACCGTCGACATGGCGAACGCCGGGTTGAGTTTGGAGATGCCCGGCGAGGGTCGCTGGTATGGCAATCTGCTCACCGATGCGGTCAACGACAGTGAGGTGTCCCCCAGCGCCCTTGATCGCATCGCCGCAGACGTCTTGGCACTGATGGACCGTACTGGCGCGCTGGACCACGACAACGATTTCAGCGAGACCGAACTGGACCGAGCCGAGGACCGGGCCTTGATTCGTCGTGCCGCGGCGGCCGGTTCGGTGTTGTTGCGCAACGACGGGGTTCTGCCGCTCAATCCCGCCGCGATCACCAAGTTGGCCGTGATCGGTCCCAATGCTTTCAACGCCAAGGTGATGGGCGGCGGTTCCGCCAAGGTCAAGGCTTACCGCGCGACCTCGCCAGTGGATGCTCTGAGCGCACGATTGCCCGATGCCGAGGTTGTCTGGGAGAGGGGCTGCGACATTGACCGCACTTGCCCAGCCTTGACGGAACCGCTGGTGCAGGGGCCCGTTACCGTTCAGTACTTCGATGGCTTTGATCTAGACCACCCCGGCGACGCCGAAACCGGAGGCCGAGCAAACAGTGACACCGGAGCCAAGGCGACGATCCAAGCCGGCAGCTTCGATTTCATGGCTTTCGGATCACCCGCTCCAGGGGTGTCTGGCGAGACTTACTCACTACGAGCAACAGCAACGGTTGTGCCAACATCAACTGCGCGATATGAGTTCCGCCTGGTTCAGTGCGGACGGGCTCGTGTGTTGGTTGACGGTGAGGTGGTGCTCGACGCAACCACTGGTGACTATCCGCGAGGTGGCGCTTTCTTTGGATTTGGTACCGAGGAGCTCCCCGCCACGGTCGATCTGGTCGAGGGGCAACCGATTGAGGTGACCGCCGAGTTCTCAAACCGCGATTCGACGCTCTTGTCGGGCATGAAACTGGGTCTGCTTTCAACCAAGGAGGAGGATCTCCTCGGTCAGGCCGTGACACTGGCTGCCAATAGTGACGTAGCAGTCGTGGTGGTTGGTACCAACGATGATTGGGAGACCGAGGGGCGAGATCGTGACCTGTGGGAACTCCCGGGTGATCAGCCCGAGTTGATTCGCCGTGTGGCCGCGGCAAACGAGCGAACGATCGTGATCCTCAATGTTGGTTCGCCTCACGATCTGTGTTGGCTCGATGACCCCGCCGCGGTGCTGTCAGTTGGTTTTGCTGGTCAGGAACTCGGCGATGCCATCGTCGACATGTTGCTCGGCGAGGTTGAGCCGGGCGGGCGGGCACCGACCACTGTCGGGACTCGTTACGAGCATTTCGGTGCTTACCTGAACTATCCGGGTGACAATTCGATTGTTCGCTATGGCGAGGGTTTGTTCATGGGTCACCGTTTCCACGACGCGATGGGGCTTGAGCCAGCGGTGGAACTCGGGTTTGGTTTGTCGTATACGACTTTTGCAATGTCTGAGCCTCGCATTGTGTCTGGGTGTAGTACCTCCACAGCAAGCACGGTCGAGGTTGAAGTTGATGTGACCAATACCGGTGATCGGCACGGTTCCGAGGTCGTTCAGGTGTATGTCGAGCCGCTGGATCCTGAGATTATTCGGCCTGTACGCGAGCTGAAGGCGTTCCAGAAGGTAGCCCTTGATCCCGGCGAGACGGCGACGGTCAGACTTGATCTGGACGCTCGTGCCTTTGCCTACTACGACATCGGCGACCCGATCTGGGACGAGTTGAGGAACGCTGGTCCGGTGCCCGCCGAGGGAGAGGGGCTTCATCGAACCGAGGCAGGTTGGTATGTGGACCCGGGTGAGTACCGGATCGTGTCTGGTCGATCTTCTCGCGATTTCTCGGGTACAGCGGTGCTTACTTTGACCGGCGAGGCAGCACATCTCAACGCATAGACTCGCCCTGCTCCTAAATCTGCGCGATTAGCCACATATGTTGTGGTTTATCGCGCAGATTCCGGGGGGTTGGGGGAACGCGGCGAAGCGCGACGGTGTTTCTGAAAGCGTAGGATCTAACCGAGGAGAACTGACCAATGCTGTTTCGACGAGACAAGCAAACAATGCCCAACCCCGAAGAGGCGCTTGAGGGGCGTTCCGATCCTCTACCCGTGCAGGACAAACATCTCGTTCTTGGCACACCGCTTGAGGGTCCATATCCCGAAGGGTTCGAGACCGCCATGTTCGGGCTCGGCTGTTTCTGGGGTGCAGAGCGTTTCTATTGGCAACTCGACGGCGTGTACACCACCGCTGTGGGATACGCGGGCGGCTACACGCCGAACCCGTATTACGAAGAGGTTTGTTCTGGGCGCACCGGGCACAACGAGGTTGTCTTCGTCGTGTTCGACCCCGAAGTCGTCAGTTATGAGGAACTGCTCGCAGTGTTTTGGGAGGTGCATGACCCCACCCAGTTCATGCGCCAGCACAACGACATCGGTACCCAGTACCGCAGCGAGATCTACGTCTATGACGAGATGCAGAGAGCCGCGGCTGCGGCCAGCCTCGACAAATACCAGGGCCTACTGAAGGGATCCGGTTACGGTGAGATTGTCACCACTGTGGTGGACGCAGCGGTCTTCTATTTTGCTGAGGAATACCATCAGCAGTATCTCCACCGGAACCCGGGCGGATACTGCAACCACGGAGTCTGCCAAGTCCGCTACGCCTGACCAGCCGGTTGGTCAAGGGCCAATCAGTCCGGCGATCAGTCCGGCGATCATCAAGGGGACGATCAGATCGACTGGCTCGGGAAACCGGGGCCTTCGTGATCCTGTCCGTCCATGCTGGCATTGAGGCGAGCCTTGCCCATCAACTCGGCCATGACGGATCCAAGTTCGGTCGGATCGTCGGGCTGTTCGGCGGTCGGACCAAGATGCCAACCTTCGGCGATCCCGAGGTGACGCCCGCGGATATCAAAGACGCGGCCAGTGACCTTGCCCGCCTCCGGGCTGGCTAACCAGGTGGTGACCACCGCGATCCAGCGCGGGGACATGGCTTCCATGGCCGACTCCGTAAGGTTCTCTGCGCCACCCATCAACGGCAGAGTGAGACGAGAAACAGCCGTGGGAGCCAGGCAATTCACTGTCACGCCATACTTGACGAGTTCTTGCGCGGTGATGATCGTAAAGGCCGCAATACCAGCTTTCGCTGCGCCGTAGTTGGATTGACCGACGTTGCCGTAGATTCCGGAGGGTGAGGCGGTGTTGATGATGCGGCCGTAGGCTTCGCCGCCCGACTTGACCTGGGCCCGCCAGTGAACAGCGGCGTGATGCGACGGTCCGAACGTGCCTTTCAGGTGAACCGCGATCACCGCGTCCCAGT
>JAKZTU010000140.1:0-4183 GCA_047516945.1 Acidimicrobiales bacterium
ACGTAGAACTCATCGACCTCACCCGCCTCTACCAAGGCGACTGAAACCCCAAAGGTTCACCGGGGTCGCTAGTCGGGTACGGCGCGATCTGGGTTAGCCGACCCGTTGCAGCGACAGTAGTTGTTGCCCTGCTGTTCCTGATCGTCGTCGCAGCGACAGCCAACGCTGGAAGGAACCGCCGAAGACGCTGGTATCCGATGCGCGGGAGTGGCTAGATGCTCAGGAGGTCGCGGGCGCCGGTGTCTGATGAGGGATGACGGAGCTTCGACATCGCTCGGGCCTCGATCTGACGAATGCGTTCCCGGGTGAGGTTGAAATGCTCTCCGACCTCTTCAAGGGTTCGAGGCTCCCCACGGTCCAAGCCGAAACGAAGCTTGAGAATCTCACGCTCACGCTCATCGAGCGGAGACAACAATCGCGAAATCTCCTCGGGCAACAAAGACGTCGCCGCTACCTCGAACGGAGAATCCGCACCTCGGTCTTCGACCACATCACCGAGTTCAGCGTCGCCGTCCTCGCGCAGCGGCTCAGAAAGCGACAACGGCTCAGCCGCAAAACGAAGCGCCTCGGTCACCTTGTCCTCAGGCATCTCCACCTCAAACGCCAATTCGCTGAGCGTGGCGACCCGGCCGTATTTGAGCTCAAGACGGGTCCGTGCCTTCTGCAGGCGCGCCAGAGTATCCCCCGCATGCACCGGCAAACGGATCGTGCGACCGGTGTTGGCGATTCCTCGGGTGATAGCTTGACGAATCCACCAGGTGGCGTAGGTCGAGAACTTGAAGCCCTTGCGCCAATCGAACTTCTCGACGGCATGCATCAAACCGAGGTTGCCTTCCTGGATCAAGTCGAGCAGGGGCAACCCGGAGGCCTGGTACTTCTTGGCGATAGAGACAACGAGACGCAGGTTCGACTGGACAAAAGTGCGGTTTGCGGCCTCGCCCTTCCGGGAGAGTCGGCGCAGCTCACGGCGGCGCGCAGGAGTCGGCTTCGACTCGGCCAACTCTTGGCGAGCCTCAATCCCAGCCTCAATCTCTTGAGCTAGGCGAACTTCGCCCTCTTTGGTCAAGAGCGGATACTGACCTATGTCCGTCAGGTATAGCCGGACCAGATCCTCTTCGTCCCTCTCGACACGCTCCTTCGCCACGGATGTCCCTCTCGTCGCTTCAGCCCCGTTCGGGTTTACGATACCGATGGATTGCTCTTATACAACCAGACGATAATTCGTATCCGTCTCAGCGAAACACTCCCGCTGGTACCAGTCCGCCCGCCGAAACAAGTTGCCTTTCGGAATCCATCACACCTGCGCTGATCTGTTCGTTGCTGCTCACGTCGCGCAATGACCCCAAGAGAAGTCCGCCTGCCTCCCGATCATTACCAAGGTCGAGCAAAAAGAAACCGACCGCACGAAGCAACGGCGCATCTGCATGCGGCTCAGCTAGCCGTTGCAGCGACTCGCACGACTCTGAGAGTCGAGCCAGAAGCACACGCTGCGCAATCGCCAGGCGCACGACCGATCCGGGAACTGCACGAATGACCTTGAGAGCGCTTTCGGATTCTGAAGAGGGAGCACCCAAAACCGTCAGATCGCGCAGAAGCACCGAATCTGGCATCAACGCCTTCAAATTCTCCGCTTGCTCACCCAGGTGACGCCCCGTGGTCGACAACCACACAGCAACATCACCGCGTTCAGGCTCAACTTCGCTGGCCCAAGAAACGAACAACTCGAACAAGCTCGACGAAGCCCAGTGAAGATCGCGCAGCACGGTCGCGGTCGCAGCGACTGTCAAAATCTTTTCATCTTTCACCGGACCCAGTTCGTCGCTCATGGCCAGAACGCTCCTCAACCCCTGTAGCGGTTGATTATCGGCATGCGGCGGTCGCGACCGAACGCCTTGGTGCTGAGACGAGCCCCGATAGGAGTTTGGCGGCGCTTGAACTCGGCCATATCGACAAGGCGACAGACCCGCTGTACCAGGTCACGGTTTCCCAAACCCTGCTCAACGATCTCCGCCACCCCCAGATCTCCTTCCACAAAGGCCCGCAGAATCGGGTCAAGCACTTCATAAGGCGGAAGCGACTGGTCGTCACGTTGATCTGGGTTCAGCTCAGCCGACGGAGCCTTGTCCAAAACAGACTCAGGAATCACCGGAGCACCCTGGCTATTGCGCCACCGGCACAACTCATAGACAGTGAGTTTCCAGACATCTTTGATGACCGCGTAAGCACCCGCCGTGTCACCATAAAGAGTCGAATATCCAACCGCTGCCTCCGACTTGTTGCCGGTCGTCAAGACCAACCAACCGTGTTCATTGGCCAGCGCCATCAACAGCACACCACGAATCCGCGACTGCACATTCTGATCGGTCAAATCGCCGAGATTCCCCGGTATGGCAGAGTTACTGGACAGCACCTCTGTAAACGCCGCATGGACAGGCTCGATAGCAAGGGTACGAGTGTCGATACCGAGATTGGCAGCCAGTGCTTCGGCATCGGCAATGGAGTGATCACTCGAGTGCCTCGACGGCATCAACACGCCATGGACATGGTTCGCACCAAGGGCATCAACAGCAATGGTCGCGGTGATCGACGAATCAACCCCGCCCGAAAGGCCGATACAAACATCGCTGAACCCACTCTTGTGGACATAATCACGGGTGGCGAGTTCCAACGCCCGCCACTGTTCGGCCAACTCCCCCAACGGCTCCACGATCGGCGCCACGAGCCGCTCTCGCCGTTGAGGATTCCCAGCCGAGACCGCAACCACCGAAGCCTCCTCGGTTGTCTCACGGGGACTCGCCAACTCAATATCGATCACCTCGACGCGTTCAACAAAACGCTCACAGCGAGCCGTCACCTTCGGCCCTTGCGGTGTGGGACTCACAACGAATGAGCCACCGTCGAAAACCAGTTCGTCCTGCCCACCGACAAGGTTGGTGTAAAGGACCGGAACTCTCGCCTCGGTCACGCGCTCGCTGATGACCTGTTCCCGCACCTTCTGTTTACCGGTGCGAAACGGCGAACCGTTGACATTGATCACAACACGGGCCCCCGCCGAAGCAAGCCTCGAAACCCTGCCGTCGGGAATCCACGAGTCCTCACACACCGTCACACCAACAGCCACACCAGCGATCTCGTACAGAGTCAACGGATCATCACCACGCTGGAAGTAACGGAGTTCATCGAAAACGTCGTAGTTGGGAAGATGACGCTTGTAGTAGGTCCCAACCACACGACCCCTCGCACAGATCGCTAGGGCGTTCCAGACACCGCTGTTGTAACCAAACCCGTCTTCGTCAACCACAGCAAGATCCGCGACCTCGCGCTCTGTCGAAGGATCACCATCGGCGAACCCGACCACCACCGCGCACCGCGAGGTCTGCGCCGCGAACTTCTCCAGCGTGGCCCGACAATCAGCCACAAAACCGGGCCTCAACACGAGATCCTCGGGGGGATAACCGGTGATTGCCATCTCCGGCATGACTGCAACGTCGGCATTGCCTTCCTCGGCCTCCGCAAGCGCTGCCAACGCAAGCGCCATGTTGCCTTCAAGGTCACCCACCGTCGGGTTGATGTGGCACACGGCAACTCGCAAGACATCAGTACGAGAGGTCATGGCTTCATCGTAGGGCCAAACGCCAAAACCCCGCTGTCGCGGAACCCGCAGTCACAACAAGCCGCTTTACTAGGTGATTCCAAAATACGCGAGACTCACCAAGCATGAACGCCCAACGCATGAATCGACAGGTTGTCCTGCGCCGACGCCCGCAGGGAATGCTCACCGACCAAGACGTCGAGATCGTCGAATCGCCGATTCGGGAACTCGAAGGCGGTGAGATCCTGATCAAGATGGTCTGGTTGCAGATGGACGCGGCGGTCCGGTCCTGGCTCGACGAAGGAGAGGGCTATCTACCCGCTGTCAAGATCAGCGAACCGGTGCGGGGCGGCGGAATGGGGCGAGTGATCGCCAGCAAACACCCAGACATCACCGTCGGGATGTGGTGCGGCGGCGGGTTGCCGGGATGGCAGGAATACGCCATCGCCAACGGCGACAGCCCCATCGTCAACCCTTATCCGCCCGACTGGGACGTACTGTTCCAGCTGGCAGTGATCAGCTCACCAGCAGCTACCGCCTATTTCGGTCTGAAAGAACTCGGCGAGCTGAAACCCGGCGATTCCGTACTTA
>JAKZTU010000141.1:0-2681 GCA_047516945.1 Acidimicrobiales bacterium
CTTGTGTAGTTGTTCCGCTGCCGCTAGCGCTTCGTCACTGCTAGCGGCCAAGTCAAGGGCATTCTGGATCGACTGACGAATATCTGAGATTCGCCACTGTTGATCAGGAGGGCAGTCGAAGTGGGAGATAGCGTGGAGAACCTTGTCGCACGCTTCGGCGAGAGATTCGAGTGACGGCGAGTCGTCCGAGGAATCCTCGGTTGCATGTCGTCGGATTCCGTAGGAACAGGCACGGCGGATGTCCTTTGCGTGTCGCAGCACGGAAGCCTCCGCAGCACTTGTGCGACCGAAGAGTTCGAAATTCTGCGCTATCGACAGGTCAACGTGAAGTTTGGGAAAGTAGCGCGATCCTGCCGAGTCAACGGCCTCATCCAGGCGCGCCTTGAACCAGCTATCAACGAACAACTCCGGATGGCCGAACCATAATTCCAGCCGACCTGCGTGGTCTTTCTGGGAAAGCCGCTCCCACAATTCCGATGCGCCCCACCAGACAAAGTCGACCTCCATGCTCCGACCGGTTGCCCAACCCTTCCATTTCACTACGTGCTCGTCCCACTTCTGCATCTCGGACGTTTTGCCCGGTGCGCGTCCATCGCCAGGATTGTGCGGGATGCATACGAAGTAGCGGACGAGTCGCGGGTGGGCATCGAGAGCGGATTTGACTGAGCGGTCCAGTTGGCCCCACTGGCCCGATGTCAGTGATTGCACGAAGAACTTCGCCTGCCAGCCCCACTCAGTGTTGTCTTCAAAAACCGAAAAGCACTCCACTCCTGCGTCGGGATTTCCCTTGCGTACGAAACGCGCGTTCGCCGGGGTTTCGTATCGGGCTAACTGACAGCACAGTTCTTCGAACGCGGCTTCCTGCGAACCGCCATGGGCTTTCAGATTCGCCCAGTTCAAGTTCACTTTCGACACCTCACGAAACAACAGTGTTGGAGTTCCCCTGCAGCCGTTACCATCGGCGATCCAGCAGGCGCGCGCCTAACGCGACGACAACGAGGATGATCAGCACGGGTGGGAGAACTGCGAATAGACCCGCATAGCCCGACAGGAGGCTTCCAGCCAATGAGGTGAAGGTCAGATCGGAGATAGCCGCGACGAGCGCTAGGCCCGTAACCACAGTTAGCAGCGAACCTAAGAAGCTGCTCCAGAAACCTTCTGTTACTCGCATGAACCCTCCAGTGTAGTTGTTGAGTGGTCACCACTCAGTGAAGCAGAGAGGTGTGACAACGTAGGTCAAGCGCCGGACCCTGTGCGCTCACGAAGGAGTTCCGCGTGCCCGGTGGCGACCATTGTCCGGAGCACCCCATGACCGCTTACCAAGGCGTGCTGCGTGCCCGGAAGCGACCAGGAACCGGGTCACCGACTGGGTTGGGGCATCCAAGGCGTGCTGCGTGCCCGGAGCGACACTTGGCAGCGGAGGCCGTGGAGACCGAAGTGTGCCGATCACGCGAGGAGTCGTTAGATCGGTGATAATGGGGGCCATGGTCACGGGGGAGTTGAAGAGCAGGATCGATGCGGTTTGGAATGACTTTTGGTCTGGGGGGATATCTAATCCACTGGAGGTGATGGAGCAACTCACCTACCTGCTGTTCATCAAGGGTTTGGATGAGCAACAAGCGCTGGCGGAAAACAAGGCGAATCGCACGGGGAAGCCAATTGAGGACGAGATCTTCCCGGAGGGGCAGGAGTTCCGGCCTGAGGGCCGTGCCGAGGGTCGGCCGTACGGCGACCTGCGTTGGTCGACGTTCAAGAACACGCCCGCAGCCGAGATGTACGACATCGTCGGAAACTACGTGTTCCCGTTCCTTCACGATCGGGCCGGAGAAAGTACGCATGCCAAGCACATGCGTGACGCTCGGCTCACGATCCCCACGCCGGCCTTGCTGCTGAAAGCGGTGGACGGGCTTGACGCGGTCGTGATGGAGGATCGCGACACCAAAGGCGATGTCTACGAGTACATGCTCTCGAAGATCGCTACCGCTGGCCAGAACGGGCAGTTCCGCACGCCCCGCCACATCATCGAGTTGATGGTCGGGATGATGGCGCCTCAACCCGACGACGTGATCTGTGATCCCGCAAGTGGAACGTGCGGCTTCTTGGTCAGTGCTGGGGAGTACATCCGCCGCGAGCACCCGAGCGCGCTAACCCGCCCCGGCCTGTCGGAGCATTTTCACAACGGCATGTTCTCGGGCTACGACTTCGACAACACGATGCTTCGTATCGGGTCAATGAACATGCAACTGCACGGAGTTCAAAACCCGAAGATCAGCTACCGGGACTCGCTGGCCGAGAACTACGCGAGCGATGTCGAGACCTACAGTCTGATCCTCGCCAACCCACCATTCGCTGGTTCGCTTGACTACGAGGGCACCGCCAAGGGCCTCCTGCAGGTTGCCCGGACGAAGAAGACTGAACTTCTATTCCTCTCGTTGTTCCTGCGGCTCCTCAAGCCGGGGGGCAGGGCGGCGGTCATCGTGCCCGACGGTGTGCTGTTCGGCTCGAGCAATGCACACAAGGAGCTTCGCAGGATCTTGGTTGAGGAGCAGAAGCTCGACGGGATCGTCTCTCTGCCCGCCGGAGTGTTCAAACCCTACTCAGGGGTCTCCACCGCGATTCTGCTGTTCACCAAGACCAACTCAGGCGGCACCGATCTGGTGTGGTTCTACGACCTCCAAGCC
>JAKZTU010000142.1:0-10856 GCA_047516945.1 Acidimicrobiales bacterium
GCAGGCGATCTGCTCGTGACCGTTGCCGTCGCTGTGCCCCAAGAACTGAGTACTCAACAACGTGAAGCGGTTGAGGCGTTTGCCGAGGCTACGACTGATTCGCCGCGCGCCCACCTGGGTGTGTGAACAGAAAGAAAGGAGACACAACTATGGACCAGGAACGATTCCATCGAGCAGTGTATGTGATCTCTGTTGCCGCGGAGCTTGCCGGTGTGCACCCTCAAACACTGCGGATATACGAGCGCAAAGGGCTCGTCGATCCGGCGCGCACAGGGGGCGGCAGTCGTCGTTACAGCGACGCCGACATCGCCTTGCTCCAACGGATTTCAGATCTAACCGATGAGGGTTTGAACCTCGCCGGTGTGAAACGAGTGTTCAATCTCGAAGCCCGCGTGGCCCAGCTTGAGACCGCATTGCAACAGGTACAAACCGACGCCACGGCTGCCGTCCACGAGGTGCACCGTCAATACCGTCGCGATCTAGTTCCGCTCCACCAAAGTGTCACCATCTTCAAGTCACCCAAAACGTGATCCACACACGAAGGGCTGCTTGGTTGCGCTCCAGCCGACCCGGAGGCCTTGAAGACTCACTGGCACGCCTGCACACAACGCAGGCCTAACCGCCGGTTAGTGCTGATCCGGACGGTGGCTCACGCCGAGGCCTGAGCGGAACGGTGTGAGCATGTTGTGGGGGAACGGCGTACGAATCGAACTGATTTCGTCTAGCCGCGTGATGGCGTCATCGGGCAACTCAAGGTCAAGACAACCCAGATTGTCGTCGAGTTGAGCCCGTGTTCTAGCCCCGATGAGCGGGACGATCACGCCCTTTCGAGAACGAACCCAGCTAAGTGCGACCTGTGCCGCTGAGCAGCCCAGTTCGTTAGCCACGGCGACAACTTCAGCCGCGATACTGAGACCGCGTTCCGAGATCCGCCCGCGTAGTGTCGCTCGGCCAGTGGTGTCGGCGTCGCGGTTGTATTTTCCGGTCAGCACACCCGAACCCAGCGTGTCCCACGGCGTGACCGTGAGGTCGAGAGCCTCAGCCATAGGCAACAGTTCGTGTTCGACTTCGCGGTCGATCAAGCTGTACCTGATTTGGAGTCCTATAAAGCGGCTCCAACCCCGTAATTCGGCGATTGTGTTGCAACGGGCCACCTGCCAAGCGGGTGTATCGGAGATTCCGATGTATAGAACTTTGCCCGAAGTAACGAGATCATCGAGACCACGCATAATCTCCTCGGCAAGAGTTGTGTGATCGCGGGCGTGAACCCAATAGAGGTCGATGTAGTCGGTACCGAGCCGTTCAAGGCTCGCGTGGACCGACTCCATCATGTGTTTTCGGCTATTTCCCTGGGCGTTGAGGTCGCCTGGACGCATCGGCGCGGAGTATTTTGTTGCCAGCACAATCTCGTCTCGGTGACCCGCCATGAACTCACCCACGAACTCCTCGCTGCGTCCCGCGCTATAGATGTTGGCGGTGTCGACAAAATTGCCCCCAGCCTCTCGGAAACCCTCATAAATCAAACGGCTTTCGTCTTTTTCGATGCCCCAGTCTTTGTTGCCAAAGGTCATCGCGCCGAGCGCAACCTCAGAAACCCACAGACCGCTCGAACCCATCAATCGATATTTCATAGCTGGACTCTTGCAGTAACCACTTCACCGAGCCAACGCCGGTGTCAAGAACAGATCGCCACAGATTTTTGCTTGACAAATTTTATTAGTAAGGTAATGTTACTAACAATATGGGCGAAGGATCCGGCTCCGGTGTTCTAAGGCTGCTCAGTGGCCAACGGATTGTTGACGCACTGTTCGCATCACACCCCCGAAGGATGTCAAGGGCCGGGATCGCCCGAGCCACCGGCCTTTCCAAACCGACCGTGTCGACGCTGGTCGCTGACATGGAGTCCGCAGGGTTGGTCCGAGTCGCCAAGGACAGCCCCGAGTCGGGTTCGATCGGCCGCCCTGCCGCTCTCTACGAACTGGTCCCGGCGGTCCGGCACTCAGTGGTTGCCGACATCGGCGCCACGAAGATGCTGATTGGCATCTCCGACTTGTTAGGCAACCTGGTCACCGAGCGCGAGATGGAAACGGGTCCCGATGCCCGGACGGCTCTGGAGGGTCTCATTGGCACGTCCACTGAGATGCTTCGGAGCATTGACGGCCCTTGTAGCGGCGTGTGCATCGGAGTGCCCGGAATATACCGGCGTGACCGCGACCGCGTTGAACAGGCCCTCAACCTGCCCGGATTCGACGGGTTGGCGCTGCACTCGTTCCTCGCAGAACGCATGGTCGGCCGTATCCATATCGAAAACGACGTCAACCTGGCCGCGTTGGGTGAATTGACTCAAATGGGCGCCGAACAGCCCGACAGGGACTTCGCGGCGATCTCCGTCGGCACGGGTATTGGCCTGGGAATGGTGGTCGGAGGTGACCTTTACCGGGGCGGCACCGGATCTGCGGGTGAGGTCGGCTCGCTGCTGTTGTCGCTGCCTGCCCCCGGCGCGGTGCCGGTCACCCTCGAGGATGTGGCCTCCGCGCCCTCGATCCGCAAGCTGTTCGGACGGGCGATCGAGGACGGGCACCGCTCTGGACTCGACCCGAGCGCGGATGTGCCGGAGATATTCGAAGCCGTCAAAGCAGGCGACGATGCGGCGCGGTCGGTGCTCGACGAGGTGGCAGGGGCCATGGCGCTGGCGGTGTCGCACCTGTGCCTGATCGCGGATCCAGGGCGTGTCGTTTTTGGCGGGGGCGTGGGCAGCAACCCGGTGTTCGTGGACGCAGTCCGCCTACACCTCTCCCGGTTAGTCGACTCGCCTCCGGCGCTTGCGGCATCCACTCTGGGCCGCCGGGCGGCTCTGGTCGGAGCGGTGTCGATGTGTCTGCGTTCCGTGCATGAATCCCTGGTCTCAGAGATCTTGGGAGACCAGCAGAGATGAGCGCTGCTTCGGAGGTCGCAAGCGCTGTCGACAGCGACGCGCTTGTAGAACTCGTGCGCGAAGCAGTTCGGATTCCCAGTGTGACCCCCCACGAAGAGACCTTCGCCCACTGGGTCTTCCGCCGGATCAAGGAGTCCGAGGTGTTTGGTGAGTCCGAACTGGTGGAATGCGCCCCGAATCGACCCAATGTCCACGGCACAGCCGGAGGCGACTCGGGACGATCACTGCTGCTGGCCGGACATCTCGACACGGTGGCGACCGAGGACTGGATAGAGCACTGGCGGGGGACCGATCGCGAGGACCCGTTCGCCTCCCCAATCATCGACGGTGCTATCTGGGGCCGCGGGGTCGCGGACCAAAAAGCAGGGATTTGCGCCATCATTGAAGCGATCCGGGCATTCGAGAGAGCTGGCCTGCGGCCCGCCGGCACGGTATCGACGCTGTTCGTGTGCGACGAAGAGTCGGGTCAGCCCGGTAGTGGCGTATCCGCGGGGATGCGCGCCGCGGTGGTGGGCCGCGCAGGAAAACGGCCTGAAGCGGACTTCGCGATCTACACGGAGCCGACGACATCGGCGATCTACACGGCGCAAATAGGATTCCTGATAGCCGATATCGGCTATACTGGGGTATCCGCGTACTTCGGACGTCCGGAACTCGGTGTGGACGCTCTCAAAGCCGGCTACAGCCTGCTGGGGAGGCTGTGGCGCCATTCTGAGGAACTAGGGTCAGATGTTGCTGCGCATGATTTGCTAGGGGAGGCATTCCTGCTGGTCACTTCGGTGACGTCGGGAGGAAACATCGCAGTGCCGGGACGCTTCGAGCTGTCGCTGATCCGCAAGGTGCTCCCAGCTGAGAGCCTTGACACCGCGGGCGAGCGGATCGTCGCTATCGCTCAAGAGGTTGCCGACGAACACTCAGTTGACTGCACAGTGGAGTTCAGCGCGCCGCGGGACCACCGTTTCGGAGGCACACCCGACGAGCTGGACGTTGACCATCCCGGAGTGGTAGCGCTGGCCCGGTCGATCAAACAGGTCACCGGAGAGCGTGCCCGCGTCGAGGGCGCTCCCTATTGGTCGGAGAAGCCGTTTCTGCGGGAACTGGGGATTCCTTGCGTCTACTTCGCTCCAGGAGACATTTCTCACTGTCATACGCCGTTCGAGCGGCTCGCTATCAATGAGTTGGTCACTGCCACGCGTACGCTCGCCCACTTCATTGCGGAGTGGTGCGGGGTTACTGATCCATAACTGGACCCAAGGAGGGGACCATGACAACAACCAAGAATAAGATACCCAAGTGGCTGCTACTGGTGTCGCTGCTGGCCGTGTTCGCAGTCTTCGCTGCCTCATGCGGCGATGACGATGAAACCTCGTCGGAGACTACTACTACCACCACTGCCGCGCCTGATCCTGAACCGGCGCCTGATCCCGAACCGGCACCCGAGCCGCCCATGACTCAGGGTCCGGGAGGTGAGCAGGCTGTGCCGGCAAGCGAGATAGGGCTTGACGACAACGAGATCGCCGAAGTGCAGGCGGGCGGTTATACGGCGGCGCTGCTGTGGCACACCTCTGGAGCTTTCACTGAGGCAGTGAGCCAGGGGGCCCGCGACGCGTTCGCGGAACTCGGGATTGAGGTAATAGCGGAGACCGACGCCGGTTTCGACGCAGTTCAGCAGGCCAATGATGTGGAGACCGTCATGGCCCAGAACCCGGACATCATCATCAGCCTAGCGATCGGCCCCGATGCGGGCGCCGAGGCATTCCGCCCGGCGGTGGACGCCGGCGTGTCGCTCGTGTTCCTGTCCAACGTTCCCCAGGGTTACGTCCATGGCGAAGACTATGTTGGCATCGTGACCGACGACCTTGCGGCAATGGGCATCACTGCGGCCAATCTGCTCGCGGACGCCCTTGGCGGCGAGGGCGAAGTGGGCTTCATCTTCCATGACGCCGCCTACTACGTGACCAACCAGCGAGACCAGGCTTTCAAGTCCTGGATCGAGATCAACTACCCGGGCATGGAGATAGTCGCCGAGCAGGGGTTGGCCGACCCAGCCGCCGCTGAGGAGATCGCCGCTGCGCTGCTCACCCGCAACCCCGGCCTTGACGGCATCTACGCTCCGTGGTCAGCGGGTCCGGCCGATGGCGTTATCGCTGCGCTGCGCGCCGCCGGCGCTTCCGATGTGGCGGTCGTGACCATGGATCTCGATACCAACGTGTCACTCGACATGGTTGAAGGAGGCAATGTCGTTGGCATCGCCGCCGACGAGGCATACAACCTCGGACGAACCATGGCCCTTGAGGGTGCCTACGGAGTGCTTGGCAAGTCGGCGCCTGCTTTCGTGGTGGTGCCAGCCATCGGAGTCACGGCCGACAACATTGTGGAAGGGTATCGCCAGTCGCTGGCCGACGATCCTCCCCAGGAGGTTCTGGATGCCCTCGGCGGCTGAGCCAGCTTGATTTGAGGAACCCATCGTGAACCAAGATTTGCGCGCCGCCGTTCATCTCCCTTCAGGGGCGCGTGCGCGGATTACAGGTTGGAAACAGCACGCGGAACTGCGCCACTACGTGGTGTACGCGGCTGCGGTTCTGGTATTCCTGCTGTTCGCCGTGTCCCTGCACGACGATGGGTTCCTCAGTTCCTCGAATCTCATCAACATCGGACGCCAGTCGGCGCCGATTGCAGTCATGGCAGTGGGAATGTCCTTTGCCTTGGCGTCCTCAGAGATTGATCTGTCGGTCGGTTCCGTCGCCGCTCTGTCATCGTTGGTTGCCGCGGAGGTCGTAGGCAGCCACGGATTCGTCGTCGGCACTGCGGCTGCGGTAGCTGCCGGCGCCGGCATTGGACTGGTCGACGGTTTCATCACCGTCAAGGTGCGTATCCCTTCATTCCTTGTCACCTTGGGGATGCTCGGGATTGTCAGCGGAATCGCCCGAAACATGAACAACCTTCAGTCGTTGCCGATACGCAACGACACCTTCCGGGCGGTCTTTGGATCGGGCTCTGTCGGCCCGGTCTCCTCGCTGCTCGTTTGGACTGCAGTGGTCGGGCTTCTGGGGCATCTCGCTCTGCATCAGTTGCGGTGGGGTCGCCATGTGCTGTCGGTGGGTTCTGATCGCTCCGCGGCCAAGGCGCTCGGTATCAATACCGACCGAGTCCGGATATCAGCCCTCGTTGTGAGCGCGGCGGCGGCTTCCTTCGCTGGCGTGTTACTGGCCGGCAGGCTCGCCATCGGGCGCCACGACCTCGGTGAGAACTTGTTGCTCACCGTGATAGCGGCCGTCGTGATCGGAGGCACCAACCTTTTCGGTGGACGAGCCTCGGTAGCGGGTGCTGTCGCCGGGTCGGTTGTGATGGCGATGCTGAACAACGGCTTGATCCTGATGGGCCTTAGGGTTTCGGACCAATTGATCGCCCGGGGAGTGATCATCATCCTGGCCGTGTCACTGAGTATGCGAGAACAGAAAGAGAGTTGAGGTGTTCCTTCGGTCCCTTCTTCAGCACAATCCCCGTTTCGTTGAGGCGGCGGTCGGACTCCACCAGGCCGGGCAACTGCCGACGAACAGTTGCGTACTCGACCTTGACGCCATTGAGGCCAACACCGCTTTGTTGTGTGGACGGGCGCACAAGCTGGGCCTGACCGTCTACGCCATGACCAAGCAGATCGGCCGGGCGCCGGGTGCGATTGTTGCCATGGCGCGCGGTGGTGCAGACGGGTTCGTAGCCGTTGACATGGCGTGTGCACGGCCCATCGCGCGTACCGGTCACAGGCTCGGTCATCTAGGCCATTTGGTCCAAGTTCCCAGAGCCGAGGCCGCTGAGGCTGCCGGCCTGGAGCCCGACTATTGGACGGTTTTCTCAGCTAACAAAGCCGCTGAAGCCGCCTCAGCGGCCCGTGCCAGCGGGCGTTCGCAGCGGCTGTTGGTCCGGGTCTTCGATCCAGGCGACGAGTTCTACAGCGGCCATGAGGGTGGCGTCTTGTTGGACGATCTGCCCGCCATGATTGATCACATCGCCTCGCTGCAGGGCGTGGAGTTCGCCGGGCTTACGACGTTTCCTGCGCTGCTTTTTTCTGCCGAGACGGGAGCGGTCCGCAAGACACGCAACGTTGACACCCTGGCCCGGGCTGCGGAGATCGCCGGTCGGCATCCGGCGAGCCCCGAGAATCTGGAGATCAATCTGCCCGGGACCACCTCGACTGAGGTTCTCGGACTGTTGGCAGACTCCGGCGGCACCCAGGTAGAACCGGGTCATGGTTTGACCGGTACGACTCCGTTGCATGCGGTGCGTGATCTGCCGGAGCAGCCAGCGGTGTTGTACCTGAGCGAGGTGGCCCATATCCATCAGGGAGTGCCGTTCTGTTTCGGCGGCGGGCTGTACATCGACCCGGTGTTCGGTGACTACGAAGTACGGGCCTTGGTGGCACACGACCCGTCTGAGGTCTCGACTGACCCGGTGAGGGTGGACATGCCCCATCCGGCGGCCATCGACTACTACGCCAAGCTGCGCCCCGAGGACCAGCGGACCGTGTCGGAAGGTGCGACGGTGGTCTTCGGCTTCCGCGTACAATCCTTTGTGACCAGGGCCTTCGTCGTCGGGCTTGAAGGCCTGTCGAAAGACGAGCCTCGGGTAGCGGGTGTGTGGAACTGCTTTGGTGATCCCGTTTTGCTCAGCGGTGTGCAGCGGTGATCTCTGTGCCACCCGATTCGTGTTCTGTGCAGCCGGGTTCCGTTGCGCTCGAGATCACTGGTCTGTGCAAGTCGTTTCGGGCCGTGCGGGCGCTCGATGGTGTGACGATGGCCTTGCGCTACGGGCGGGTCACGGCCCTGCTCGGTGACAACGGCGCAGGCAAATCAACGTTGGTCAAATGCATCTCCGGTGTGTATGCGCCCGACGCCGGGACCGTCCGTGTCAACGGTATTGAGCACGCTGTTTCCTCGCCGGAGGCCGCACGGGCTCTGGGGATTGAGACGGTCCACCAGACGCTGGCGGTGATCGACCCTCTTGATGTGGTGGAGAACTTGTTCCTCAACCGTGAGCACACCCGCGGCGGGAGGTTCGGAGCGTGGGTCGGCGTGCTCGACAAGAAGCGCATGCGAAAAGAGTCCGATGAGATACTGAGCCGTCTCGACATCCGTATCCCGTCCCTGCGAAGGCCTTTGGATGCTCTATCCGGCGGCCAACGCCAGGCGGTGGCGATAGGACGGGCGGTGGCTTGGGGACAGCAGATCGTGCTGCTTGACGAACCGGCGGCGGCGCTGGGTGTCGAACAGGCGGCCCGCGTGCTTGAGTTGATCCGCGGCCTGCGAGACTCGGGCGTGGCGGTGTTGCTGATCACTCATAACATGGACCGTGTGACGGCGGTGTGCGACCGAGCCATCGTGCTGCGCCAGGGTCGCAAAACCGCAGATGTCGATGTCGGTGAGGTGACCAAGGACGACCTCGTTGCCTATATCACGGGTGCTCGAACCGACGGTCTCGCCGAATGAGCCGCGACGTTGAGATGGAGTTTTCCGAGGATGTTCGCAACCGGGACGGGGACGGACACGACCAGCAGCCCCGCCCGCCAGATGACGGCGCCACGATGTGGCTCGGCATTGATGTTGGAGGCACCAGCATCAAGGGAGCAATCGTCGATCTCGAAGTGGGCAGGTTGACGAGGCAAGTCCTCGTTGAACCAACCCCGCCGACAGCCACGCCGGGCGATGTAGCCGCTGCGACTCGGCGCATCGCTGCGGCGATGCAGTGGACCGGCCCGGTCGGTATTGCCCTACCGGGCATGATCAGCGGTTCGAGCTTGAGGCACGCTCCGAATCTTTGCGCTTCGTGGGAACAGGCAGAGGCGCTGACATGGTTGCGCGCTCCCAACGGAGGTAATGCGGTGCTGATCAACGACGCCGACGCGGTTGGGCTAGCCGAACTGATCTACGGCGAGGCCAGTCTCGACGAGTCTGGCCTCACGATTGTCTTGACGTTCGGCACCGGCATCGGCAGTGCATTGCTTTACAACGGCAACCTCATCGCCGATTCCGAGTTGGGCGGCCTCACCGGTGTCGAGGGCCGTTTCGAGGAAGTCGCGTCGGGTCGGGCCATCTCAACTGAGGCGCTCACCCCTGTTGAGTGGGCCAGGCGCGCACAACCGTTCTTCGACGAACTTCAGGCAATCCTCAACCCTTCGCGGTGGGTCGTTGGCGGTGGGCTCAGCGATGACTTTGAGAAGTTCTCATCGAAGCTCGAACTCTCAAAACCGATCTCGGTGGCCCGCAGCGGCATGCACGCCGGGATCGTCGGTGCCGCAGTTGCTTGCGGCGCCGGCCTAGGCACCGGGAACTCTTCGACACCATGAGGATAATTGTCTCCAACGACCCCGACAGCGTCGTACAGGAAGCAGCGGGCATCGTCGAACGATTCGTCTCCGCCTCAGAGTCGCTGGCATTGGGACTCGCCACCGGCAAAACGATGGAAGGCCTCTTCGCCGAACTCGTGAGCCGTTGTCGTCGGCAGGGTTTGAGCTTTCGTGCCGTTGACGCCTACCTTCTTGACGAATACGTCGGGTTGGACCGGTGCGACCCCAATACCTACCGGTCTGTTGTGCGCCGCCTGTTCGCGCGCCACGTCGATCTGGAAAGTGGCTCACTACATGGTCCGGACCCCCAAGCCCCAAATCTGGGCGCGGAGTGCGTACGCTACGAACAAGAGGTGCAGGCCGCTGCAATCGGTCTGCAGATCCTCGGAATCGGATCGAATGGCCATATCGCCTTCAACGAGCCGGGCACTCCGTTCGACAGCGTCACCCGAGTCGTTGAATTGAGTGGGCAGACCCGAAACGACAACGCCCGCTTCTTTCCGGCCAGGCACTCTGTCCCGGCCCAGGCGATGACTCAGGGCATTGCCACGATCCTTGCCGCGTCCGAACTGCTGCTAGTGGCCTGCGGAGTGGATAAGGCCAGTGCTGTGGCACGAGCTATAGAGGGCCCGATTACCGACGCTGTACCCGCTTCAGCGATTCAACTTCACTCCAAAGTCGCGGTAGTGCTGGATCCATTAGCGGCTCAAGGCTTGCAGTATGTGCAGGATCATGCCGGTGACGACACACCCTTCGGTTGATGATGCCTATGCGGGCGGGATTGTGGTGGACTCTTGCAGCAACCAGGTCACCGAACCAGCGCCGGTGCCAACCGGGATCGAACTAGAGGGTTGTCCAGCGGATCGAGCGGTCATCCCAGTTCTCGACTCGAAGCATTAGTTCCTTTGGCGATTCCGGTCGGATTTTCCACATCGAAGCCAGCCAGAGGCCGTGATCGAGCTCACGAAGGCGGGTGGCCCGCCTAAGGAACTCCTCATCGAGCGGGAGGCCATACACCGTCACAAAATCTCCGGAAAGATCGCCAACGTCACGCTCGTAGTGCGAAACGATCTGCGCTAGATCTGCTTCCGGTGGTCCGCTGCACATGAAATCACAATCAATGAGCAGGTATCTGCCGTTGTGGAGCACGACATTGCCTGGATAGAGATCCCCGTGAAGCGGTACGACCGGATGCGTGTGCGGTAACTCGTCCCAGAGCTCGACAAGCAAGGCACGGGCTTCATGCATCTCCGTCAACAGAAAATCGAGAGCTGAAGCCGGAACGTCCGCCGCTACCGCAGCAGCGATCATCCGCTCGCGACGCCCGTCCTGATGTCCAGGAGTCCACATCTCCAGCGACAGCGGGGGAGTCACACCATGCCACTCGGCCACAAGCGCGGCCATGTCGTGAAGCGATATCTCCTCGCTGGTATCTCCCATCGGCCAAAAAGTCACGACCCGTCCATCTGCCAATTCAATAGCGGTGCTGAGAGGACTCAACAACGGCGCGCCAGCGGCGATCAGCAACTCAATGTTTCGCAGTCGGTCGTTGCCTGTATCAACAGTCTCATGCGACGGCGC
>JAKZTU010000143.1:0-9095 GCA_047516945.1 Acidimicrobiales bacterium
GAAAGAACCTCAACCGGAACCCGCAAGCGAAGAAGCGGCCAACCAACCAACCCAGAGGGCCGCCACAAACGTAGCTACCCGTAGACCCGTCGTCGGTCGCGGCCGACGGTAGTTGCGCGCATAGTGTCGCGATCTCCGGGCAGACCAGTCGGCCAACACGGCGAGCAGATAAGCGACCGCGGCCAAGCCCACAATGCCATAGCCCCGATTCCCCGCCAGCGACACCCCAAGCGCCGCTGAAGCGACTACAACCGAGACCGCAGCAACTTTTCGGTGTGTCTTGGCCAACGGACTTTTGGTGTCATCGGACACCTCGGGCGAGCCAACAAAGAGATTGTCGTCATGGAATGGATCGTTGTCGCTTACCCAAGGATCGCTGTTCATTGATCACACCTCAAACATTTCCTTAACACTGAACACTCAGAAATACATCGTAACCGATGGCTGTGACATCGGGCAGGGCAGACACCGATCTGCCAACGCGTCAGTGCCGCGAATCTTCTGGGATCTGTGCTCGGCTGCGGGTTTTCGGGTGCGGGTAGCCTCCGTTTGGCTCAGGTGGCACTCTGACCGATACGATCCGCGGCGTGAATCGATACAACAACCAAGTTGCGCTCCTTACCGGAGTGGCATCGGGAATCGGTCGAGCAACAGCCCAACGCCTCGCTGCTGAAGGCGCCTGCGTGTTCGGCCTCGACATCGACGAGCAAGGTTTGGCCGAGACCGAAGCCCAGATCCTTGCCGAAGGCGGAAAGATGTCTGTACGAGTGACCGATGTTCGCTCAGTCGACGAGTGCCACGCCGCGGTGCGAGCCTGCGTCGCCGCATGCGGAGGCATCGACGTGCTCGGCAACATCGCCGGGATCGCCAACCAACGCCACGTTCATCAAGTCACCGAAGAAGACTGGGACTTGATGAACGACGTCAACCTCAAGGGAGTGTTCTTCCTGACTCAGGCCGCGCTCCCCCACGTCATCGAGCGTGAAGGCAATATCATCAATATCGCCTCGAATGCAGGACTCATGGGGCAGGCCTTTACAGTCCCCTACTGCGCCACCAAGGGGGCGGTTGTCAATATGACCAAAGCCTTGGCCATGGATTTCGTGAAGCACCCGATCCGTATTAACGCCATCGCCCCCGGTGGCGTTGAAACCTCTCTGACTGCCAACTTCAAAGTACTTGAGGACGCCGACTACAGCCTCATGGCGCGCTACACAGGCGTCAGACCTTCAAGCCAACCCGAACAGATCGCTGCACTCTTCGCATTTCTGGCCAGTGATGAAGCCGGCAATATTCATGGCAGCATCATCAGCGCCGACGGCGGCTTGACGGCCGAGTAGTATGAGGAACACAAGTGTCTGAACAAACAGAGACCGCGCTTAGGAATCATCGCTACGTTGGCAAAGTCGCAGCCGTTACCGGGGTTGCCAGCGGCATGGGACGCTGCATCGCACTGCGACTCGCGTCTGAGGGTGCAACCGTATTCGGCATGGACATCAATGCCGAGGGTCTCGCCGACGTAGCAGTCGAGGTAGCCGAAGTATCTGACGCAGGCGGAGCGATGAACATCAGGGTGACTGATATCGCCGACCCTGCCGAATGCCACGCGGCCATAGCCGAATGCGTGGCCCGACACGGACGACTCGACATGCTCGGCAACATCGCCGCTATTTCCTGGATGAAACACGCTGTTGACGTGACCGCTGACGATTGGCGCAAGATGTTCGCCATCAACGTTGACGGCACGTTCTTTATGTGCCAAGCGGCACTCCCCCACATCCTCGCCAGCGAGGGCAACATCATCAACATCGCTTCCAACGCGGCCTTCATGGGTTCGGCGTATTTGGTGCCGTACTGCGCCACCAAGGGCGCTGTGGTGCAGATGACCCGGGCCTTGGCAACAGAATTCGTCAAAGAGCCGATTCGCATCAACGCCATCGCCCCGGGTGGAACGGACACGCCGATGAACCGGGACTATCAACTTGCCGAGAACACCGACTACAAACTGCTGAAGCGATCTATGGCGTTCCGTCCCCTGGACAAGCCCGAACACATCGCCGCGCTCTTCGCCTTCCTCGCGTCCGATGAGGCAGCCAACATCCACGGTGCCATCATCAACGCCGACAGCGGCATGACCGCTACCTGAGAGCTGGCCTTGCCCGACATCTTCGTCCTCGGTGTTGACCTCGACGGTGTCTGCGCAGAGCACACCCGCGGATTTCGCCGGATTGTCGCCGAAAGGCTTGACGTACCCGAAGAGTCGCTGTCTCTGGATCGAGGATGGAACTTTGAAGAGTGGGGATTTGGACCAGACGACTTCGAAGACCACCACCGATACGCGGTCACCGAAGGCCGAATGTTCCGAGATCTAGAAGTGATCGATGGAGCTGCCGATGCGCTATGGCGGCTATCGGATGCGGGGGTCTGGATTCGCATTATCACCCATCGTCTGTACGTCAACTGGGGCCATCAGGTGGCCGCTGGGGACACGGTCGAATGGCTCGACAGGTCCAACATTCCGTACCGCGATCTGTGCTTCTTAGGCGCCAAACCAGAAGTGGAAGCCAACCTCTACATCGATGACGCGCCGCACAATGTCGAGGCTTTGCGGGCGGCAGGCAATGAGGTGATCGTCTTTGACCAGTACTACAACCGGCACCTCGGTGGTCTACGAGCAACCAACTGGGACGAAGCCGAAGAGATCGCGATGCAGCGTTTCACGCAACACTGCGGGAACTACGGAGTGCAGACCCAACTTCCTGGTGTTTCTGGAACTCTGGGCCATCGCCTCGGCAATACCTAACAACGTCAAGGGTTGGCGGGGCGGGCTTGGCGGCCTTCAACCTCGCCAAAGAACTGGCCAGCAGTCTTTTGGATGCCGTATGACCAAGTCGGATAGGCATGCACCGTCTGCGCCAACCGACCGGTGAACAAACCCGCGCGCATGGCCAACGCCGCTTCGTGGATCATCTCCCCAGCCCTCGGCGCCACAATCGTTGCTCCCAAGACTCTGCCGCCGAAAGCGTTCCTAGTGATAGGCCTTGGACCCGCAATCAGCTTGATGAAACCCTGGGTGGCACCGTCGGTGATCGCCCGATCCATTTCATCAAGCGGCAGCTCCGCAACTCGGCCTCCATGGGCGGCGGCTTCAGATTCGGTCATACCGACACGGGCCACTTCAGGTGTTGTGAAGGTCGTCCACGGCACCCAGTGCGACTGGAATCTACCGCGGACTCCCTTGCCGAGAGCGTTGCCGGTAGCAAGGCGGCCCATCTCATCGGCGGCATGCGTAAATGGCAACTTCCCAGTCACATCGCCGACCGCAAAGATACCGCGAACACTGGTTTCGAGACGGTCATTCGCCTCAATAAAGCCGCGATCGTCCAGTTTCACCCCGATCTCTTCCAGGGCCATGTCACCGGAATTCGGAACACGGCCAACAGCAACCAAAAGACGCTCGACTTGATGAGGGCCGTCAACAGACACGAGGCGAACCGAACCCTCAGAAGGTTCAACACGCTCAATGGCTACGCCTACACGAACATCTACCCCGGATGATCGCAGGGCTTGAGCCACAACCTCCGAGGCCGCTGGCTCCTCAGCAGTAAGCAAGCGCTCCTGGGCTTCGAACAAGGTCACTTTGACGCCGAACCCTGCGAACGCCTGAGCTAACTCACAACCAATCGGTCCACCTCCAATGATGCCCAAGCTCGCGGGCGCACCCGAGATGCTGAAGATGTCCTCGTTGGTCAAGGCTTCAACTGTCTCGATACCCGCGACAGGTGGTATCTCGGGACTGCTTCCCGTGGCGATAATGAGGCGCGGCGCGCAGATACGTCGGTCCCCCACCACAACCGTGTCGTGAGTTGCCAGCGTTGCTCGACCCTCAATGACATTCACCCCTTCAGAGCGCAATACATCAGGTGTCTCGCTAGCCGCCACACGTTCGACAGTGTCGGCGACTCGCGTTATGGCGTCGCCGAAGCTAAGACGATCTTTGGCCGCAGCAATCAGGGTCTTGGACGGAACACAACCGGTGAAAGTGCAGTCGCCTCCCAAAGGCCCTTCACTAATCAAGGCGACATCGGCACCTTGCCAGCGAGCTGCTCGAGCCGCGCTGAGACCACCGGCACCGCCCCCAATAATGATCAGATCGTGGTCCATGTCAAGAACTTCCCCAGATCAGAAAATCTGGTCAAGCGCCGATCTGAACTCGCCGATCAGCTCTGCTACGCCATCGGGGCCCCCACCATCAAGCATTCGTTGGACCATCGCGGAACCCACCACTACCCCATCGGCGACCTCACACACCTCAACGGCTTGTTCCGGCGTTCCTACTCCAACACCCACCAGTACCGGAAGGTCGGTCACTTCCTTGAGGCGCTTGGCGATCACTTTGGCGCTGTCGGCTAGTTGATCCCGGACCCCGGTAATGCCGAGCAGGCCGACCCCGTAGACGAACCCGCTGCAACGTTGGGTGATACGCACGAGACGTTCATCGGGAGATGTTGGGGCAGCCAGCAATATTGTCTCGACTCCAGCCGCATCGGCTGCGTCGGCCCAAGGACCGACCTCTTCAAGTGGGATGTCTGGAAGTATGCAGCCCGACACTCCGCTCTCTGCCAGAGACGACGCGAAACGATGGTAGCCCATCCGGTAGGCGATGTTGCCGTAGGTCATCACCGCGCTCGGAACGCCTATATCAGCCCCACGCAGCCGATCAAGCACGAGTTGTGGTGTAACGCCGGTTGACAACGCCTTGTCGTTGGCAAGCTGGATCGTTGGTCCATCCATCACCGGGTCAGAAAATGGGATTCCGATCTCGATGGCGTCAGCACCTGAGACTGCTGCCGCCTGGATCGTTTCGAGCCACACATCGCCGAGTCCACCGGTGAGATACGGGACCAGGCACTTACCGCCGCTGTCGCGCCGTTTGAGCAGCGCAGCTTCGAGTTCGCCGGTCACGCCAACACATCCATCATTTGCGCAACGTCCTTGTCTCCCCGGCCACTGAGGTTCAACAGCACGGTCTTGCCCGCCAGCTCATCTTGTGCTTGCACGATCCAGGCCAGACCATGGGCCGATTCAAGAGCAGCAATGATGCCCTCCGTACGAGCCAAAAGCTGAAACGCATCAACAACTTGCGCGTCGGTGACAGGTTCATAGCGTGCCCGTCCAGTGGCTGCCAGATGAGCGTGCTCCGGACCAATACCGGGATAGTCGAGTCCTGCTGAGATCGACTGCGCCTCAAGCACCTGACCCCACTCGTCCTGCATGAGATATGAGTGCGAGCCGTGGACTATTCCCGGAACTGCGCGCCCGACTGCGGCCCCGCCGGCAGGCTCCACACCAACCAAGGCGGCCTCAGTGTCCGCGAAACCCGAAAAGATGCCCGCCGCATTGGACCCGCCGCCCACGCAGGCGACCACCACATCAGGGGTACCACCTCCGAGTAGCGAAGCGCATTGTTCGGCGGCCTCATCGCCGATCACGCGATGGAATTCACGCACCATCCAAGGGTAGGGGTGAGGACCCATCACCGAGCCCAAGCAGTAGTGGGTTGTCTCCACCGCCGCAACCCAGTGACGCATCGCCTCGTTGACCGCGTCTTTCAACGTCTTAGAACCTGACTCCGCGGCCCGCACCTCGCTGCCGAGAAGTTTCATGCGAAAGACATTGAGCTCCTGACGGCGAATGTCAACCGTCCCCATGTAGACAATACATTCCATATCGAACAGCGCCGCGGCCGTAGCGGTTGCCACACCGTGCTGACCCGCTCCTGTCTCGGCCACCAAGCGGGTCTTGCCCATGCGTTTGGCCAACAGCGCCTGGCCTAGAACGTTGTTGATCTTGTGGCTGCCGGTGTGATTGAGGTCTTCGCGCTTGAGCAGAATCGTGCAACCCAACTCCTCGCTCAGATTCTCGCATTGGGTGAGGGGCGAGGGACGACCCGCGTAATGCGTCAACAGATTCTCAAGTTCGTCCCGAAATGCAGGATCGACCCAGGCAGAGCGGAAGGCACGATCCAGTTCCTGGCAAGCCGGCACCAGCGTTTCGGGTACGTACATGCCACCGAATTCGCCGAAGCGGCCCTCAGCGCTGGGATCAGCCATAGTCATCTTTGGTGCCTCCGCTGACATTAGAAATCGTCCTCCCAGTTATAGGGGACATCGGGAACCTCGACTCGGTCGCGCATGCGTACCTCTGTGAACGCCGCTCGTGCGGCATCTATAAACCGTCGCATCTTGACCGGATCTTTTTCGCCAGGTGCACGTTCCACGCCGCTGGACACATCAACTCCCCAAGGGGCCACTTTGTGTATCGCTCTGCGAACATTGTCTGCATCAAGACCACCCGCCAACAACAGCGGTATGCCCGAGAGCGGCACGTTCTCAACGAGACTCCAATCGAACACTTCGCCTCCGCCCGGCGTCGGCGAATCAATGAGTGCCACATCGGCGTTGTAGGAAGCAACATCGGACAATCCGGGGTCGATGGCAAAAAAACCCTTGATCATTCGCGGTACCCGGGTCCGGACTTCTCTTGATTGTTCAGGTGACTCGTGTCCGTGCAGTTGAGCCGCGCCCAATCCTGCGCGATGCACAATGTTCACCACACGGTCTGGAAGTTCATTGCGAAAAACTCCAACCGTAAGTACCTCAGCCGGCAACCGACGAGCGATATCGCGTGCCCGATCCACAGCCACTTGACGCGGCGACGGAGCGAACACAAAACCGAGCGCGTCCGCGCCGAGAGCAGTCGCTAGCAGAGCGTCTTGTTCGCTCGTAATACCGCAAATCTTGATGAACATGGATCCGACGCTAGCGGCCCGAAGGCCCGGACCTTCACAAATTCAGACGGCGTTCATCCAACCGTCAGATCACAGTCCTTTGCCCGCTATCGGGGTGAGGATATGAAAACCAGGTTCACCCTCGAGAAGTCCGCCTACCACCCCGAGCAGAGAAGCCATGGTTTCCGATGAGCTGTGCGCGCCCATTGCATCGGAGTCGCTGTAGAGCTCGTACACCCAGACAAGGTTTTCGTCGGCCTGGTCCGAACACAGAATGTAGATCTCCGTCCCGGCCTCTTTGTTGACCTGCTCCAGCATCGGTTCGAAAGCAGCAACCAATTCATCTCTGCTACCGGGTTTGAGAGGGATTTTGGCAATTACTGAAACTTTGGACATGTCGCGACTCTACGTTGACTGGACGCTCAGGCGGCAATTCGGAGAACGCCATCAGCTTCTGGTGCCTAGCTCGACGCTTGGACCGTAGCTTTGACCCCGTTGACCGAGACCAGCGAGCCCGGCTCTACCTTGCGCATCAGCGGGGCCAGGGCCGCCTTTCCTGCAGCCGAAGTCACCACACCTGCTTCGCGGCCGTCGAAGGTGACAACTCCGCCGATTTCAAGAGCCTGCTCACCGATGAGCACCCGCAACGGACGGGGCACGTTGCCGCCGCGGCTGTTGATGCGCGCCACCAACTCCTGGCCGGTGTAGCAACCCTTGGTAAAACTCACCGATCCCTCTATCAGGTTTGCCCCACCCTCCGCCGGGATTGTGTTTTCACCGATATCAAGGCCGAGTCTCGGCACCCCGGCGCGAATCCGGGCCTGCTCGAAGGCAGCGTCGTCGATTTCGATCCCGCTCAGAGCATCGAGTCCGACATCGAGATGGTCCGAACCCGAGAAGCCGGGCCAGCTGAACGTCGCCGACAATGCCGCTTGAGACAGTGCCGCTTGAATTGTCGGCACGGTTTGTTCCGGGTCCGCGTCGTTGAATTCTTTACGAACCGAGAGCATTCGCCAACCATCGAGAAGGCTGAACTCAACCGCGGTGCGGAGCTTGAATCGTTCGAGTCGTTCGACAAGGGGAGCAGCCCAACCAGCCTCGACGTCAATTAGAAAACGGTCATCACCGACCCGATGCAGGCGGAACCAAGCCGTGAGCTTCCCGGTAGGCGCCAAGACCAACGACCACGCCGATCCACCAGCGCTGATGCTGTCAACATCTTGGGATATCTGGCCCTGAAGATACGACGAGGCATCTCGACCACAGACTTCAACAACATCTCGGTCAACAATCGAGGCCAGCACGTCTCACTCCTTGATCTCACCCTGATCTGGCGCGCGGGTTGAACGTGCCGCGCTCATGCGGCGCGCAACAGGGACCGCTGCCAAAAGGGCCTTGGCCTTGTTTTGGCACTCCAGGTGTTCGTCTTCGGCCACCGAGTCGGCCACAATGCCCGCTCCAGCCGAAACCGTTGCCCGGTTGCCGGAAACCAACATGGTGCGGATCGTGATCGCCGTGTCTATGCGACCCGAGAAGTCGAGGTAACCGACCACGCCGCCATAGGGACCCCGCTTGACCGGTTCGAGTTCGTCGATGATCTCCATGGCTCGAACCTTCGGTGCTCCCGACAGCGTGCCCGCCGGCAGAGTAGCACGCAGCACATCGATCGCTGTCGCGCCTTCCTTCAGCTCGCCCGACACCTGAGAGGTGAGGTGCATGACGTGGCTGTAACGCTCAAGGGTCATCATCTCGTCCACCTGTAGAGTCCCGAACTCGATCACGCGACCAATATCATTGCGGGCAAGGTCGACGAGCATGATGTGTTCGGCGAGTTCCTTGGGATGTTCACGCAATTCTGCTGCCATTCGACGATCATGTTCCTCGGTTCTTCCTCGCTTTCTGGTTCCCGCAATTGGGCGAGAGATGACTCGACCGTCGAGAAGCTGCACCATCGGCTCGGGTGATCCGCCCACTATCTCGAGGTCGCCGTGGCGCAAGAAGTACATGTAGGGGCTGGGGTTGAGCTGGCGCAACACCCGGTAGAGATCGAAGGCGTCAGCGTCAAGCTCAAGATCGAACCGCTGAGCCAACACGACTTGGAAGATGTCGCCCGCGAGGATGTACTCGCGGGCCGCTTCGACCGCTGCGCAATACGTCGCCTTAGACATTGTCGAGGTGACTTCGGGTAGCTCTTCATTACCTTCTGCTGGAAGAAAAAGCGGCTCATCGAGCGGTCTTGCACCCGCCTGGGCCAAAGATTCGAGCCGCTCCACCGCACCGTGGTAGGTGGCTTCGATCATGGCAT
>JAKZTU010000144.1:0-5927 GCA_047516945.1 Acidimicrobiales bacterium
CGGTTCGTTGTCTGAGCGTTCGTTGGCGGGGTGTTTCCAAACGGGCGCGTTGTCGCGCAAGAAGCTGAACCAGTCATGCGGGCAACGTTGCCCGAAGACATCGAGATTGGTGAAGTCGATGTCTTCGAAGCGAACTTCGGGTGTTGTCTGGGTAGTAACGGCCATGCGCTTGGTGTACCTTCCTGAGAACCTTCCTGAGAACCTTCCTGAGAAGTATTGTACCTTCCTGGGAAGTAATGTCAACAGTCTTCCTGGGAAGTTGTTTTCAAAGTCTCGATGTGCGAGCTATCTCTTGGGGCGAGCAAAGGAACCGGGCTAGCCTGCAAACGTGTCCGATGAAGCATCAGATGAGCTAAGCCCCGAACTGCTGGACTCGTTGCGTCCGTTTGCGGGTGAGCGACAGATGCGGTCGGCTGGTGACCATAGCTGGAGCACCGCACTGGAATCGTTGGCTCCTATGGTGGGTGAGCAACACCGCGCCACCTTCGTAGTCTTGCTATGGGCATTCAGAACTGGCCGTCAACTTGAAGCCTTGTTGTCAGACACCCTGCTGGACGAAGGTCTCGACACTTCAGAGTTCACCCTCTTGAGCGCACTTCGTATAGAGGGCCCGCCCCACCGTCTCGCTGCCGGCGAGCTCGCTGATCGACTGGTGCAAACAACAGGAGGTACGACGAAGACCATTCGTCGCCTTGAGGATCGCGGGTCGATTCGACGTATCGCTGATCCCGACGACAAGCGCCGGGTGCTCATTGAACTGACCAGTGCAGGCGCGGAACTCGCCCGCTCGTCTTTGGAATTGGTGCTGGACGCGTTCGATCTCGACATTGGAGAAATCGACGTAGCAGAGCGCACCGAACTGGGCGTTCGGATAGCTCGACTCTCCGAAGAACTAAGTGAGCGAGTCCGCCGCCGCTAGACACACCAGTAGCAAGCTACTGATCCCGCTATGACCCTACAGATCTGGGTGCTGGGCGTTGAGACCTGATAGTTCGGCTAGTTCGTGAGTTCGTTGCTGAACTTCGGCAACGGCGCTGCGCAAGTCGGGAAGATCTCGCTCGATCGCACCGTCTTCGCGGAGGAACACGAACACCATTCGTTCGACCGTCAGCTTGGTGGCGGCTTCGATGGCGGCGACGTAGCTGGCCCCTTGAAGCCGGTAGCGGTCGAGTTTGGCGGCGACATCGTCGTCACCGTCGACATGATCTGTTTTCCAGTCGACAACAACAAGACCAGAACCGTGGCGGTAGAGGAGGTCTATGTAACCCTCCACCAGGCAGTCGCCAACGGTTGCGGCAACCCAAACCTCACGCCAGTGCTCGGTGGCCGAAGCTTGTTGGGCTACCTGCGAATCGATGGCAGTTCGGGCTACTCGCTCGACTGTTGATTGCCGATTGCTGACCCCTTCGGCTGCTGCCTGGGCGACGGCGGCCTCGTGCAGTCCGTCGCCGGTGGCTAAGTCGATGACTTGCAGAACGCCGTGGACCGCGCGGCCGAAGGCGCTCCCATAGCGCCCCTTGAGCCAAGGTGGAAGATCCAGGTTGCGGGGAGTTTTGTTGAGTCCAGGATCGGGATCGGACGCCTCGGCGACCTCCCGCGCCAATCTGGTAGCAGAAACCACAGTGCGACGGCTTGAGTTGGCCGTCGCTTCGGATCGTTTGGCAGCCCATTGGACCTTGTCGACCAACGGCTGGCGCATCGCCCTTTTAAGAGGCTCTATCCCGGTGTGTGTGGGAACAAACGGTGTAGCCGATTCGGAGTCCAACGCGTGCTCGGCCAACACTGTCGCACTTGTTGTGTTTTTTCGTCCCGCGCCGGGGCGATGCAGGCAGACAATCAGATGGTCGCGGGTACGAGTTGCTGCCACGTAGAGCAGGCGCAGCCTCTCGTGTTCGTCCATCGTGTCATTGAAGGCTTTCCATTCGTCGAAGCGTTCGGATGCGACCCTGCTTGAGATCTTCAACAGAGCGGGTTGACCGGGCGGAAAATGCACTGCCGGTCCTCGTTGAGGACGCTTGAACATGGTTGTCATGCCAGCCATCACGGTGATGGGAAACTCCAGTCCCTTGGCCCCATGAATCGTCATGATTCTGACACTGTCGTCGTCGGTCTCAGGAAGTACCGTTTCGGAGACGCGAGCGTTGTCGACCCCCTGTCGGCGCGCCCACTCCAGGTACGCACGCAGATCTGTGCCGCCCGCGTCGGCCCATGCCCGGGCCTGATCGACTACGAATCGCAAGCGCCGCCAGACGTCTCGCGGGGCACGCGTGGCAACTGCACTTTCGAGCACAGCCCGCTCGCGGATAAGGCGCTCAAGCAAGCCCGCCGGGGTCAACCAATGACGTTCATCGTGGAGCGTCGCGAGGTGCGAAAGCGCGTCGGCGACTGGATGGTCTCCGTTGTCGGTGGCCGTCGGGCTGTGCAATGAGAAATGGCCTCTGTGTTCGAGGCGCCAATTGGCTAGGTCGTCGTCGCCGCATCCGTAGACGAAGGAACGTAAGGCGGCAACGGTAGCGAGTTCGTCGGTGGGATCGCAGATAGCGCGAAGGGTGAGCATGAGATCGCGAACCTCGCGCGTGGCGTACACGAGACCGGAGGTTTCGGCTCGGTAGGGGACGCCGTTTGCTTCCAAGGCGCGTTCGAGACTGGCCAAGCTGATCCGAGATGGCAACAGAATGCAGACATCGCTGGGGCGGGCCGCTCGCCATCGGTCCGCGGAGTCTTCGACTTGCCAGGGCTGAGTGCCTGCCAGAACCTCTGCCACTGTCGCGGCGACATCGTTGGACTCGGCAGTGCGCAGTTCATTGGCGTTTAGCGCCCCGTCGATGGGTTCGGCACCCAGAATCGCCACGGCAGGACCTGTTGTGTCGTTGCCAAGACGATGTGGAGACAAAGCTACGTACTCTGGTTGGCTGCCAGGTTCGGAGCGGATCAGTTTGGAAAAGACATCGTTGATCCAAGTGATAATGGGCTTGACGGTGCGAAAATTGACCGTCAAGGCCGCGCGTTCAGTAAAGCGCTCACGGGCGGCTAGGTACACACCGATGTCGGCTCGCCGGAAGCGATATATCGATTGCTTAGGGTCGCCGACGAGGAATAGCCGCCCGGGGGCCACCTCCAGATCTCTCCAATCGCGACCGTCTACATCGCTATCGGTGGTGGCGATCAACACTGCGATCTCAATCTGAATTGGGTCGGTGTCTTGGAACTCGTCAAGCAGTAGGTGGGTGTATTGCCGATGAAGCGAAGCTCGAACCTCGGCACCTACATCTTTGTCGCGCAACAGTTGGCGGGCCCGCACTAGCAGGTCGTGAAACTGCAGACGTCCGGTTTTACGGCGCTCTTCCACTGTGTCGAGAACAAAGCGGCCGATGCGGGCGCCCACATAGCCGAGCGCTGCGGTTGTCACCTCTCGGACAGCTTCGTCACATTGTTCGCCCAACTCCTTCACCGCAGTTTTGACCACATCTACGTCGATCCTCCAGTTCGCGGCTTTACCCGTCGTTCCTGGCTTAACTGCCCTAGTAGCACCACCTTTTTCACGGCCCATGTCGGCGGCGAGATCGAGCGCCTCAATGTGATCGAATGCGTTTGACAGTTCGGTTCGGTTCTCCGCAACCCGATGCAGGTGGGCAAACAGTTTGTCCGATGGGTTTGTGCAATGGGCCCGAAGGTCAAGCACCTCATCGAATTGGCGGAGCAAATCAGCGGTGTCGATTGGCTTGGGTTGGGGCGGAGCGAGATCAAGGCGCTCCTCAACCAAGTCCCAGTTGTCCGATAGTTGCAAGGCCAAAGACCGGAGGTGATCAAGTTTCACGCCGGCGGTTTCGAGAGATAGCAGAGACCGGGCCACTGATTGGTCTTCGAGAAATTCGTCGAGAAACTGCTGCCATTGGTACTCGGACTCGACTTGCGAGCCGATCTCATCGAGGACTTCGATACCGGGGGGAAGCCCCGCCTCGACGGGGTGCTCGGCAAGGATGCGTTGGGCGAACGAGTGGAGCGTGCCGACGGCGGCGCCGTCAAGTTGTTGGATCGCGGTTAGCGCAAGTGGATTGTCGGACCTTTCGAAACGTTGACGAATACGGTCGCGTAATTCAGTAGCTGCTTTTTCGGTGAAGGTGATCATGGCGATTGTTTCCATCGCCACTCCGTCTTCAAGAACCAATGCCTCCACACGATCAACCAGGGCGCGAGTCTTCCCGGTGCCTGCGCCAGCCTCGACGAACAGACTCTTGGTTCGTTCAGTGCGTGTTCGGTGACGCTGCTCTTCGTCGGCAGGAGGGTGTTGGGCACCACGATCGGGCGCGCTGATCGTTTCGGAGGTTTTTGGCGCGTCAACCATGGTCGCCTCCGTTGATTTCGAGATATGGCCGCAACTCGGGATCAGCGCTCTTTCGCAACCAGTCCGAGTATTGATGGGAGAGGCCCAGACCATCGGGCTCACAGAAATAGCAATCGACCCAAGGACGGAATTCTGGTGGTGCGGGGTGCGCGGGAAACATCCCGGATTCGATGCAATCGATGATGCTGGCAACCGTGCGCAACCCTTCGGCTTCTAGCTCCGGAGTTATTGAATAGCCGTGCGGTTCGAACCCGCCCTTGCGTGTGACAAACCAATATGAACCGAACGTGGGCGCGTCAGCGCGATTCAGCAATTGCCGAGCGGCTAGGGCATAGAGCAAGAGTTGGAGGCTGGTGCCGCCTCCGAGCGGGTCTTCATCAAGCTTCTTGTAGTTTCTTGCAGAACCAGTCTTGTAGTCGATAACCAGAAGATTCCCATCGGCGTCTTCATCGACTCGATCAATCGCGCCCCGCAGATTGAGCGTTCGGCCATCGGGTAGAGCGATGGCGATCGCTCCCTGATCGCTTGTGGGCAGGCCGAACCGTAGCTCCGAAGCGATAGGGCTGGTCGCGCTGTCGGTGCGTTGGTCGAAATCGAACTGGCTGAACTCGCGAAGGTCGTCGAGAAATACCTGTTTGTCCCGTTGCCAATAGACCGCTCGCCCGACAAGACCGCGATGCTCTAGCCGTTTGGCTTCTTCAATTCCGATCTCTATAAGCCGGGCGACATCGCTATCGCCCCATGGCTCGGTCGGCGCAGGAAGAGCGTCATTGGCTCGTGCTTCTTCGATCCAACGCTCGAGCACCAGATGAAAGAGCGTACCGAACTCCAGAGGACTGATTCGATACTGCTCTTCGGGGTCCTCGACAGGGTTGATACCGAGGACGTGACGCACAAAATAGGCGTGCGGACACTTGGACCATAGTTCGAGCCTGCTTGCAGAAGTTTCTTGTCCCTTAGCTTTCAGAGACTCCAGCGCGGTAGCGCTGAGGCTGCGACCCAGGTTGCCGTCGAAGCGTGTAAAGCGATTCGAAAAGCGACTCAAGATGAGATTTACCCCGCGGCGAAGCTCTTGGCGCTCTTTCACTGGTGGCGACTTGGAGATGTCGTGCCCGTCTTCGGCCCAGTCGAGAACCGCTCGCATGTCGTATTCCTGATTGTGAGCTGGGAATGAGATGGAGCGCAGCCCGGCGACGAACGAAGGCACCTCAACGAGCCAGTCACCGGTGCTGCGAGCGAGGTCTTCTGCGGTCGGACGCACACCGTCGCGGGCTTCACAGGTATCGAGTAACCAGCGACTCGGGGCTCGCTGAGCGTTTCGGCGAAGATCCCCGCGGGGAAACGTGAACAGCGTGTGCTTCGCGGCTGCCATCACTGCCAGCAAGGCTCGGTGCGTGTCTTGTGTTCTCTCTGCGCGGGTGGGCAGGCTAGGCCCTGTTCCCACGCGGATGTGATCGGGTAGAAGCGGGTCATCACGGCGCCGTTCAGGCATTGTCCCCTCAGCGAGCCCCAGCACAATCACCCGGTCCAGTTCTAGTCCGACCCCCAAGGTGACCGGGCCGATGAGTACTCCGTGGCCGAA
>JAKZTU010000145.1:0-14184 GCA_047516945.1 Acidimicrobiales bacterium
GTGTTACCGGGTCGGGTATAACGGGGTCGGGTGTTACCGGGTCGGGTATAACGGGGTCGGGTATAACGGGGTCGGGTATAACGGGGTCGGGTATAACGGGGTCGGGTATAACGGGGTCGGGTATAACGGGGTCGGGTATAACGGTGTGTTGAATCTCTGCAGCAA
Source organism: Acidimicrobiales bacterium (assembly GCA_047516945.1). Classification (GTDB taxonomy): domain Bacteria; phylum Actinomycetota; class Acidimicrobiia; order Acidimicrobiales; family Aldehydirespiratoraceae; genus VXYK01. The sequence goes on from JAKZTU010000145.1 coordinate 166, forward strand.
GCGGTGGATGGTCGAGGATCGCGTCCCAACCAGCACCACGCCTACGTATTGTGGCGCCGTTACCGATGATCGAGTCCTGCTCAATGCTGATGCCGTCATCGTCAGTGTCGTTTGCCACTGTGTATTCGAAATCAACGACGCTGACACCGCTGGCCGTCAATGTCGACTTATAGACGGCCTGGCGCACCTCGGTTCCGACCTGCAACTCAAGGTATGGCGTTCCGTTTGCGGTATCAACAGACACCGGAGCATCAAAAGAGACTGCCACGGTGACTTTTTCGCCTGGTGTGTAGGCAACCGAGGCCGGCACAGAGGTAATGGAGAGATCCGACACTCGGGGATACAGCGAGGGCACTGACTGACGCACAACACCGATGGGATGCGCGCAACCCGATATTGATTCGACGAAATCAGGTTGGATTCCGCCCGCAGAGCTGAGGTCGCCCGGCCCGAAGAATCTCAACGATGTCACCAGTATCGCACCCAACGACGTACCGTCTGACGCCTCAGCGGTAAATGTCTTCTGCCCCGTGTGCTTGCCGAAAGTGCTTCTGCCAACGATCTTTGCTCGGCTGTTCCCGCGCAGTGCCAAAGCAAAAAGCTCAGAACCCGAGGCTGAACGACCATTGACGGCTACGGCCATTGGCAAAGCGATCGCATCTGCAGCTATGCCGTCGCCGCCTGCATTCGCGGATTGATCGGAGTGAACCGAGACAATGCGATATACAAGGTCACCATCATTGAGGAAAGCAGCGGAAATCAGACCCGTTTCGGTGAGGTAACCGCCCGGGTTGTTTCGAAGATCCACCACGATTGCCTTGGCTCCCGCATTGATCAGGCGAGTCAAGTGCGCCAGAAACTTCTCCGGAGAACCGGACGAAAAAACGTCAAGTTGGATGTAGCCGACGTTGCCGTCGACAATCTGACTGAATACCACGGGATCGATGACTTCTGCGGTCACCAAGTCAAAATCCATGGCGGTGCCATTGCGAAGTATCGACACCGACACGGTGTCTCCAAGATCGTGGCCGTAGTCCAGACTTCGCAGATCCCTGCAGGGGTTGTCCGCAACTACTTTGCCGTACGCGACGATTACATCGCCGACCATCAAACCGGCTGTTTCTGCGGGACTCGGTGAATAGACCTCCAGAATCTGCATGCGGCAGGTATCGCTCGGTGTCCTGCAGGGATTCCCGTCAGTGTCCAGCAACGCAAACTCGATACCGATTCCGATTCTGGTGATTTCAGAACTCAGGATGTTGTCGAATGAACGGTGCTGGTCCGGCGTCAAACGACGGGTCCGCGCCTCGTTGAGCGATGCCAACATCGCGTCGGTCGCGGCGACCGCGGCAGCGGTGGTGTCTTCCGCCTTGTCGATTTCGGCGCACATGTCCTCAAACTCGGGTGCTGGTAGTGCACAGGGCGGCGCATCAGTCGTTCGCTCAGCAAGGTTGGCGTCTATCACGCCTTGTTTGGCGGCGTCTGCCAAGTCCACTACAACTACGCCATCCACAAAATTGTTGAACACTGCCTCAAAGGCGAGGCACAACAGCACGAAATCATCGGTGGCGTCGCTGCATTCAATCCGGGTCGTGACCGGATCCTGCGCTGAACTCGTCGGAGCGAGTAGGAATACCGATGCCAACGTGAGCGAGACTCCGAGGAGCAGGGATACGGTTATCAGCCTTTGGCGAAATCGGTAGTTCTCGATGGCCTGTGTGGACGCTCGCGCGCCGCGAGTGTGGGAAATGCCTCCGCTCACACCGGTGACTCTAGCGCTCAAGCCCGATATGGCTTTCGCGGTCCCGGCAAGTGTGCTGTGTGGGGGCGGACTGTATGGTTCGTCAGCGATCAGGAGAGGTACCGCATGAGTAGATGGAGTAGCCGCGATGATGTCCAACCCGGTGCCGACTACGACAGTAGGTGGGCCGCATTGGAAGCCGCCGGTCAGTCCATTCACGGGGAAGCCGACCTGGTTTCCGCGCTGCTTGAGTCATACGGATTCGGTCCGGCGGCTTCAGTGCTCGACGCGGGGTGTGGCACAGGTCGCGTTGCCATTGAGCTCGACCGGCGGGGAATATCTGTTGTCGGGGTGGACCTGGACCCGGACATGCTTGCCGAAGCCAAATCAAAGGCACCCGGGCTGTGCTGGTTTCAAGATGATCTGTGCCTGCTGGACTTGAATCGACGGTTCGACCTGATCGTCATGGCCGGCAACGTGATGATCTTTGTGGAACCGGGCACCGAAGCAACAGTGTTGACCAACATGGCCCGTCATCTTGAGCCAGGAGGGCTCGTGTTGGCCGGTTTTCAGCTCGGGCGGCTCAGTCTGGAGGACTACGACCGTCACGCAGCTGCCACAGGATTGAGACTCCTCCGGCGTTGGGCGACTTGGGAGCAGGATCAGTACCGCGACGGGAACTACGCGGTGTCGCTGCACCGGCTTGAGGCCCCGTCCGGCTGAGATCAGCGGAGTTCTACAACGACTTGACTTCCGCACATGCGGAATTAGCTGTAAGGATCAACAAATGCGCGAATTCAGCGGAAAGACTGCGGTGATAACTGGTGGCGCCAGCGGCATCGGTCATGCGGTGGCCAAACGATTAGCGGTCGAGGGCATGAACCTGGTCATTGCCGACATCGAACAGTCGGCGCTCGATTCCGCGGTGGCGGGATTCGAAGCTGACGGCGTGAGCGTGTTGGGCGTGCGAACCGATGTTGCCGACAATGATTCAGTCAAGGCCCTTGCCGCGGCTGCCAACGAACACTTTGGAGATGTCCACGTCCTGTTCAACAACGCAGGAGTCGCGGGTGGAGGGCCGATCCTCGAACCGGACGACATCGGGGTCTGGGACTGGGTGCTCGGTGTTGATCTGATGGGAGTGATCTATGGAATCAAGGCCTTTGGCCCGGCCATGGTCGCGCATCAAGAGCCGTGCGCCATAGTGAATACAGCTTCAATGGCCGGTCTGCTTCCGACGCCGTCAATGGGGGCGTACACGGTGGCAAAGTACGGTGTTGTTGCAATGAGCGAGGTGCTCTCACTTGAAACCCGAGAGACCACCAACCTGCGAGTCTCGGTGTTGTGTCCCGGATTTGTGCAGACCCGCATCGCGGACTCGGATCGCAACATCCCTGAACACCTGGTGTCGTTGGAGGAGCCGACCGAAGAGAGCGAGTTCAGGCGCTCCGCAGTGCAAGACCTGCTTGCTTCGGGGATGCCGCCCAGCGAGGTCGCACAGAAAGTGTTCGAAGCGATCGTGGAAGAGAGATTTTATATCCTCCCCCATCCTCAATACGGAGAGCAGATCGTCGCTCGTGCTCAACAGATTGCCGCGTGTGGTCGCGTCGCGAACTGGGAGATCTGAGTGGGTTGAATGGCTGATTCGTCTGATCACACCTTGGCGTTTCGTATTGCGTCGGAGACAGGCGAGCTATTGCAGCGCATGCTCGCAAAATCTGAAGGCTCACATCAGCGCTGGAGGTCCCTCGAGTACGCGGGTGATCGTGCAGCGCATGATTTTATTGTCGGGGAATTGGCTCAGCATCGGCCAGATGACGCGATTCTCTCCGAAGAGGGACGCGATCTGAGTTCTCGCCTGTCCTCTGATCGGGTTTGGATAGTTGACCCGCTTGACGGATCGAATGATTTTGGATGGAGCGCCCACTGGTCGGTGCATGTTGCGCTAGTCGAAGCAGGCAGACCTACAGCGGGAGCCGTGGCGGTGCCTGGATGGGACACAACCTGGGCAACCGAACCGACGCCGGTGCCGATCATGTCGCGTGTCGGAGATCAACCTCGGGTCTTGGTCTCTCGCTCGCGTCGTCATATAGATGGCCGTTTGCTGCAGCGAGCGCTCGGCGCGGAAATATTGGCTGTGGGTTCAGCGGGGGTGAAAGCGATGGCGGTGGTGCGCGGTGGAGTCGATGCTTATGTGCATGGTGGTGGACTCTACGAATGGGATGTGTGCGCTCCAGCCGCGGTGGCAGAGGCTGCGGGTCTGGTTGCTTGTCGGCTTGATGGCAGTGAGCTTTGGTTCAACAAGGCCGACCCATGGTCGCCTGGTCTCATTGTCTGTCAACCGGATCTACGTGACACGATTGTGGATGCTATGTCGTCTCTGAGGTATTGATTCATGAACAAAAAGCACCAGTCTCGTTCGCTTGAGAGGCATGTCAACGCGCCCCGCGAACACACTTGGAAGGTCTTGAATGACCTAATCGAGAAGCTGACCGGCGGTTATGTCACCGAGGGTGATCCAGCACCGCATGGTCCGGGAGCGGTACTGCATCTGAAATTGCCGGGTCAGCAGGAACTGCTTGGTTCAGACGAGCTATTGGTGGAAACGGTGTTGTCGTTCGAACCGCCGTGGCGGCGCGCCTATTCGGTGACCGGGCCCACGGGCCTTGACTTGTACCACGCCACGTTTGTGCTGCGTGATGACGGACCCGAGTGCCACCTTTCCTGGGGGGTAGTCGTCGATCCGGAGCCGACCCCACAAGGGGCGGCATTCTTGGAGTTTGCGGTAGCCACGATCGACCGTTTCCTCGACCACGTTGTCGCTGTCTCAGAAGCAGAGGGAGGGTCTTAGTGGCCGATGAAATGACAGCCATTGAGCAGACGGTGGCGCGAGACGAGATCCGGGAACTGGCCTTCGCGTATGCCGACGCTGTTGACCGTCGAGATCTCGACCTATTGGTTTCGCTGTACCGCCCAGACGCGCGTTTTGGGCAGTACGGTGAGGGTGCCGGCGGAGCACGAGCGTTTTTTGCTGAATCGCTCAGCCAGATCGGCATGGCCGTGCTGCTAGTCGCGAATCACTTGATCGAGTTTGACGAAAAAACCGACAGCAACGATCCTTCCGACAGCGGCACATCAACTGCACGGGGCACGGTTTGGGCTCATGGATTCATCGACGATGCTGACGAGGGCTTCATTCAGCAGCTAATCAAGTACGAAGACCGTTACATACGTGTCGATGGAGTTTGGAAGTTCACGCGCCGGCGCCATCTACTGTGGCTTGGCTGGCGACACGATGAACCCAACCCGTTAGCGCAAGCGCCAGCCAACTGGCCAGACAAGCAGATTGGCCTAGGTTCGATTCCCTACGACGGCGAACACTGGCAAGAGTTCTGGGCGCAAGGCTGAAGAGCCGCCCCAAGAGCCAGCTAAGTCTTCTGGAGCAGGGTTCCGGTTCCTAGACCACCGCCGCAACACATGGTGACGATGCCGTACTCAATGTCGCTGCGTCGCATCTCGTGCACAGCCTTGGTCATCAAGATAGACCCGGTTCCCCCTAGGGGGTGACCAAGAGCAATGGCCCCACCGTTGGGATTGACGGTGCTCATGTCGGGCGATAGCTCCCGTTCCCAAGCCAACACGACCGAGGCGAAGGCCTCGTTGATCTCGACGAGACCGATGTCGTCGATAGCGAGATTGTTGTCGGAGAGGAGCTTTTGGGTCGCATCGATGGGTCCGGTCAACATCAGGACCGGATCGGTGCCGACGAGACAGGTGTCGACGATCTTTGCTAGGGGTTTCAGGCCGAGTTCGTCGGCCTTTTCGCAGGTCATCATCAAAACCGCGCCAGCACCATCGCTGATCTGGCTTGACGAGCCAGCGGTGTGTATCCCGTCGTCACGAGCAACCGGTTTCAGGTTGGCGAGGGCCTCCAGGGTGGTCTCGCGCAGACCTCCGTCTTTGGTTACTGAGTTGTGTTCGCCGGTGGGTTTGCCGTCCTCACCAAGGACCGGGACTTCGACAGGAACGATTTGTGACCCGAAAGCGTCTTCTTCCCAGGCTTTAGCTGCTAGTTGCTGGCTTCGCAGACCGAATTCGTCGGCTTCGGTCCGGGTGAGGTCCCACTTGTCAGCGATACGTTCGGCCCCTTCGAACTGTGAGGTCCACTCGTAGCTTTTCCAATAGCGAGAGTTGACCGGTACGCCGGTAGTAGCGGGATCGGGAATGGTCGAGCCCATCTTGATCTGGCTCATCAACTCGATGCCACAACTCAGTGCCGAGTCGACAACCCCAGACTTCACGAGTGAATAAGCGAGGTTGGTTGCCTGCTGGCTCGAACCACACTGAGCGTCGACTGTGGTCGCAGCCACCGAAAGCGGCAGCCCGGCAGCGAGCCAGGCGTTGCGAGCCGTATTCATGGCTTGCATACCGACCTGGCCGACGCATCCTCCCACAACTTGGCCAACTACGGCCGGGTCCATACCGGTGCGATCAAAGATCGCCTTTTGTACATCGCCTAGCAAGTTGATGCTGTGCATGGTGGACAGTTCGCCGTTCCGTTTGCCGATTGGGCTGCGGACGGCGTCGACGATTACGACTTCTGGTGTGCTCATGCGCGCAGTGTACCCCAAGCATGTGAACGGTCGCTAACTTACCGGTATGGTCGGTAGTGAGAGTTGATAGAGGATCCGCAGATGCGCAACGACGTAACGAAAATGTTCGATCTTGAATTCCCGATATTTGCCTTCAGCCATTGTCGAGACGTGGTAGCGGCGGTTTCGAGGGTTGGAGGAATGGGAGTTCTAGGTGCCGTTGGCCACACCCCCGAAGCACTCGAAATCGATCTTGAGTGGATTGAGGACGCGGTTGGTGACAAGCCCTACGGCGTTGATTTGATCATCCCGGCTCGTTACGCGGGCGATGACTCCGGTGGTTACACGACCGCGGATCTCGTCAAGATGATCCCGCCGGAGCACAGAGAGTTCGTCGACGACATCCTGGCCCGTTACGAGGTGCCAGCGATGCCGCCTGCTGAGAGCACACTTTCTGGGAGCATGGACAGAGCTGGGGCCGCGCCCTTCTCCGCGAACGCGGCAGCTCCGCAAATTGATGTGGCGTTGGCCAAGCGGACGGCGTTTGTGGCCAACGCTTTGGGGCCACCGCCCCCAGAGATGATCGAGGCTGTGAAAGGAGCCGGTCGCATGGTGGGCGCGCTCGCCGGTCGAGCGTCACACGCCGAGGCGCACGAGCGTGCAGGTGTTGACTTGATCGTGGCGCAGGGTTCGGAGGCCGGCGGCCACACGGGTGAGATCGGGTCCATGGTGGTGATCCCCGAGATCGTCGACGCCACGTCACTTCCGGTACTGGGAGCTGGTGGTATTGGCCGTGGGCGTCAGATGGCTGCAGCGATGGCGCTGGGCGCGCAAGGAGTGTGGTGCGGGTCGGTCTGGTTAACCACTGATGAGGCTGAAACGCACCCGGTTGTGAAGGAGAAATTCCTCACGGCCACATCGGCCGACACGATCAGATCACGATCGCTCACCGGAAAACCCGCGCGGATGTTGAAGTCGGCATGGACGCAGGAATGGGACCGAGACGACACCCCTGACCCGCTCGGCATGCCATTGCAGCCGATCCTCACCGCAGCTGCTCAGCGACGAATTGATCGGGCAGCCCACCAAGCGGGGTCTGGAGCGGAAAAGTTGGCCAACTATTTTGTCGGACAGATTGTTGGCAACATGAACCAGCGAAAGTCCGCGAGCACAGTCGTTTTGGACATGGTCGAAGAGTTCATCGAGGCAGTCGAGGGTTTGCAAGGCCAACTCGAGTCCTGAGTGACTTGTTGGCGTGGCGCTCGGTTGGTCGTTCAGCGCCAGAAAGGTTCGTGATCGTCGATGTAGGTCAGATAGCCGTCGATCACTTCGTCTGGGTGATGGGTGATTCTTTGCGGGTTGGTGCCGTCGGCGTCAATGATCCAGATTTCATTACCGAACTTGATACCTGCATATGTTGAGTAGGCGATCTGTGTGCCGTCATGTGACCAGGATGGATGCCTCGAATAGCCGGGCACGCTGGTTAGTCTCGTCTTGTTGGTGCCATCGGCGTCCATAACCCACACTGCTGTGCCGGTACCTCCACGGCCCCCGGTGTAGGCGATCTTGGTGCCGTCCGGCGACCACTCGGGATGAGTGGTATGAAACACCGTGCTGTACGTTTGAGGTTGCTTGTCGACGCAGGCAGGTTCAGTGCTGGAATCGCGTCCGGTGAGTTGCGTTGCGACTCCGTCGCTGACGTTCATCACCCAAATCTCTGCATCTCCTGCAATCGGAATCCCGTCCCTACAGATGGAGTCGCCATACTTGGTGAAGGCGATCTTGGTGCCGTCTGGAGACCACGAGGGCTCCGATGCTTTGTGATACGTGGAACTCACTCGTCGCTGGTCGGTCCCGTCCGCGTCAATTATGACCAGGTCAAGATCGTGTCCGTCGCCGTAGCCTTGAAAGGCGAGTTTGGTGCTGTCAGGTGACCAGGTTGGGTTCAAGTTGAACAACCAGGGTTCGGTTGACGGGGCGCTTGTGATCTGCCGTGCGTTGCTGTCGTCGGCGTTCACCACCCAGATCTGCGAGTCGCTGCCGTTCAAGCCGGCGCTCGTGTAGGCGAGGTAGGCGCCGTTGGGTGACCATGCGGGATGCTCGCTGTTGTCATCGGTGTTGGTGAGTCGGCAGAGATTCGTGCCGTCTTCGTTCGCAATCCAGATCTCACCGATGGTTGAGACTTGTAGGGTGCTCTCGGAGTGGGAGAACCTACGGACGAAGGTGATGGCGTGACTTGAGATACTACTTCGAGTGCAAGTCGCGGGGTTGTTGAGTGGTGGAAGCGTTGTGGTCGGCGGTTGTGTGATGGTCGGCGGTTGTGTGGGTGGTGGAAGTCCGTTGTCTCCGTTGTCTCCGTTGTCTCCGTTGTTGGGTGCTTGGGTGGTGGGAGGGGCTTGGGTGGTCGCTGGTGCTTGCGTCGTTGTCGACAAGAGGCCGTTTCTCCGCAATATCTCCAGCTCAGAGGGGCTGGGAAGCAGTCGGTAGTAGCGCGCCAAAAATGAAGCCATCTCCTCACGTGTCATGTGCCTCTCGGGTGAATATTCCTCTGGGCCAGTGCCGGTGGTGAGCCCTAGTCCATAGATTCGTGCGACATCGTCGTATGCGTATGAGTCGGTTGGTACGTCGGTGAACGGCGTTTTCACGATCGGTGCTTCGCTCCCACTGATTGCTCGATAAAAACGAGCCATGAACGAAGCGATCTCCTCGCGGGTCACAAAAAAGTAAGGCGAGAATGTGGTGGGGCTAGTACCAGTGGTTATCCCGAGTCCATAGATTCTCCCCAAGTGTTCGTATGCGTACGAGCTAGTCGGCATGTCGGGGAACGGAGTCGGCACGATCGGGGCTTCCAGACCAGTAACAGCCCGATAGAGCCGTCCCATGAAAGCGGCCATCTCCTCGCGGGTCACATAGCGGTCAGGAGAATATGTGGTGGGGCTGGTGCCCGTGGTGACTCCGAGTAGATAGATACAGGTCACGTCGTCGTATGCGAACGAGTCTTCAGATACGTCGGTGAAAGGGTGAGTTGGCGCTTCGGGACTCGGGCAAATTCGCAGCTTGATGTCGGTCGCGTTCACTGAAGCCAGGACTAGTCCGCCAGCAATGAGAGCACAGACCAGCAGCGAAACGAATGGTCCCAACCTGGCCCTGCGATCGTTGACAATGGCTGTGACAGGGCGATCTAAAGCATTGTCGTAAAGATGTCGGGCCACACGGGCAAAATTATTGCAGTATTGCCGTTGAGTGGTGGATGCTTCCCAGGTCCGAGTCCAAGTACTGATCAGGGGGCATCAGTGGCGCTTGCTGACCATGTGGGCTGCCTGTCCAACTCATTGCGGGCGTCGCTGGTAACGGCTTGTTGGTTAGTGCCATCGGCGTCCATGATCCAGATCTCTTCTTTGACATCGTGACCTCGGTTGCTGACGTAGATGATGCGTCCGTCTGGTGACCAAGCCGGTTCTGAGTTGGAGTAGCCGTCGTCGGTGATCTGTGTTTGGTTGGTCCCGTCAGCGTCCATCACCCAGATTTGTTCTGTTTCGCCACTTCGGTGACTTGCGAAGGCGATTCTTGTGCCGTCAGGAGACCACGCCGGGTCATTACTAGAGCTAGACGCAGAACTGAGATACTTCAGGTCGGTGCCGTCCGCGTCGATTACCAGAACCCTGTCTTTGTCGCCGTTGGTCCTGGTGAAGGCGATGCGCATGCCGTCGGGTGACCACCGGGGCTGTCGTGGATGCAGATAACTGCTGGTGATCTGTTGCGGGTCGGAACTATCCGCATTCATGACAAATATTTCGAAAGCGTGATTCGAGCCGTAACTCACGTAGGCGATTCGTTGGCCATCAGATGACCAGGACGGGTCAAAACTAAATTCGGCTATTCGATCTTCGGGTTCCTCGGTGATCTGGATCGGGTTGCTGCCATCCGCGTTTATGACCCAAATCTGCAGGATGCTTGTGGCGCTCGCAGCCGTATAAGCGATATATGTTCCGTCGGGTGAAAACGTCGGGTCCTCGGCGGAGTTGTTTGTGCTGGTGATTTGTTTCAGGTTGCGACCATCTTCGTCCATTACCCAGATCTCGCCGGTGCTGTTGGAACTCGTGCGGAGAAAGGCGATATCACGTGGCGAGGTTGCTTCGTGGTCGCTGGTGTCCTCGTCACTGGTGTCGTCTTGGGGTGGTGAAGGCGGATCAGCTGTGTCGTCTGCGTTGATGTTGATGTTGATGGTGGTTGTGGTTGTGGCGGTGGGTTCTGGGAGTTGGCGGAAACGCGCCAAGAAAGCCGCCATCTCCTCGCGGGTCACATTGAGGTGGGGCGAATAGGTGGTGGTTGTGGTCCCGGTGGTGAGACCCAACCCGTAGATACGTCCAATGTCGTCGTATGCGAACGAGTCCAACGGCACATCAAAAAACGGTGCTAACGCAACCGGCGCTTGCTGGTCATAAACAGCTCGATAAAGCCGTGCCAAGAAAGCCGCCATCTCCTCGCGGGTCACAAAAAAATAGGGCGAATAGGTGGTGGTTGTGGTGCCGGTGGTGATGCCGAGTCCATAGATTCGCGCGATGTCATCTTGTGCGAACGAGTCGCTAGGTATGTCAGTGAACGGTGTCGACACGACCGGAGCTTCGGTACCGGTAACGGCTTGGTATAGCCGAGCCATGAACGAAGCCATCTGTTCGCGGGTCACGTATTCGTCGGGTGAAAACGTGGTGGGCGTGGTGCCGGTGGTGACACCCAGCAGATAGATACAGGCCACGGCGTCATACGCGAACGAGTCTTCACCCACATCAGAGAAAGGGTGAGTTGGGGTCACCGGCGGTTGGCACGAATGCGTTTCGGATTCGATGGCGTTCACCGACCCAAGCACCAATCCACCAGCAAGAAGAGCGCATACCAACAGCGAAACAAACGGCGCCCAAAGCAACCTGCGACCGTGAACAAAATCAGTAACAGGACGGCCTAAAGCCGATGCCGAAGATTGCTGAGCCATACGCGCAACCTAAGCGAGCCTCCTTCGCGAGTGGGGGATGCTCGACCGCTCTACGTCAGTGTTCTGAGGCCTCGATCGCGTTGACTATTCGGTCCGTGTTGGCTCGGTCCTCGTAGACCAAACGGACCAGCCAATAGGATAGAACGGTGACAGAACCGGACTTTGACTTCAGTTTCAGCAAGACTGAACTCTCAGATTGGGCAGACGCAGTCACCAAAGTGCTGCGCGGCAAGTCATTCGACGAGGTGCTCGTCTCGACGACTCGCGACGACCTTGATATCCAGCCGCTCTACACCGCAACGGACTCGCTTGAGCCCGCGAAGTTTGTACCCGTCGACGCGCAACGGCTTGAGCGCGGTTGGAATGTGCGCCAGCAGTTCAGCGCAGACGACCCCGACGCTTGCGGTCGCGCTGTTCTCGAAGAACTTGAACGCGGCGTCACTTCCGTTGAGCTGGTCCCCCCGAGCCCGAACTGGACCCTGGATACGCTGCAGCGGGCTACTGCGGGGGTTTTGTTCGATTTGGCCGCGGTGGTCTTGGCCCCTCATGCCGACATCAACGCCGCGCGCGCGCTGGCTGCGGTGATTCAACAGCAAGGCAATTTGGCCACCACCGCTAGCTGGTTTGGACTAGACCCCATTGGCGAGGTGCCGCGCGGTGGTTTCGCCAACGCAGACGATGTGGTGAACGTGGCCGCTTCGCTGGTGTCGTCGCTGCCATCAGGTCGGACATTGAGTGTCGACTCGACTCGCTACGCCGAGGCCGGTGCCAGTGAGGCTTGCGAACTTGCGTACGGCATCGCAACTGGGGTCGCCTATCTCCGCCTACTTGAGTCCTTTGACGTCGACCCCTTGCTTGGGGCAAACACCATCGGTTTCAGGCTGAGCATTGGCGCCGACCAGTTCGTCAATATGGCCAAGCTGCGTGCGGCAAGACGGCTCTGGGCACGGGTGTTGGAGGTGTCTGGTATTGATCCCACCGCTGCGCCGCAACTCCAACAAGCGGTCACCAGTCGGGCGATCTACAGCCGCCGCGACCCGTGGGTCAACATGTTGCGGGCGACCGCAGCAGCCTTTGCGGCTGGTGTCGGAGGTGCTGATGCGGTCACAGTGTTGCCTTTCAATGAGGCGTCTGGTCCACCCGACGACTTTTCTCGACGTGTTGCTCGTAACACCCAGACGGTGCTGATCGAAGAGTCACATCTCGCTCGGGTAGTGGATCCTGCCTCGGGTGCATGGTTCGTTGAGTCTCTGACAGGTCGACTCGCTGCTCGGGCTTGGTCTGAGTTTGTAGAAGTTGAGGCTGCGGGCGGAATAGAGGCGGTCATTGCCGATGGTTCGGTGCGTTTGGCGATTGACCGCTCATGGCAGCGAAGACTTGAAGCGCTGCACACCCGTAGTGAGGTCATTACCGGAGTGTCGGAATATCCAGACTTGGCAGACGAAGAACAATCGGGACAAGAACTCAGCACACCTGAGGCGTCGGCGGGGGCGGGGCTTCCGCTACGCCGACTGGCAGCGCCGTTTGAAGCTCTGCGAGACGCCGCTGACCGCCATCTGTTGGCTACCGGTGAGCGCCCCCGAGTGCACATTGCCGCGCTTGGGGATTTGGCGACCCACACGGCTCGCAGCACCTGGGTCTCCAACCTCTTGGCTGTGGCGGGCCTGGTCGGTTCGGGAGCACAAGTGCACGGCTCTCAATCGCCGTTGGAAGCCGAAGCTCGCTTCAGCGAATCTGGTGCTGCGGTCGCGGTGATCTGTTCATCGGATCCCGTTTATGCGCTTCGAGGCGTCGGCACAACATTGGCGTTGCGTGAGGCGGGCGCCAAGCGAGTGATCCTCGCTGGTCAGCCAGGTGATCTTCGCGGCGATCTGGAAACCGCCGGTGTCGACGAGTTCTGGCATCAGGGAATGGATGTAGTTGAGGCCCTGACCCGTCTTCACATGGACCTCGGCCTCTAATCCAGTTGGCTGAGGGCTTGGCGGAGGTGTTCTTCGATGGCAGCGGCGATGATCGCTGCTCCGTGTTCGTTTGTGTGAACGAAGTCCCAATAGACCGATGACGGAACTGAGTCGAGCACTTCGCTCAAATCGATGATGGGTGCTGCAAGGCCGGCGCGTACCCGTTCAGTCATGGGTAGCCACACATCAGTGTCGTATCCGGGGAGCCCGACAAGGTTTTGCTCTGCTGGCGTGAGATTCGATTTGGTGTACAGGTAGGGCTGCCAGAAGAACAGGGTCTCGAAGTCGTAACCACGGGCAAGTGACAGCACATGATCAACACCTTGACGGTGAATTTTCAGCGCCGCGTCGGCCGCGGCGACGGGGTCAATCGTGTCGATTGGCACAGCGTCGATATCGGCCACCTGCACAGTTGGCTCATCGTCGAACAGATCGGCAACGCGACTCGCGGCTAGGGCCACCGCACTGTGATCGGCCCACCAAGATGAAACGGTTGCTGCGGCCGATTCGTCAGCAACAGGTTCCTCGGCGGGTATGCCAAAGAAGAGATGAGTTCGCGAAAGCCCATATCGGTGAGTGTCGATTCGTGCCGATAAATGCGGTTGACCTGGTGTTATGCCTGATGAACGTGTCGGCGTGTCCCTGTGGATAACAGCCTGTTTCAGACCGTCCGTTAGAAGATCCGTTAGAAGTCGTGCCTACAAAGCTCTTTTGTTTGTTCCAAACAAGTCGATA
>JAKZTU010000146.1:0-3240 GCA_047516945.1 Acidimicrobiales bacterium
CTCCCTGCCCGTCTTGAACTCCCGAACATCCCCGGCCGCGGTGTGCTCGTCGCAGATTCCGAGTCCCAGGTGGTCCAAGTGGTGCTCGCCGATGGTCCGGTTCAGTCGCTGGCGTAGCGGACGCCGAGTTCGGCGCGGACCGCGTCACAAGCTGCGATCATGGATCGGCTAGTGGCCCAAGTCATGCGAGGGCTCTGTTGTTCACCGGCGGCGAGGCAACGGTGGACTTCAGCCACCTGATAGTGCAGCGACGGGAGTGATTCCTTGATCTCTTCGCGTTCGGGTCCGCTTTGCACAATGACGGTGTCGGTGGCGTGGGCTGGTGCGGGAAACTCCACGAATCCACCGGTGCCTTCGACTCGGGCGTCGAGGGTTCCAAACACGTCGATTCCGCTTGTCAGTGTGGCTGAGGCTCCATTGGACCAGCGGCACAACAGGGTCGTTTCAGCGTCGACGCCAGATTCGGCGATGTGCCCAGCCGCGGAGATCGAGGCGGGTTCGCCGAGAATCCACCAGGCGAACGTGAGCGGGTAAACGCCGAGGTCAAGCAGTGACCCGCCGCCTGCTTCGAGGTTCCAAAGCCGGTTGTCGGGGTCGAAAGGCATGGCGAATGAGAAGTCGGCGTGGATGCGACGAACCTCACCAATGGCTCCGGCGTTGATGCGCTTGACCGCCTCAACGTGGGCGGGGTTGAAGCGCATCCACATTGCTTCCATCAAGAACCGGTCATTGGCTTGCGCGGCGGCGGTCATGCGGTCGACCTCTGCCACATTGAGGGCGATCGGCTTCTCAACCAGGACGTGTTTGCCTGCTTCGAGAAACATCACAGTGTCGTGCACATGGGCGGGTTGCAAGCTGGCCACATAGACGACATCGACATCGGGGTCCGCTGCCAGATCAGCGTTGCTGCCGTGTGCACGGGGGATTTGATGGGTGGCCGCGAACTGAACGGCTTTGTCTTGCGTTCGTGAACCGACGGCAACAAGCCGTCCGCCTTCTGCGTGGGTGAACGCGTCAGCGAACTGAGTGGCGATATTGCCGGTGGAAGAGATGCCCCAGCGAACCATTCCTTGGTGTTGCTCCATGATGTCTCCGTGCGATTGGTGTTTGCATCCGCAAGGATATGCAGATGAACACCCCGCAGATGTCCGATGAGCGGTCCTTTCCTCGACGCCATGCGCTGACTCGGGGTTTCACGCTCGGCGCTCCCCGTAACATTCGGGTTTCCGCGGATGGTGAGCGGGTTGCCTTTCTGCGTTCGAGCGGACCTGTCGACCCGGTCAATTCTTTGTGGTTGTTTGATGTGGCGAACGGCACCGAGCGTCTCGTGGTTGACGCTTGTGAGTTCGGCGCGGATCGAGCTGATCTCCCGACGGCGGAGCGGACTCGCCGGGAGCGCGCCCGGGAATCCGCTGGAGGGATCGTTTCTTATGACGCGGACCGTGATCTGACGGTCGCGGTTTTTGCTATCGGATCCCAGATTGCTCGTGTGGATCTACAAAGCAGCGATCTTCGCGTGCTTGATGCAGCCGAAGGTGCTTTTGATCCGCGGCTGTCGCCCGACGCCGAAAAGGTTGCCTACGTGGCCGGTGGTGAGTTGCGGATCGTTACCGACACTGAGGACCGTCTGCTGATCGGAGAGGAGCAACAGACTGTTTCGTGGGGTGCCGCGGAGTTCATTGCGGCTGAGGAAATGGGCAGGACCAGGGGGTTTTGGTGGGGACCCGACAGCGATGCACTGTTGGTCCAGAGAGTTGACGTGGCACCGATCGATACCTGGTGGATCAGTGCTTTGGTCAGCCCTTGGGAGTCGCCGACGCAGATTCGTTACCCAGCGGCGGGGCGTGCCAATGCTGATGTGGGCTTGGCGATTGTCGGGCTGGACGGCGGGCGGGTTGATGTGGATTGGAGCCACCGCGAAGCAGGTGCGGCATGGTTGGGCGGCGCTGGCATTTCCTGGGAGTACCTGGCTGAGGCGGATTGGACTGGTGAGGGCATTTTGTTGACGGTGCAGAATCGAGATCAGCGCACGCTCGGGGTGCTTGATGTGGATGCGGAGACGGGGGAGTGTTCCCAGCGCTATCAGGTGGTCGACGACCATTGGGTTGAGCTGGTCTCTGGGGTGCCGGTGTTGCACGACGAGCGCCTGGTCACGGTTGAGGATCGAGCGCCGGCTCGGCGTTTGTGTGTTGATGGCGTGGCGTTGACCGGTGACGGGGTGCAGGTGCGAAGCGTGATTGATGTCGGCGACGACGGCATCGTGATTACCGCTTGTCGGGAACCAACTTCTGTACAGGTTGCGACGGTGAGCTGGAATGGCGAACTTCGCTGGTGGGACAACTCACCCGGCATCAAGAGCGCGGTCGTCGGCGGTGCAACCGAAGTGCGGGTGAACCGCAGCCTGGCTCATCATGGTGTAGGGGTCGAGGTTCGTCATCAGGGGCGTGCTGTGTCACGGATCGCCAGCCATAGCGAGGCACCGAATGTCGATCTCAATGTTTCGTTGCATCGTCTCGGTGAACGTGAACTGGCGGCTGCTTTGCTGTTGCCGAACGAGTCTTCTGAAGCGGATTCGGAGACGAAATTGCCTGTGTTGCTCGACCCTTATAGCGGCCCTCACGCCCAGCGCGTGCAGCAGGCTCGGTCGCTGTTCTACGTTTCGCAATGGTTCGCCGATCAGGGTTTCGCGGTACTGGTGACCGATGGCCGCGGTACGCCGGGTCGGGGACCGGAGTTTGAGCGGGAGGTGCGAGGGGATTTGGCGGGCCCGGTGCTCGACGATCAGATCGAGGCTCTGTATGCGATGTCCGAGTTGAATCCCCGCCTTGATCTTGACCGTGTGGCGATTCGGGGTTGGTCGTTCGGCGGCTATTTGGCGGCGTTGGCTGCGCTACGCCGCCCCGATGTGTTTCACGCTGCTATCGCCGGAGCACCGGTGACCGACTGGCGGTTGTACGACACCCATTACACCGAGCGCTACTTGGGTCACCCCGAATCCGAGCCTGAGAACTACGAGCGTAGCGACGTTCTCTTTGGTTCTGTGCAGGTTGACGATGCGAGAGGGGTCCCGCCGCTGCTGCTGATCCACGGCCTAGCCGACGACAACGTGGTGGCTGCCCACACTCTGCAACTGTCTCGCGCCTTGCTCGAAGCCGGCCGCCCCCACACCGTCCTCCCCCTGTCCGGCGTCACCCACATGACCCCCCAAGAAGAAGTCGCCGAAAACCTCATGCACCTCCA
>JAKZTU010000147.1:0-10361 GCA_047516945.1 Acidimicrobiales bacterium
GCCTGAAGTACCGAGAGTGAGCTTGGCAGTGCCGTCAACCATGCCGTGAGCCATGCATGCCGCCATTTGATCTCCACACCGGGCCGCTAGCGGGATGGCAGCGCCGACAAGTGAGGAATCGCAATGACCAACGATTTCGTCGGATGCCACAACCGTGGCCATCGATTCGCGAGGTACACCAAACAGTGCCAGCACATCGTCGGACCAATCACCACCGTCCAAGTCGTAACAGCCGGTTGCCCCTGCATTTGATGGATCCGTCACGTGGACAGTGCCTCCGCTCAACGCCCAACTCAGCCAAGTGTCGACGGTCCCGAAGCGAAGGCTGTTGTTGGCCGAAGCGTTGCCGACAGAGTCGTCATTGGCCATCAGCCACTCGAGTTTGGTGCACGACGCCGAGGTATTGAGCGGGATTCCGGCTGACACAAACTCCGCTACCCGCTCTGCGGTGCGAGTGTCCTGCCAGCCGATCAACGGGCGCAGCGGCCGACCGGTCTCGCTGTCCCATGCGACCACGCTTGACCGCTGGTTGGTGATGCCCAAAGCGCTGATGTCGGTTGCTTTTACTCCGGCGTCTTGCAGGCTCCGCCGAAAGACGCCGAGGGCGGTGCTGACGATCTCATCAGGATCCTGCTCGACGGCACCGGCAAACGGATGCTGGAAACGGAGGGTGGCACGCGCGATGGTGAGGCGTTCGCCTTGCGCATCGAACACAGCCGCACGAACCGTCGTTGTTCCAACATCAATAGCGGCAATCAAGCTCATGGTTCCCAGTTCACACTATGCACAAGGCGAACCGCAGTGCCGATGTGAGTGCAGTAGGCCATCGGCGGTCGGTTGTGATGAGGGCGTCAGCTTCGTGGACAGTGGCTGTGGCGATGACGAGCGCGTCAGGGAGTTTCAATGAGGGGTGTCCAGCACGCAGCACGGCGGCGGATCGAGCGATGTCGACATCGGCGTCGAGGACACCGATCGGTATGGCAGCGAGTGCCGCCTCAAAGCGAGCGGCTGTCTCGCGACCAGCCTTGGTGGGGTAGACAAGGCACTCGGCGAAGGCCGTGACGGGCAGCGCCAGCCGCTGAGCTGAAGACGCCGCTTCGCGCAGTGCGTTGGTGGCGGCGTGGTGGTGTGGATTGGTCCGATCAAGGTGGCCGATGACGACGCCGGCATCGACCACGACGAGTCCGGTTTGACTACTCCCACTCATCGCGGAGAATTTCGACCGTATCGACGGGGTAGATACCGTCGAAGATTCCCGCAGTGTCGCCGAGTCGGTCGCCTACGCGCTCGAAGATGACGCGCCCAGGACCGAGAGCGGTGCCTCGCAACGACTCACCTTTCGCAAGACCTGCGGATACGAATGCCTCTGCTGGAATAGTCACTTGGTGCTTCGAGGTGATTGTTGTACAGCCGCGCGGCCGTACTCTTACTGATTTGCCCATAAGTATTACTCTAGAGCGCGTTCAATTGAATCGCAAGGCCTCATGGCACCAAACTGGGGGATCATGAACTCAACACTAGGAAGGGGATCGTCACTCCCTTGAGGGAGACTCCGGCGAATTCGGGATCACCGGGTTCGTTGCCGTTTTCGTCGATGTAGTGTTCCATGCCGACCTTCAACCGGTATTCCCCCGGCTCGACGTTGTCAAGGGTGAATTCGAAGGTTCCCCAAACCCCGGACCAGTCGGTGGCCTTGACCGCCCAATTGCTGCCGCGGCCGGGTCTGAACACTTGCGGCCCGCTGACCGTCGCTGTGGCGGGGCTTCCATCGGCGTGTTGGATCCTTATGTCGCAGACTGATTCGAAACAACGCGCGTAACCGCGAACGGTGAGCGGCAACGCGACCGCTAAGGGATTCTCTGCATCGGGTGGCTCGGGCCAGGCCACCGCCGCGAGTTCGCCCAGATTGGCGTGTAGTTGCTGGCCGGCGTGTGGAGGCGAATCACCGTTGTCGCCCCCTCCAGGGGTAACGTCGACCAGCACCCGGGCCGGGTTGGACAACACATGGGCCGCGAACTGAGACGGTTGAGGCGCATACACATCTATCACGACGGTGTTGTCCACTGCTCTCGCGACTATGGAGGTCAGATTCCAACCCTGCTCAGTGTCGGCGTCGAAACGCGCAGAACCAAGTCCTGGGACAGTGATCCGTGCCCATGTGCCGAACGCCTCAACGGTTACCCCTTGGGGGACGGCCGCGGCGAGAGACCCGCCGCTGTAGGCCCCACCTGTTCCGAATGCGATGTGCAGACGGTCGCATCCCGGCCCGAGCAGGTGCCACATCTGAGCGACATGGCCCTCGGTCGCGCCGGTGCTGATGGAACCGATCGCACCGCTGATCGGGACCGGACCCTGGGCTGCGCCCTCGGTGGCACAGGGGTCGTCGAAGTAGGAGGTTTGTGCTGCTGAGTTGATTTCCAGACGGTCCGCCTCCACCCATCCGGTTCGTTCGTGCCCGAGTTTCAGTTCACGCCAAGCAACTCCTTGGTCATCGGTGCGCACCGCGCCCGTTCCTTCGATGACCGGTCGCGGTACCTCAATCATCTCAGCCTGGTCGTAGAAGGTGCCCGGCCCGGATCGAACGGTTGCGCGCCAAGGGTCGCCGTCGGCCCCCGTATACCAGTCATCGTCGGCCACGAGGAGGTCAAACAGCAAAGGCGCTTCTTCGTGCCGTTCCGGCTCGGTGGTGGTGGGTGGCGTGGTGCTTGTCGTAGTTGTGGTGGGTGGCCCGGTGCTTGTCGTGGTACCTGTTTGCTCGGGGAGGGTCGTGGCCGGTGCCCCGGACGTTGTCGGCACTGATCCAGCGCTGTCATCGGCGTTGTTGCCGGGGTCTCCAGCGCAACTGGACATCAGCAGGATGGCGCTGACAAGCCATGCCGTACTGCGCCACAACCTTGGCTGGGTGACTGCAAAGTTCATGGCAGCAAGACTCCGGGGTTCATCAGGCCACTGGGATCGATCGCCGCTTTAACCGAACGCAACAACGACAATCCGCCAGCCCCGAGCTCGACCGGCAGCCAGTCGCGGCGAACTCGCCCGACACCATGATGATGAGACAAGCCTGCGCCGATACTTGCGGCTGCGTTCATGGCTGCCGACCATAGAGCATCGTAGGTGGACTCGTAGTCCTCAGGTGATGTGGGTGTGGCGGCCAGCGTGAAATAGAGGTTTGCACCAGACCGGTAAGCGTGTGAGGTGTGGGCACTTGCAGCAACCACGCCCTCGACCGCTTCGAGAGACTCGATCACTGCGCGATAGAGCTTGGGAAGCCGCGTCCAATCGCCGGCAATCTCGATGGTGTCGGCCACGATCCCCTGAGCCAGCAACTCATCCCAAGTGGGCACAGTGTTGCGGTGCTCAAACCAACCATCGACTACCTCGTCTGCCGCTGCGACACCACCCTCGGATTCGCAGATGTTTGATACCGCAGCGGCTTCAACAGCGGTCAGTGCCGCCGGCCCCATGTGAGCCAGGATGAGCATAGAGTTGCCCTTCGGCAAACGCTCACGGAAGTGTCGCCAAGATTCGCGGCCGTCATAGAGTCGCACCACCCCAGGACGCCACTCGGCTCGCATCAGCTTGCGTACTGCTTCGAGTCCGGCGTCGAAGTTGCCGAAATGAAATGCTTGACGCACTTCAGATTCGGGCTGTTGGCGTAGCGAGAAAGTGACCTCGGTAACCACGCCCAGGGTGCCCTCGCTGCCGATCAGCAGATGACGCAGATCCGGACCAGCGCTAGCGCGCGGAGTGTCGCGGCTTTTGTAAATCGACCCATCGGCAAGCACAGCTTCCAGGGAATACACCATGTCTTCGATGTTGCCGTATGAGGTCGAGAACTGACCCGATGCCCGTGTTGCAACCCAACCGCCAACGGTTGACAGCTCAATCGATTGCGGCCAATGACCGATACTCAGACCCTCGGTCTGCATCCGCTGCTCCGCTTCCAATCCGTTGGTGCCGGCACCGAAGGTGGCAAGCAGGTCCCGTGACGAGAAGGCCCGTAACCCGGTAATTCGTTCGGTGCTCAACACCACAGAATCGGGGCTGGCTAATACACCGCCGACCACACCGGATCCTCCACCGCGGGGAATCATCGCTGTGTTGTGGTCGATGCAGCAACGCACCACCTCGGCTAACTCTTCGCTGCAACTCGGCGCGCAAACCGCGAGGGGTGCAACGACTGGCGTTCCCGCTGAAATGGGAATCTGTGACCGCATCCAAGTGTCGCGAGCGCGGGCGCTTCGTTGGTCTTCGGTTTGCAACAACCCGTCGCCCAAGATTGCGGCCAAGTCACCGATGAGCCCGCTCATTGCGACACTCCAGACATGCCAGACACTTCAGACATAAACGAGAGTTCGTCGCTGAATTGGCTACTCACACTGGCTAACTCGGCCTTGACCTGTTCATGTGACCAACCTAGAACCGAAGCCATCTTGTCGGCTATCGCGATGGACAACTCCCAACGGTGCTGGGGCACGAACCAGGCCACTCTCAAGCGACGGTAGACCACATCGACGAGGGTCGTCGCTGCCTCAACCTGGACAGCCCAGTCCACTTCTCCTGCGACCACTGGTGCATCGTCAAGCAGACGTTTTGGGTCGAGTGAACAGATTTCTTCGGTGTCGCTACCGTAAAGCCGCCGGAGCCGCAGAGCTTGCTGATCAGTTGGGTCAACGACCGTGGACATGCCGCCCGGGATCGGGGTTGTCCCGGGGCCGGGTGGCAGGTCCTTAGCGAGTTGTTCGCCCACGACCTTGAGGACATCTTCAGCCATGCGACGAAAGCCGGTGAGTTTGCCGCCGGCAATGGAGATCATCTGGCCGCTGCCGACGGTCACCTCGTCTTTGCGAGACATCTCCTTGGGGGCTTTGCCTGGAGCCGCGATCAGCGGACGCACGCCCGCCCAAGCTGCCACAACATCGCTGGGGGCGAGAGGCTCAACGTCGAAGTAGCGGGCCAAGGGCGCCAGCAGATACTCAACATCGTCCAAATCAATCTCGGGCCACAGCGGTCGTGTGCCCTGGTAGTTGGTGTCGGTTGTGCCGATATAGACAATGTCACCGCGAGGGATCGCAAAAATCGAGCGCCGATCTGAGGTGTTGCAAATGACCAGATGGTTGACGCAGAAACGTTCGCGGGGCACAACTACGTGGATCCCTTTTGAGAGGTGCAGCAGCGTTGTGGGTGGGTCTTGTTCCATGCGAGCGATCTCATCTACCCACGGACCTGCGGCGTTGACCACGATGTTGGCGTGCACACGCACTTCTCGCCCACTCGTTGAGCATTGGGCGACTACTCCGTTGATACGGCCACCCTGGTGGGTGAGATCGGTCACCACGAGGCGGGAAGCGACTGTTGCGCCAAATTGGACTGCAGCCCGTAGAACCCCCAGAACGAGCCGAGCGTCGTCGGTCAGATACTCGCGGTATGCGACCGCAAAGTTGTAGGTGTCTGTCCGAAGGAGCGGTTCGTTGGCGCTGATCTCGTCTTGACGCCAAAGCTGATGGCGATCCTCGTCGTCCACCGCCCCCAGGCGTTCGTAGGCGGTGATACCCGCACGAAATTTGGTGGCAGTCAAGCGGTTGCGAGCGGGCAAGACCATCCAACACGGCTCAGCAAGATGGGGTGCCATGGTGTGAACCGCGGTGCGTTCGGCGACAGTTTTGCGGACTAGATCGACCTCGCCGTTGGCCAGGTATCGAAGTCCGCCGTGGATCAGTTTGGAGGATCGCCCAGATGTGCCCGCGGCGAAGTCGTCGGCTTCGACAAGAGCCACTCGCAAGCCTCTTCCAGCGGCTTCGCGGGCGATTCCTGCGCCGGTGATTCCCCCTCCGACCACGGCGATGTCGTACACATCTGCCTCAAGCTCATCGAGCAGATCTGTTCGACTTGTAGGGGTAAGGCAGGGATTACTCACGCACTGTTTCTAGCCGACCCGGCGGCGATAGTGTCGCTAGATGACATCGACCAAACAACTTGATTCACCGATCGGGCGTCTCCGTTTGGTTGCTACTGACCAAGGCTTGAGTCATCTGCTGTTCGACCAGCAGGTGGGTGAAGACATGGATTCAGACGGCGACCCGGCCGAAACCGACAACCATCCAGTGCTTGCCGCGGCAACCGCACAACTTGCGGAGTATTTTGCGGGGCGACGCCAAGAATTTGATATTCCCCTTGATCTGTCGGGGACCGAGTTTCAGCGTGCCGCCTGGTCTGCGCTGGCCAACGTCCCGTTCGGTGAGACACGGTCTTACCGACAGCAAGCTGAGGCGATCGGCCGTCCGAAAGCAGTTCGGGCGATTGGAGCAGCCAACGGAAGAAACCCGGTTCCCATTGTCTTGCCGTGCCACCGCATCGTCGGTTCAGACGGATCGCTCACCGGCTACGGCGGTGGTTTGCCGATCAAGGAGTTTCTGCTGAGACACGAACAAGCACTGATTCACCAGCACTGAAGCAACCCATAATCGCCTAGCCGCTGGCTTTCATGCGGCGGCGGTGGTGGCACGGGATCTACCTCGAGTCGACCGAATTTTTTCATTCACTGAAAGTACCGCTTGATCGTATGCGTCGAGCCATCGGGCTCACTCAACGACATCAATGGTGATGTTCCATCCGGTCATTATTGCTCCGGCGATGCGTCTGTCCAGAGTGATCAATGGCGCGTCGAGCACACCCGCCAGTGCCACGAAAGCGGCGTCGTAGGCGGTGAGGTTGTGGCGGAGTTTCCAGATGGTCGTCAGGAGCGATTCGTGGGTGTAGCGGTTGACGTCAAGGTCGCGCAGAACATTCAGGGCTCTCTCGCCTGTGTCGGCTGCGATCTCTCCGGCGGCGGTATAGCGCCACATGACCTGAGCTACTTCAAGGTCCATCAGAGCGGGTGCATGAAGGGAGTCGGCGGCCAGAATTCGGGCCCCGACGGCATCCGCTAGTGGCAGTCCGAGCAGCCACTCGACTACGGCCGAGGAGTCGAGGACGATCAACGCGCGTCGCGTTCTGAGCGAATTGCGTCAACAGCCGATTCTTGCAGGGAGATGCGTTCGAAGGCTGCGACCCGTTCGACCAGTTCACCCCTTGTCGGCCTTTGCATGGCGCGGCGCAACTCGCTCAGCGCGTATTCTGATAGTGAGTGGCCCTCAATGGCGGCACGGGCCTTGAGTTGGCGGTGGAGTTCGTCAGGCACGTTTCGGATTTGCAGCGAGGTCATGCGATCAGCATAAAAGCATGCAATCTGCATGTCAACGGCGGACGACTATGTGAGGCTGGAGAACTCCGTGGTGGCGTCGTGGACTGCCTCGTAGAGGTACTGCCCGACAGTTACCGGCGACGGTTGATCCACCAGGACCGGACGACGAAGAGACACTCAAGAGCGGCACCCAACACCACGAACAACAGAGCGAAATACGCGAACGACCGGATCGTAAACGATAGACCCGCCGTTCTGGTCAACGCCCGCGACACGTACGTCACGACAAAAACGAGCAACAAGACACCCCATCTCACGCGCGTCCGCGGCACCTTTTCGGTGTGCTCGCTGGCCGAGCGTCGTCGAGCAACCCGCTCAGCAGATGGTGTTTCCGTATCGTCAGTCACAGTCTGCCTCCTGTGTCCATCCGTGCTCTCTCGCGTGGAGGGTGTCCCACACGGTAGCACTGTCAAGCCGAACCCCGAAGGAGTTCCTCGACAAGCAGAGGCCCTGCGGACTCATCGAGCGATCCTTGCAAAGCGCAACGCAATGCCATCGTTTCTCGCTTGGCACGGGCCTTGAGTTGGCGGTGGAGTTCGTCAGGCACGTTTCGGATTTGCAGCGAGGATCAGCACAAGCGTGCAACCTGCATGGCAACGGCTGACGACAACCATCCTCTCCTCTGACCGAGAAAGTTACCGGTGACGGTTGTTCCACCAAGCCCAGACGACGGCGCGACACTCGATAGCGGCACCGAACACCACGAACAACATAGCGGAATACGCGAACGACCGGATCGACCATTCCACCCTTCCAATCAACGCCCGCGACGGGTACCACACGACATAAATCAGCAACAAGAAACCCCAAATCGCTCGCGGCCGCGGTACCGTTTTGGTGTGCTCACTGGTCGAGCGTCGTCGAGCAACCCGCCCAGTAGATGGTGTTTCCGTAGCGTCAGTCACGGTCTGCCTCCAGTGTCCGTCTGTAGCTCCCTCTCGCGCGGATGGTTCCCACACGGTAGCACGGGTCTACGCTGGTTGTCCGACGCTGCTGCTCTCATGAGCGCCATCGCGATAAACGGTACTGAGCGGCGGTTGTGTCGTTGGCGCACTGCTGGCGTCTATCGTGGACACAACACCACGAGCAAATACAGCATCGGTTGAACCTGCCACTCGACCCACGGCGTGCACGAACTAGGGACCGCTTCTACGTTGTAGAAGAACCTCGCCCGATAGTTGACGTTGTCATAATTCGGCAGACTAGTAACAACCGGCAACGATGTAGTCGTGGTTGGAGTCGGAGGAACCGTCGTAGTGGTGGTTGGCGGAACCGTCGTAGTGGTGGTGGTGGTCGTGGTGGTACCAGCGCGTCTCAGCGCGGAGCAATAGACTTGTTCTAACGCGAGATCAAATGCAGCGCCAGCAAGATTCGTCCTCGCAAACGCTCTGCGCGAGATCAAGATGCCATTGCGATACTGTTCTACGTACCTGCTGTTGGCGATCAACTGCCCGACCGCACTCGACTCGGTGGGGTACGCGCAGAGAACCAGGTTGATTACGTCGGACCCGGGAACGTATGCGATTGTCTTGACCAAGAAGTCACCGGACGCTTCTATAGTGCTCTTGATGTCTCCTAGGAGCGACGACGGTCGGTTTGGGTGGTCTTCCGAACATCCCCAGATTACTGGATTGAACGCGCACGGTTGATTTGCTTCTGGGTGTTTCGCCAGTTTGCAGCCAGTATGAGCGTCCATCGTTACCCACTCAACAGCCACAGCGTTCCGGACTGACGACTCTGGGTGAACCTCGCTCGCCAGGTAGAACTGGTAGAACGAACTCCCGTTTCTTCTGTGCCTGTAGGACACAATTTCAGGGAGCGGTGCTTTGAACTGTCCGGTTGGGCAGGTGGTGTGGCTGTGGCCGGAGTGGCAGGTATCAGTTTGGCTGGTTCCTGGAGGCCCAGCGATGGTTCCTGAATGTCGATGCTCTCCCCTTCCACAACGTAATACGCAGGCCCCGTCGATCCACCGCTCGGTTGCTGGGCAACGAGGTTCGCAGGCTCCGTTGATCCACTGCTCACTTGCTGGGCATCGTGCTTCGCAGGCTCCGTTGATCCACTGCTCGCTTGCTTGGCAACGAGGTTCACAGGATCCGTGGTCGCTTCCCGAAAGCGGCACCCAGTGTTGACTCGATGGGCAACGCGGCAGGCAGCGTCCGTCGACGCTTCCTGCCGGCACCCAGTGTAGACCCGTTATGCAATTCGATTGGCACGCTCCGGCGAACCAATGTTCGCCTACTGGGCACGGGGGCGGGTCGCAGGGTGGGATTGCCGTGACCTCGTAGGTCGTGTGCAGGTTCTGCAGGTCGTGGGTGTGAACCCAGACTGTCTCACCGCACGCCTTGTTCGTCGGATGTGTATGGCACTCGTTGTTCACGAAGTGGCTGCCGTGCCTATGACATGTAACGGTAACAGGCCGGACAACCGGCGGTGGAGTAGTGGTCGTGGTGGTGGTGGTGGTGGGCGGGGTGCATGGTGGGGATGCTGTGACCGTGTAGGTGGTGTGCAGGTTCTGCAGGTTGTGGGTGTGAACCCAGACTGTCTCATCACACGCCTTGTTCGTCGGATGTGTATGGCACTCGTTGTTCACGAAGTAACTGCCGTGCCTATGACATGTAGCGGTAACAGGCCGGACAACCGGCGGTGGAGTAGTGGTCGTAGTCGTAGTCGTCGTGGTGGGGTAGAGGCAAGTTCCTTGGGAGACAGTCCCGCCGTTGTTTGTGCAGGCATGCACATACTCACAGACCGCTTGCCAGTCGCCGGAATAGGAATCGCAATGATGCGCCGCTGCTGGTTCAGCATCCAACAACGGCGGATCGCCTCCAACGGTGACCAGACCGAACGCGAACACCAACACAGCCATCGCCATCAACAGATAACGACGAACCGCCCCTGCGGGAGACCTCCCGTTCTTTGCTAGCTTCAACCAACGGGACGCGAAACTCAAACGGCTCTTCATGGCCGTTAATACATAGTGCCCCCTTTACCTTGTTTGGTGGCCCTGGTGTGGCAATGTCGGGGTTGGTTGCTCGCCGCGGTGGGTAGGGCTGTTTCCCCCTGTCACTTTTGATGGCTTGGGGGGTGTTGTCGCCCGCTGTGGTTGGGTGTCTGGGACCTC
>JAKZTU010000148.1:0-3381 GCA_047516945.1 Acidimicrobiales bacterium
CCGGTGCCGAACCGCAGCAGACCGATGGTGTTCGGACGTGGGATCGCAGCGGTTGACACACCGGTGTATGTCCGCAGCGAACTGGCAGTCGGAGCCAGGTTCAACGGCCCGGCAGTAGTCGAAGAACGCGAAACCACCACAGTCATCCGCCCAGGTTGGTCCGTAGAGGTCGCCGCAGACGGAAGCCTGATGGCAACAAGGATGCACCCATGACTGCAACCGACATGCCACAAGCAACCTTCGACCCCATCGAGCTTGAGATTCTCTGGCAATCGCTTATATCGACGGTCAACGAGCAGGCCCGGGCGCTGCAACGCTCAGCGTTCTCGCCGATCGTGCGCGAAGCCGGAGACCTCGCAAACGCGGTATTTGACCGCCGCGGGCGCATGGTCGCTCAAGCGGTAACCGGCACACCGGGCCATATCAATTCGCTTGCTATCGGCGCTTCGAAGATGCTCGAAGAATACCCGTTGGATCAGATCGAACCCGGCGATGTGCTCATCACCAACGACCCCTACAAAACCGCCGGTCAGCTACTTGATGTGACGGTGCTCGTACCTGCATGGCGCAACGGTCGCATCATCGCTTTGTTCGGCTCGACCATCCATCACACCGATGTGGGTGGCTACGGCATCGGCGCAGGCGGCCGAGATGTTTTCGAAGAGGGCCTGTGGATTCCCATCTGCAAGCTGATGAAAGGCGGTCAGCGCAACACCGATGTGTGGAAGTTCATCCTCTCCAACGTTCGCCAACCCGACCACATGGCCGGTGACCTGCACGCGCAGATGGCTTCTGGCGAGGTCGGTGCGCAAAGGCTGTTCACGCTCTGCGAAACGCATGGACTTGACGACATCGAAGCGTTGGCCGACGAAATCATCAACCGATCCGAGCATGCAACCCGGGCGAGCATCCAGGCGCTCCCAGCCGGGACCTACAACGCCGACGCGATGCTCGATCTCGCCGATGCCAGCCGCATCAACATTGTGTGCTCACTTGAAGTCGATCCTGAAGCCGGTGAGATCACCGTCGACTATGAGGGCAGCTCAGAGGCATCGCCGTGGGGCATCAACGTGGTCATGAACTACACGCACGCCTACACCACCTTCACCGTGAGATCGGTTCTCAACCCCGACATCCCCAACAATCACGGCAGCCTCGCCCCGATCAAGGTCAAAGCTCCCGAAGGGTCAATCGTCAACGCGGTTACACCCCAGCCGGGCACGGCGCGCCATGTAGTCGGCATGTTTTTGCCCAACGCGCTGCTCAAGGCACTCGCTCAGGTTCGGCCCGAAGCGGCAATGGCCGAAGGATCCGGTGCGGTCTGGACCATGCAGGTCAACGGCAACCACCCCGACGGCAGCCCGTTCATCACTGCGATGTTCACCTACGCGGGCGGCGTGGGAGCTCGCGCCACGAAACCGGGCCTCAGTGCCTGTTCCTACCCGACCGGGGTTTCGGCAGTGCCGATCGAAGTGGTGGAAGCGTCGGCCCCCATCAGGTTCTCGGAGAAATCGCTGCGACCCGGTTCCGGCGGCAGAGGAGCACAAATCGGGGGTTTGGGCCAATCGATCGAGTTCAGTGTCGACACCGAAAAGCCCTGGCAACTAAACGCTGTCACCAGCCGCCTGGCAGACCCTCCCCTCGGCGTGTTCGGCGGCGAAGCGGGCGCCGCGGGCAGCTTCAACGTCAACGGTCAACCCGTGCAGACACAGGCTCGGATCACCCTCGAAGGCAGCGACGTGGTCCGACTCGAACTCCCCGGCGGTGGCGGTTACGGAGCACCCGACGATGCTTGAGACCGCCCTTGTTCCAACGTTTTCGTCGGTTTGGGAGCATGCAGTGCGCGCCCGGGCCGATGAGACGTTTTTGATCTTTGAGGACCCGAACGGCCAAGTGACGCAGTGGACCTACCAGCAGTTCGATTCACAAGTTCAGCGAGTCGCGGCTCGGCTCAACGCTGAAGGCGTTGGTGCTGGTAGCTGTGTTCATTTGGCGTTGACCAACTGTCCGACCTTTGTGGCGGTGTGGCTCGCGGCCAACCGGCTCGGCGCCTGGATCGTGCCCGCAGATCCGCTGGGCAAAGAACCCGAGTTCGCCGAACAGATTGAGCGCACCTGCCCCACCGTGGGCTTCTGCTCAACGAGTCGGAGCACTCAGTATCGAGCGGCGGCGGCTAACGCGGCTGCCGTGGCTGCCGTGCCCGCGGTCCTTGCGGGATCCACGCCACCGAAGGCAATGACCGTCATCGAGATCGACGAAGCCGACGCCTCATTTGCGCTGTTCGGTGAATCAGGTTTCACTGCCTGGGCCAAACCCAAGCCGACCGACCTGGCCGCGGTGATGTTCACCAGCGGAACCACCGGACGTCCCAAAGGGGTTTCAGTCACACAAGCCAACTACGCCTTCGCCGGAAAAGTCATGGCGCAGGCGGCTGATCTTACCGCCAAAGACCGTCAACTAGTTGTGTTGCCGTTGTTTCACGCTAACGCGCAGTACTACTCGTTCGCCTCCGCGATTTGGGTCGGAGCGTCTGTGGCGTTGATGCACACCTTCTCAGCCAGCGGATTCCTGCCACAAGCAGCACGACATCAAGCCACCTGCGCAAGCCTTTTCGCGGCCCCGCTACGAATGATTCTGGCTCGAGGCGGCCCAGTCGAAGGACTGCGACTGAGGCATTGCTGGTTCGCCCAAAACTTAGCTGAAGACCAATACCAGACAATTTGTGACTGGTTTGGCTGCCGTCCCCGCCAGCTCTATGGCATGACAGAAACCATCCCGGCAGTGCTCACAGACGAACCGACTAACCCCCGGCCCGACTCAATGGGCTTCGTCACCCGCGGCTGCGAAGTCGAGATCCACGACTCCAACGGAGCGCGCTGCGCCAACGACGAACTTGGCGAGGTCGTGGTCAAAGGAACACCCGGCATCACCATCTTCGAGGGCTACTTCGAGGACCCCGCGACTACTGCTGCTAACTATCACGGCGAGTGGTTCCGTACCGGCGACCGAGCTTGGCGTGGCGGCGAAGGCCGCTTCTTCTTCGACGGTCGCCGCTCCGATGTGCTCAAGGTCGCCGGCGAGAACGTGTCGACCGTTGAGATCGAGTCGGTGCTGTGCGCGCACCCGCTGGTGCTGGAAGCATCGGTTATCGGCGCGCCCGACCCGATCCGTGACGAGGTCCCGCTGGCTTTCGTCGTTCCGGCCGACGCCGCGAATCCCCCCGAGGCCGAAGACCTGCTCAAATGGTGTGACCGTCGCCTTTCCAAGCACAAGCAACCCCGAGGAATCACCATGCTTTCAGAACTCCCTCGCACCAGCGTGGGAAAGATACGAAAATTCATGTTGAAGGAAGGAGTTGGTGTCTCATGAGCGTTCTGAACA
>JAKZTU010000149.1:0-33620 GCA_047516945.1 Acidimicrobiales bacterium
GGACCCAACAACCCATACACCTCGGACTGCGCTGGATAGTCGAATCCACCAACTCCTGGCTGTCCAACTACGGACAACTCCGCCGTAACACCGACCGCCGCAACACACACCGCCACGCCGCCCTATGCCTAGCCACCACCATCATCATCGTCGGCAAACTACTCAACTACCGAGACCGATGGTGCCCCCGCTGACCGCCTATCCGCGCAACCCCTTAGTCGCGGCCGTATCAGGCGCCGATGATGTGGTATCCGCCGTCGACGTGAATCATCGAACCTGTCGTGGCGCGGAACCAGTCGGACAGCAAGGCCACTGACGTCTCCGCGACAGCGCTCGAATCCCCGACGTTCCAGCCGAGCGGTGCGCGGTCGTCCCAGACGTCCTCGAAAGCTGAAAACCCGGGGATGGATTTGGCGGCCATCGTCCGAATCGGCCCAGCGGCCACTAAGTTGCAGCGGATCTGAGACGGCCCAAGCTCACGGGCAAGGTAACGATTGGTCGATTCCAGGGCTGCCTTGGCGACCCCCATCCAGTTGTAGGCAGGCCAGGTAACTGTCGCATCGAAGTCGAGAGCGACAATCGAGCCTCCGTTTGTCATCAGTGGCGCCACCGCGTCGGCCAGCAGCTTCAGCGAATAGGTTGAGATCTCAATGGCCACTTTCACGTCATCCCAGGTAGCTCCCATGAAGTCCTCACCCAGACAGGCTTCGGGTGCGAAGCCGATGGCATGAAGGGCACCGTCTACGCGACCCCATTTTGCTTCGAGAGCGTTACGCAAGTTCTCGGCATGGCTCGGCTCGGTGACGTCGAACTCAAGCACTTCGGGTTCAGTAGGTAATTTGCGGGCAGTTCGTTGCGTAAGTCGTAAACCGCGGCCTGCGCCTGTGAGCACGATCTCGGCACCCTCCGTTTGGGCTCGGGTCGCCACCCCGAACGCCAAAGAAGCGTCGGTGAGGACGCCTGTTACCACTATTCGTTTTCCGTCCAATAGACCCACGTTTCTCCCTTACTGCGCCGGAGCCTGCAACGACACCGTACCCTCACTGTGATGCACATCGGATTACTGGGCGCTACAGGTCCTGCTGGGACGGCATTAGCGGCGAGACTGGCTTCCGTTGGGCATGAGGTCACTATCGGGTCCCGTTCGAAGTATCGCGCCATGGAAGTGCGTGATTCGATCATCGACAAATGGCCGCGCTCCGAACTGCACATCGACAGCGCCGACAACCTCGGAGCGGCGGAGGGAGAGGTAGTGGTGATCGCCACGCCGTGGAACGCTGCTACCGAAACTGCCCACAGCGTGCGTCCGAAACTTCGCGGCAAGGTGGTCGTTTGCATGAGCAACGCACTGTCGAAGGTTGGTCGTGAATTTCAGCCTCTAGTCCCGCCTCGCGGTTCGGTTAGTGCCAGCGTTCAAGCCGAACTGCGCGACTCCTACGTTGCCGCCGCGTTTCACCATGTGCCTGCTACCGAACTCGGCCGCATCGACTGCCCGGTTGTGTCGGACATCTTGATCTGTTCAGACCATCAGCGGGCAACTGTTACGATCTCTGATCTCTGCTCCCAGATCCCTGGTATGAGGCCTCTGGACGCAGGCGAATTGTCCAACGCCACGGCCATTGAGGCGTTCACCGCGGTGTTGTTGCAGCTGAATGTTCGTTACCAGACCCGGGTGGCGTTGCAACTAGCGGGAATTGACGATGATCCGCACGCATAGCGCCCCTTGAGCGCAAGCTTTGAGCCGATGCAACTCTACGACACTCACCAGGGTGCGACCGTTGGATTCGCACCTGGCCCAGTTGTGACAATGTACGTGTGCGGCATAACGCCCTACGACGCCACTCATCTTGGCCACGCGGCCACATACGTCACCTACGACGTGCTGCAGCGCCGTCTTCGCGACCTGGGGCACGAGACTCGTTGTGTCCGCAACATCACAGATGTTGATGACGACATCCTCGCCGCGGCGGAACGGCGCGGGGTTCACTATCTCGATCTGGCATTTGGGGAGACGGCTCGCTTCGACGACGATATGGAAGCCCTCAACGTGCTCCCGGCTTGGTCCGCTCCCAGAGCCACCGGCGCCATTCCCGACATCAGAGGGGTGATCGAGACGATCCTTGAGCGGCAAATGGGTTACGTTGTCAACGGTACTGTTTATTTTGACACCCGAGCAGGCGAAGACTTCGGGTCTCTCGGATCTCTGGGCCGTGAACGAATGCAAAGGCTTGGATTGGAATGGCGGGAGGATCCCAATGATCCTCAGAAACGTGATCCTCTGGACTTCTTGATGTGGAGGCCGTCTGGTCCCGGTGAGCCCTCTTGGGAATCGCGCTGGGGTCCTGGTCGCCCTGGATGGCACATTGAATGCACTGCGCTGGCGCTACGCGAACTAGGACCTTCGATCGATCTTCACGGAGGTGGCATAGATCTGCTGTACCCGCATCATGAGTGCGTCAGGGCTCAAAGCGAAGCCGCGACCGGGGAGCAGTTTGTCAAGCATTGGCTGCATCAGTCGATGGTGTATCTGAACGGCCGCAAAATGTCGAAGTCGACTCAAAACCTGATCTTTGTGCATGAGCTTCGATCTGAATATGACCCGATGGCTATTCGTCTGGCCTTGAGTGCTCATCACTATCGCCGCCCCTGGAATTGGAGTGATCAGTTGATGTCAGATGCTGCTGAGCGTCTCGAACAGTGGCGTGCCACAGGCACTGGGGACGCGGCGATCGACGAAGTGCGGGCGCATCTCGATGATGACCTGGATGTGCCAGCCGCGCTCAAGGTGATTGACGAAGCTGTGGCACAACGACAGGGAGTGAGCGCCGTTGCCGCACTTATTGGCGTCGTCCTATAATGCTCTGGCCATGAACCGGGAGCAGGGACAGCTACAGACCGCCGTGAAGATCGTCCTGCGTCCGGTATTTTCTGCTTTGTGGCGGATCACCTCGGTCGGACTCGACAATGTGCCTGTTGACGGTCCTGCCATCTTGGCGCCGAATCATGCATCAGCGATAGATAGCTTCTTCTTGCCCGCAACGCTGCCGCGTCGGATCACGTTCGTTGGCAAGTCGGAGTATCTCGACGATTGGAAGACTCGGCGCTTGTTTCCGGCGCTCGGAATGATCCCGATTGATCGCGGTGGTGGCAACGCCTCGGCTAGCGCGCTCGATACCGCGGCCCGGTTGCTTGAGGACGGGGAACTCTTTGGAATTTACCCCGAGGGGACTAGGGCCCGTGACGGTTTTCTCCACAAAGGGCACACGGGAGCGGCGCGACTCGCTATGCGGACCGGTGCGCCAATCATCCCGGTGGGGATTCTCGGGACTCGCGCGGTGCAGCCCCCCGATGCCAAAGCCCCAAAACCGTTTCGGCCCATTGAGGTTCGGTTTGGCAAGCCGATCGTGGGTGAGCCGAGCGGAACTGCGACGAATCAGTGGCTTCGTTTGCGCCAGTTGACCGACGAGTTGATGTTTGAGATCGGAAACCTGACTGGGCAGGACTACGTCGATGCGTACGCCACGAAGAGGCCCACTCAGTCCGCTGAGCAAACGTATGCGGCTACTGATCCAGAGATGTTGCCGCGCCGCTCATCTACTGAGGTGTTGAAAACGACTGCTTTGGCGAGCTGATCTGTGGCTGCTGATGAGCACCCGGTGCGAGAGCTTGGTAGGCGAATAATGCGACCTACGGCCGAGACGTGGCCGGTATCGTTAACTGCCTATGTCTGATTTGATCTCCGTTCGACTGCTAGATGGATCCGAGCGACAACTCAGCGTCGGGTCGTCGGCTGCTGATCTGGCTGCGTCAATCAGTCCTCGCCTCGCTTCGGTCGCGCTGATAGCGGTTGTCGATGGTGTCGAACAGGATCTCAACGTGGCGCTACGCGATGGGTCAAAAGTCGAAATCGTCACACCTCAGTCCGAAGCTGGTCTTCGTACTATCCGTCATTCAACCGCCCACGTATTGGCGCAGGCCATTGGTGACCTTTACCCCGGTACCCAACTTGCGATCGGTCCGCCGATCGAACATGGCTTCTACTACGACGTCGAGCTGCCCGATGGCCAGGCGCTTTCCGAGACTGATTTGGAACGGATCGAGGCGCGCATGGCAGAGATCGTCGCTGAGGATCAACCTTTCGTGCGACACGAGCTAGACGCCAAAGAAGCGGCGACCTTCTTTGCCGACGATATGTACAAGGCCGAGATTATTGAGCGTGTCGTGTCGGGCGCGGCGACAGGTGAAGACACCGGCGAGGTCGCAGACGCGTCGTCAATCAGCTATTACGCAAACGGTGACGTCAACAGCGATGGCACCTTCCGAGACATGTGTACAGGTCCCCATGTGCCCAGCACAGGCCGGCTCGGAGCTTTCAAGCTCCAGTCTGTTGCGGGGGCCTATTGGCGGGGCGATGTTTCGCGTCCGATGCTTCAGCGGGTGTATGGCACCGCATGGTCGTCGCGCAAGGAACTGAAAACCCATCTGCAGATGTTGGCCGAGGCAGCCAAGCGGGATCATCGCCGACTTGCCATCGACCTTGATCTTCTTAGTTGGCCCGAGGAGTTGGGTCCCGGTTTGGCTGTGTGGCATCCCAAGGGTGCTCTGGTCCGCAAGCTGATGGAGGACTACAGCCGCAAGCGTCACGAACAAGGCGGTTATGACTTTGCCTTCACACCGCATTTGGCCAAGTCGGTGCTGTGGGAGACCTCTGGACATCTCGATTTCTACGCCGACTCGATGTATCCGCCCATGGATCTCGATGGCACGTCGTATTACCCCAAGCCGATGAATTGTCCGTTTCATGTGATGATTTATCGCTCGGGTCAACGCAGTTACCGTGAGTTGCCCCTGCGCCTCTTTGAGTTGGGAGCGGTGTATCGCTACGAACTATCGGGCGCGGTTCATGGTTTGATGCGGAGCCGTGGATTCACGGTGGATGACAGCCACATTTTTTGCGCTCAAGAAGACGTTGCGGCTGAGTTGGCTTCGCTGCTCGATTTTGTGCTCAGCGTGCTTCGTGCATTCGGCTTCGATGACTTTGTCGCCAAACTCTCGACCCGTCCGCCTGACAAGTCGGTTGGTGAAGACGAACTGTGGTCACAAGCCACCGATGGTCTGCGCGATGCTCTCGATACCTGTGGCTTGGACTACGTGGTTGATGAAGGTGGAGGCGCATTTTATGGCCCCAAGATCGATGTTGACGTAGGTGACGCGATCGGTCGTTCCTGGCAGCTCTCGACTGTGCAACTCGACTTCAACCTTCCAGAGCGCTTCGATCTGGAGTACATCTCTGCTGACGGGTCACGTAAGCGTCCGGTGATGATTCATCGGGCTTTGTTCGGATCGGTGGAAAGGTTCTTCGGAGTTTTGCTCGAGCACTATGCCGGCGCCTTTCCCACCTGGCTGGCACCAACTCAAGTAAGTGTCCTGCCGGTGGCCGCGGTCCACAACGACTATGCCCACACCGTTGCCAGCCGCCTGCGTGACGTGGGTGCTCGCGTTGAGGTGACTGAGGCGGTTGAGCCGCTCGGCAAACGTGTCCGCAACGGCAAGGTCCAGAAGATCCCGTACATCCTCGTTGTGGGCGACGATGACGTGGGAAACGACACGGTCGGAGTGAACCGCCGAGACCAGAACGCGCCTGAACGCGACGTGCCGGTGGTCGAATTTGCCGAACAGCTTGCGGCAGAAGCCGCTGGCCCGGTCTGAGCCCAGGTGCCTGATCTCGAGATGGTCGTGACTCCCCATGGTTGAGCGCCTTTGGGCCGGGTGGCGCATACCGGCTGCTGAAGCTGGTGTTGACACTGAGTTGGTGGTGCCAGAGGGCAAGACGCTGTTCGAGGCCCTTGTTGACAGCGAACTGCCTGATGCGCAGACCTACATAGTTTGGCGGGGCGGACTTTGCTTCGCGGCGCTCAACATCTATCCGTACGCGCGAGGCCATCTGCTGGTGGTCCCCAATCGGCCAGTCACCGCGCTCGGCGACCTGACGACCGATGAGCACAGCGAACTCTGGGCCGCGGTCCGCAGTGCCACGCTGGCGGTTACGGCCGCTTATCAGCCCCACGGCATCAACGTTGGCGCCAATCTTGGCCGAGGCTCAGGGGCGGGTGTGCCGGATCATCTCCATGTTCATGTCGTGCCACGCTTCGCCGGCGACACCAACTTCATGACATCGGTCGCCAATGTGCGGGTAATGCCCGAGACGCTCTCAGATACTTGGCACCAGATCGTCGCTGCCTGGCCCCCGGTTGCGGGTGGGTGATTCTGTTTGCCCGTGGAAATTCCAGCCCCAGCAGGTGATGGTGTTGTCTGTGCGGATCGCACAAGAATGGAACGCGCCGGTCGTGACATTCTGGAACGTTCCGGCAGGTGCGTTTGTTTGCCCATAAGAATTCCAGCCCCAGCAGGTGACGGTGTTGTCTGTGCGCAAACCACACGAATGCTCGTAGCTGGCGCTGACGGTTAGGAACTCTCCCGCGGGCGCATCGGATTGACCTCTGTGGTTGTTGCCCCAGCAGGTAATCGTGTTGTCTGTGCCCATCGCGCACGAGTGGCTCGCGCCGGCGGATACGTGTTGAAACGTTCCCGCAGGCGCATATGTCTGCCCCCAGTAGTTGTCGCCCCAGCAGGCGATGATGTTGTCTGTGCGCACCCCACACGAATGCAACCCGCCTGCGGCAATGGCTATAAACGCACTGGGGTCACATGTCGGCGTGAGGGGGTCTACGGTGACATCAGGTCCGCCCTGATCGCGGTACAGGAACGTGACCAGGTCAGCGCGCGTCAAGGTCTCATCGGGAGAGAACGTGGTTGGTGAGGTTCCGGTGGTGATGCCAGAAGTCGCCAGCCAAGAAACGGGGTCGTGTTGCCAACCTTCGACCACATCAACAAATGAATGCGCCCCGGTGGCCGGTTGACCTGCTAGCCGATACAAAAACGCTGCTAGTTGAGCGCGCGTCAAGGTCTCATCGGGAGAGAACGTGGTTGGTGAGGTTCCGGTGGTGATACCAGCAGCCGCCATCCAGGAAACAGCATCGTTTTGGGCTTGGACTCCTATGTCGCTGAACGAATGAGCCACAGCGGAGGGTTGGCCTTCCATGTTCCAGAAATACACCGCGGTTTCTCCGCGTGACACCGGAGCGTCTGGGCCAAAGCAATTCCCGGAAATATCGGTGATGTCGTTATCGACTGACCACTGGACCGGCTCGGTGTAATACCGATCCTCGGCTACGTCACCGTAACCCGCGACCGCGCCCGCCGGTGCCGACACCAACAGCGAAGACGCCGCCAAACACAACACCAACCAACACCAACCCACCAACCGAACCCGCATCACCACCGTCTTTCAAAACTCAATCGAATCGAACCGCGAAGACACTATCCCCAACACGGTCATGGCCCGAGCATCAATGAAACCAGGCTAAAGCTAGGCTCACTTCCGTGAACGACGACCACGCTACGGGCGAAACAAAACGAGATGACGAACTCCGCGATTCGCTTCCGGCGGATCTTGACCCCAGCGCGGTTGCGGAGCCGTATCTTTTTCCGAACAACAGCAGGCGTCGTATTCCGGCGATGCTGTACGTGTTGATCGGCGCCGTTTGCGTCCTGGGGAGCCTCACGGTCGGCGAAGACACGCCCGTTGTGAAGGACTCGTTCGTCAACAACGGAGTGCTCGTAGCTGGGATTATTTTGATCCTGGTGGGTCTATATCACGCTCAGGGTGGTTGGGATCTGTCCTTCGACGAGGAGCAGGCGTTGCAGGCAGCGGCGCGTGACGTCGGTTTCCCAGTTGGTCACGCGTCGGCGCAGCTTGGTTGGCGAGGTCTACGGAGTCGGCCCACCTGGAGGGTGCTTCTCTACAGCAACGAACCTTCGCCGACACATCGGGGACTGGTACTAGTAGACGGTATCGACGGTGAGATCATCGACAGATTCGTCGAACAGAACCCCGAAGACTGGACCAACCTACGCACCTGAGATCACACCCATCTCACACCCCGCGGTGTAGGTACCGGCCCCCAGCAGATGATTGAGTCGTCGTTGAGTAACCCGCAACTGTGATATCCGCCGGAGGTGACGGCTTTGAAGCTGCCCTCGGGTGCGTCAGCCTCTCCGAAGCGGTTGTCGCCCCAGCAGGTGATGGTGTTGTCGCTGCGCAACCCACAACTATGGAAACCGCCGCCTGCAACGGCTTTGAAGGAGCCTTCGGGTGCGTCGGCCTCGCCGAAAACGTTGGCGCCCCAGCAGTTGATGGTGTCGTCGCTGCGCAACCCACAACTGTGATACCAACCGGCACTGACGGCATTGAACCTGGAATCACACACTGGCGAGGAGGGATCGACGGTCACTTCCGGTTTGCCTTGGTAGCGCCACAACAACGTGACGAGTTGAGCGCGGGTCAGCCTGTCGTCAGGCGAAAACGTCGTCGGCGACGTTCCGGTGGTGATTCCAGAAGCTACCAGCCACGAAACGGGTGCTTGTTGCCAACCGGCTAGGACATCAACAAACGGATGCGGGTCTGCGTCCGGTTCGCCGGCCAAACGATGCAAAAACGCCGCTAGCTCAGCACGCGTCAAGGTGTTTTGAGGCGAGAACTCAGTGTCGGAGGTTCCGGTGGTTATTTCGGTCTCGGACAACCAGGTAATTGCAGCGTTCTGGGCTTCGACAGTCACATCTACGAACGAATGTCCAAATTCAAACGCGGGTTTGCCTTCCATGCTCCAGAGATAGAGCGCCGTATCGCCACGAGACACTGGCTCATCGGGCAGAAAACAATTCCCGCCAATATCGCTGATGTCATTGTCGACCGACCACTGAACAGGCTTAGTGAAATACCTGTCTGCGGGTACGTCGCCATACCCCCAACCGCGCCAGAAGGCGACGCGGCGAGCAACGAAGTCGCTGCCAAACACAGCGTCACCCCACACCAGCCGCCCAACGACCGAACCGACCAAACCGACATTTCAAGATCCTCCCGAAACAAAACCTGAGCCCAAGCTGAAGCAGCGAACCTTGAGAAACTAGACGACCGGCTGAACCGTTGCAACGTCAGCCAGTCCGGCAGTCCCTCACGCGGCTGCGTCACCGGCACCCTGGGATCGTGCCCAACGTGCTGCTATCGTGAAATCGTCCCCGCGAGGAGCGTTTCATGTTCGACGGAAACTGGCGCACGGCAGTTGACCGCAGCCTCACCCCCATTGGTCACAGTTTGCGTCGCACAGGCCTCACCCCTGACGTCATCACAATCGTCGGGATTGTCATGGCGACCGTCGCAGCAGTGACGATCGGTGCCGGCTATCTCCGAATCGGCTTGCTTTTCCTGTTGATCACCGGCATCTCTGACGCTCTCGATGGAGCAGTGGCGCGCGCCGCTGATTCCGGGTCCGATAGGGGTGCCTATTTCGATTCTGTCTCTGACCGGCTGACCGATGCTCTCCTGTTCGGTGGAGTCGCCTGGCACCTAGCTAGCACCG
The DNA here is from genome assembly GCA_047516945.1 of Acidimicrobiales bacterium. Lineage (GTDB taxonomy): Bacteria > Actinomycetota > Acidimicrobiia > Acidimicrobiales > Aldehydirespiratoraceae > VXYK01. The sequence goes on from JAKZTU010000149.1 coordinate 9,480, forward strand.
AGCCGGGTCGAATCATGATGTTGCCGGTGGCCATCATGGCTTTGGCGATGTTTGTCTCGTACCAGCGGGCCAAGGCCGAGTCGCTCGGCTATGAGGCCAAAGGCGGGATCATGGAACGGGCCGAGCGCGTCATCATGCTTGCTTTGGCCTTGCTGTTCCCCGAGGTCCTCATACCGATCCTGTGGATCATGCTCGCCCTCACTGCGGTTACTGCGCTGCAGCGTTTCGTCAAGGTATGGCGTCAGGCGTCCATAGACAGACCCCTTCCGGCCCGTCGGCCTCGGCGCCAGCCTCGCCAACGCTCGCGTAGACGCAACGAGTCGGCTTGGGCTCAGCGAATGCGTGAACGTCGGACACTGCGCGAAGGCTGACCGTGGCATCGGTCGCCGCCTATCGGGCGGGGTCGCTGTTGGCCCGCCATGTGCCGGTTGTCGCCCAAAACGCGGTGGCGCGTGCTGTAGGGGCTGCTTCGGCGAACACTGGGCAGAAGCGACTGGTCGCGGCTCGCAATCTTGAGCGGGTGCTCAGGCGACCCATGTCTTCTACCGAGACGCGTCGTCGCGTCGCCAAGACCTTCGAGTGGTACACCCGCTATTACGCCGAGAGTTTCCGTTTGCCGAGTGTGCCGGTCGAGGAAATCGATCGGGGATTCGGTTTCGAGGGGTTCGGTGAGATCGCCGCGGCTGTGGAGCGTGGTCAAGGGCCGATTCTGGCGTTGCCCCATCTCGGGACCTGGGAATGGGCGGCATGGTGGTTGGCCCTGGTGCCTGAATTCAAGGTCACCGCAGTGGTGGAGCCGCTCGAGCCGCCAGAATTGTTTGAGTGGTTCGTTGGATTCCGCGAGTCGTTGGGCATGAATATCGTGCCCCTCGGACCCGACGCCGCCAAGACCAGCATTCAAGCGCTGAAACAGGGTCAAGTGTTGTGCCTGTTGGCGGATAGAGACATTCAGGGCAACGGCATCCCGGTTGAGTTCTTCGGTGAAAAAACCACGCTCCCAGCCGGACCGGCAACTTTGGCTTTGAGGACTGGATCGCCGCTGATTCCCTCGGCGGTGTATTGGCGCGATAACACTCGCCATGCCATTTCCACCCCGCCGCTCGATACAACACGACGCGGCAAGCTTCGCCAAGACATCGCCCGTGTAACTCAGGATTTGGCGAGAGATTTTGAGTTTCTGATATCACAGGCACCAGAGCAATGGCACATGCTGTCGCCTAACTGGCCCAGTGACTATGAGCTACTCGGCCTGCCACTGCCCGAGCACTTGCGGGAACTCTGATGCGCATTGGATTGATCTGTCCCTACAGCCTGACTATGCCTGGCGGGGTTCAATCGCAAGTGTTGGCGTTGGCCCGGGCGTTGCGGCGTCGCGGTCACGCGGTACGGGTGTTGGCGCCTTGCGATGGGCCGCCACCGGACGCGGGCGTGACTCCTCTGGGTCTGAGTCTGCCGGCGTCGGCTAACGGATCGATCGCCCCGGTGGCACCAGATCCCTCCGCCCAGCTTCGTGTCATTCGAGCGATGCGCGATGAAGCTTTCGATGTCATTCACTTGCATGAGCCGCTCGCGCCGGGGCCGACAACGACTGCGTTGCTGACCCACCCCGCGCCGTTGATCGGCACGTTTCATGCCGCGGGCCGATCATTGTCGTACGAACTGATGCCCAAGGCGGTGCGCTATCTGGCTCGTCGGCTAGACGATCGTGTGGTGGTCTCTGAGGATGCTCGCAAGCTCGCTATGGAACATCTTGGTGGTGAGTATCACATTCTCTTCAATGGGGTTGAGGTCAGCCGTTATCGGAAGAGTCCGGCTTACGCCACCGATCGTCCAACCGTGTTGTTCATAGGTCGACACGAACAGCGAAAAGGACTGCAAGTTCTGCTTGAGGCAGTGAAGTTGCTTCCGTCCGATACTCGCGTCTGGATCGCGGGCAGCGGCCCTGAGACGCAGAAACTAAAGACGCAGTACGGCGGCGACTCAAGGTTGGAGTGGTTGGGGTCGATCGACGAGACCGAGAAGATTGCCCGACTCCGCGGTGCAGACGTCTTTTGTGCCCCTTCCTTGTTTGGCGAGTCGTTCGGGCTGGTTCTACTTGAGGGTATGGCGGCGGGCACGCCTGTAGTCGCCTCTGATATCGGTGGTTACGCCAACGCGGCTAGGCATGGACGTGATGCGCGGTTGTTTCCCGCTGGCGATTACAAGGCGCTAGCGGGTGTGATCGGCGAGTTGCTACGAGAAAAAACCAGGGCTTGCGAACTTGTTGCCTCGGCCAATGAGAGAGCTGATGAGTTCTCGATGGTCAGGCTCGCCGAGCTCTACCTGGAGCGTTACGAGGCACTACTGCGGTGAGTCCGCGCCGAGTGCGGTGAGCGCCGATATTCTGAGGCGTACGACGAACCGACTCGCGGCCCTCATTACCGCGGACTGATAGATCTTGCGGAGAGTACCCCTATGCCCACTGCGGCACCCCGATTGGTTTTTTTGATCCCGGCAGTTGTCGTCGGTTTGGTTGTGGCAGTGGGTTTTTCGTTGCTAGCACCTTTTGACCTGAGGATTGTTGTCGGTGTCCTAGCCGGCCTTGTGACTGTTGTTGGGATGGTGATGGTCCTTGATCGACGCGCCCCGCGAGCGGTCCTTTCGACTATGGGCGCGGAGCCACTTGGAGAGGGGATGGAGCCGCGTCTTGAGAGCCTCGTGGCAAGCATGTGCGCAAGTCACGGAATCGCAGAGCCAAACCTGCATTTGGTCGATTCTCAAGCGTTGGACGCGGCTGTGGTCGGGCGGGGGAACGACACGCAATTGGTGGTCACGACAGGGGCATTGCGTCAACTGAATAGATTGGAACTTGAAGCGGTGGTAGCGCGCCAGCTAGCCCAGTTCGGGGCTGGTGTTCATGCCGCCACGACTTTGGCATCGGTCGGCCCGCTACTCGGCCCGTTGGCGAGGATGATGCGTCGAGCTCAACTGGACAGTCAGCGGCTAGCGCTCACCGATGTGCAGGGCGTGCTAATGACCAGATACCCGCCTGCGCTGGCTGGTGCTTTTGAGAAGGCGGCGCTTGGCAGTGGTGTTACCGGTACTAGCGCCACCCGGCATCTGTGGATGATTGGACCACTGGACGGCACAAAAGGTGTGCAGCCACCGCTGGAGGATCGAATTGACGCTCTGAGAGAGCTGTGATGCGCCCCAGGGTCGAGTTGTTGGCGATAACCGTGTTGTTCGCGTTCTTTGCAGGTGCGTGTCTTGGGGATGGAAATGGGGTTGAGGTCATTCCGCCTGAAGATGAATCAGCGGGTGAAGCTCAAACCGGTACGGCTTCCAGCACCACGCTGGCAGATTCTGTCGTCACCACCACTATCTACGAGGGTCCCGTCGCGCCTTTCACCGGACTTCCGGCCGCGAGTCCGGCTGCCGCTACCGCTTCTGCGTTTGTAGTGAAGATTGGCAATAACAACGAACAGTCTCGGCCTCAAATGGGACTGGCGGAAGCCGACATCGTCTATGAAGAGTTGATCGAAGGTCTCAAGACACGTTTCGCGGCTGTCTTCCAATCTCAGGTACCTCTTCAGGCCGGACCGGTTCGGTCGGCCAGAACTACTGATGTTGACCTGCTAGCCGGTCTCGGAACTCCCGCATGGGTGTTTTCTGGTGCCAACACCCCAACACTTGCGGAATTACGCGAGGCAGCAAACAGGGGAGTCTTTGTGGACGCGGGTGCGTTGCGCCGTCTAGATCCGTATTTCCGGCTGGGTTCTCGCACCGCTCCCTACAACCTCTGGGTTGATTTGGAGATGATCGATTTCAGCGGTGCCGGCGTGCCTAGTGCGGTTCTGAGCTACGGCGAACTTGCCGAAGGTATGGGCTCTGAAATCGGAGGCGTAGAGATCACCTACCAAGCCAGTTTCGGACGGCAGGTCACTCATCTGTGGGACCCAGCTGTGGGCGGCTGGGTGCGAGTGCAGGACGGAAGTCTTCATACCGCGCTGAGAGGTGACGAAGAGGTGGAGATCGCTCCCGCGAATGTGGTGGTTCTGCACGTTGTCTACGAGGTGTCGCCAGCCGATCCCGCATCGCCGGAAGCGCAGTCTTTTGATACCGGTCCGGTGCAGGTATTTACGCGTGGTCAGGTCGTGGAGGGCACCTGGACTCGATCTCAACAAGCACCGGTGTGGAACTTGACTGACCTCAACGGAGAGGTCATTGGTTTGCAGGCCGGTTCAACATGGTTCATTCTCGCCGCGGCTGATGGTTCTCGCTTCCCCGGGGCTCACATCGCCACGTTTGATCCCGCGGAGGCCACGGCACGGCTGGACACAGCGCGGGCCGCTAGTCCGCTGGCCTGAGCGGGAAAGCCCGTGGCCCGAGCGGGCGAGCAAACAAAATCTTCTGCGTCGTAAAGACGCGACAGTCATAGGATGGTCAGCATGGGACAGAACAACAAACGCGAGACTGGGACAGCCCTCGTGAAGCGGGGCTTGGCTGAGATGCTCAAGGGCGGCGTCATTATGGATGTCGTAAACGCCGATCACGCCAAGATTGCAGAAGACGCGGGAGCGGTCGCGGTGATGGCCCTTGAGCGAGTGCCCTCCGATATCCGCAAAGACGGCGGAGTTTCTCGCATGTCCGACCCCGAGATGATCCAGGGCATTCAGGCAACGGTCTCAATACCGGTCATGGCCAAAGCCCGCATCGGCCATTTTGCCGAAGCGCAGATGCTCGAGGCCATCGGTGTCGACTACATCGACGAGTCAGAGGTGCTGACACCAGCTGACGAAGCTCACCACATAGACAAGTGGGCTTTCACGGTTCCGTTTGTGTGTGGTGCCACAAATTTGGGTGAGGCGTTGCGGCGAATCAGCGAAGGGGCCTGCATGATTCGCTCCAAAGGCGAGGCGGGGACCGGTAATGTCGTGGAGGCGGTTCGTCATCTTCGCTCAATCGTCGGCGACATCGGCAAAATCACCCAAGCGGACTCCGCAGAACTGTTCGACTGGGCGAAACAACTCCAAGCTCCGCTCCCGCTTATTCAGGAGATTGCCGAAACCGGACAGCTCCCAGTACCGATGTTTTGCGCTGGAGGCATCGCCACCCCCGCCGACGCCTCGCTGGTGATGCAACTTGGCGCTCAGGCGGTCTTCGTCGGTTCTGGTATTTTCAAGAGTAGTAACCCGGCGAAAATGGCATCAGCAATCGTGGAGGCGGCAACTCACTACCAGGATCCAGCAATCTTGGTAAAGGTGTCAACCGGCCTTGGTGATGCCATGGCTGGCCAAGAAATCTCAAAGCTCGACATGAAGTTGGCTGAACGGGGTTGGTAGCACCAACAGTTGGAGTCCTTGCCCTTCAGGGTGCCTTCGCCGCTCACGCGGTGATCCTCGAGTCTTTGGGGTGTGCGACGCAACAGATCCGCACACCCGATCAGCTGACAGCGGTTGATGCGCTGGTAGTGCCCGGCGGCGAATCGACGACCATGTCGATGCTGCTTGAGCGGTCGCAGATGCTGGACCCGCTGCGGGTTCGTGCACAGCAGGGTCTGCCGATATTCGGGACTTGCGCCGGCATGATTTTGATGGCCTCTGAGATTTGCGACGGGCGAGATGATCAACACGCCTTGGGAGTGCTCGACATGACGGTGGCGCGCAACCGCTACGGTCGCCAGATCGACAGTTTCGAGACTGACATCGAGATAGTTGGGCTGGACACACCATTTCATGCGGTGTTTATTCGATCTCCGGTCGTTACCCGGCTCGGTCCCGATATCGAGCCGCTCGCCGAAGTTGACGGCTACCCGGTCTTGTGCCGTAGAGGCCCAGTCACCGTTGCTGCCTTTCATCCAGAACTATCCGGCGATAATCGTCTTCACCGTCGTTGGTTGTCACAAGCAGGTATTGCCGAAGACTTCAACGCGACCAGGTCATAGTCGCGCCAGCAACACCAAAGGAGTAGATTTTCTTTTATGAGTGGTCATTCCAAATGGGCAACGATCAAGCACCGCAAGGGCGCCGCAGACGCCAAGCGGGGGAAGCTCTTCGCCAAGTTGATTAAGCAGGTAGAGGTTGCGGCGCGCACCGGCGGGGGCGACCTTGACGCAAATCCGACTCTGCGAACGATGTACCAAAAAGCGCGTGACAACTCAGTGCCCCTTGACACGATAGAGCGGGCAGTGAAGCGGGGAACCGGCGAGCTGGAGGGTGTCAACTATGAGCAAATTACCTATGAGGGCTATGCCCCGGGGGGAATTGCGCTGCTGATCGAATGCCTGACCGACAACCGCAACCGCACATCCAGCGAAGTCCGCTCCACGCTAACTAAACACGGTGGTTCGTTGGCCGAGCCGGGCGCGGTGTCTTGGCAGTTCGAACGCAAGGGTGTAGTACTCGTACCGACTTCGGTTGATGAAGAAGATCTGATGATGCTCACCGTTGACGCTGGTGCTGAAGACATTGTCGACGAAGGGGAGATGTGGCGGATTATCACCGCACCGAGTGATCTCAATGAGGTGCGTGACGCGCTCGACGGAGCGGAGGTTTCTGTTGAGTTCGCGGATCTCACGATGTTGCCCACATCGACAGTTGAGATGACCGATGTCGGTGATCTCAAGAAGCTGCTGAACCTGATTGATGTGCTCGATGACCTGGATGATGTTCAGGACGTTCAGGACAATTCAGAGGCTGCTGCGGACCTCATGGAGTCTGTCCGAGCAGGCTGAGTCCCGCGGTCGGTCTCGCTGGCACGCAGCTGTTGGCGTATGCCGCGCCTAAGTCGACAACGGTGACTAGAGTCGTACGTATGTTCGTGCTAGGAATCGATCCTGGTTTGTCGCGCTGTGGTTACGGCTGTGTCGAACACGGTCGCAAACCCCGAGCAGTCGCGGCAGGTGTGATTCGCACAGATCCAAGTGTCGAACGTCCCTTGCGGCTAGCGGAGATTCAACGAGAGATCCGGGCTTTGATTGGTGAACTCGAGCCCGAAGTAGTGGCTATAGAACGCGTGTTGTTTCAACAGAACGCCACTACGGCGATGTCGGTCGGTATGGTCAGCGGCATCATCATGGTCGAAGCGGTTTCAGCGGGGTGCGCGGTAGTTGAGTACTCGCCCAATGAGGTCAAACTGGCTGTGGCTGGCTGGGGAGGCGCCGACAAAGATGAGGTTGGTCAAATGGTGCAGACCTTGTTGGGCTTGCCGAAACGTTTGAAGCCGGCAGATGTCGCTGATGCGGTGGCGGTGGCGCTCTGTCATCTCGCTCACATCGGCTCGCCCCGTGCCGCTGGAGCGGTGCGATGATCGGATCGTTGCGGGGGCAGTTGCTCGACCGCACCTCGGAATCAGAACTGTTGATAGAGGTCGGAGGCTTGGGCTACCGGGTGCAGGTGACTCCCTCGACCGCAGTGTCTTTGGGTTCTGTGGACAGCGAGGTCTTTGTGCACACCCATCATGCAGTGCGCGAAGACAGCGACACCCTCTATGGCTTCGCGACTATTGACGAACGCCGGATCTTTGAATCTCTGATCAGCGCTCACGGGGTCGGCCCGGCGCTGGGACTTGCCATCTTGTCGGTTCATGGACCGGCTGCCTTGCGCGTTGCGGTAGCGCAAGACGACTTGGCTGCGCTTTGCCTGGTGCCTGGGGTAGGGCGCAAGACAGCCGCTCGGTTGGTAATGGAACTCAAGAGCAAACTCGACATTCCCAGTGGCGACTATGCCGGGGTGGTCACAGACGGAGCGGATGCGTCAACCCGGCAGGGAACCCACAGCGATGTTCGAGCCGCGCTGGAGAGCCTCGGCTATGGCCCTGAAGAGACCCACGCGGTGCTGGTAGACATGCCCACAGAAGGTGATACCAGCCGGCTATTGAAAGACGCGCTACGTCGCCTGGCATCGGGGGATTGAACAGATGCGTGAGGAACTCCTCAACGAGTCCGAGCCCGAAGCAGACCTGCTTTCGCCGAGCGAGACAGAAACCGATACCGAACTGCTCGCTGAGCCTGGACTGCGTCCGCGGACCCTTGCTGAGTTCGTCGGCCAAACAGAACTAAAAAGTCACCTGCGGGTGATTCTCGGCGCTGCCTCAAAACGTCGTGATGCAGTCGACCATTTGTTGTTCGCGGGTCCGCCTGGGCTGGGCAAGACTACTCTGGCCCACATAATTGCCACCGAGATGGGGTCGCATCTGTTGGTCACTTCAGGTCCGGCGTTGGAACGATCCGGCGACCTCGCCTCGATTCTGTCGAAGCTCGAAGACGGAGATGTTCTGTTCATTGACGAGATCCATCGCCTGCCGCGCCCAGTTGAGGAAGTCCTGTACCCGGCGATGGAAGACTTCAGGATCGACATTGTCTTGGGGAAAGGCCCGGCCGCCCGTTCGATTCCTTTAGAGTTGACCCCCTTCACTCTGGTGGGTGCCACCACCCGTACCGGCTTGATCACGGGGCCGCTTCGGGACCGATTCGGCTTGGTCGCACGCCTTGATTTCTACGACGTTGACGATCTGCAGTCCATCACCTTGCGAACTGCTGGGATTCTCGGTGTCGATGTCACCGACACAGGTGCATGGGAGATCGCCCGCCGCGCCAGGGGAACCCCCCGCATCGCGAACCGGTTGTTGCGTCAAGTGCGCGATTACTCAGAAGTTGAACGTGATGGATACATCGACGCAGATATCGCAGCCGATGGTTTGCAGTTCTTCGGTGTTGACGAACTCGGTCTTGACAAAGCCAGTCGAGCGGTGCTCGATGCCCTATGTCGGCGTTTCGGAGGCGGGCCAGTGGGCTTGTCCACGCTCGCCATAGCGGTGAGCGAACCTGCCGAGACCGTGGAAGATGTCTACGAGCCGTATCTCATTCAACAGGGTTTGCTAATGCGTACACCACGCGGCCGCGTTTGCACACCGGCCGCCTTTGAGCATCTGAACATGACTGTTCCGACCGTAGGTCCGTCGGCTGCGCCTGGTCTGTTCGACACGCCCGAAACCGACGCATCCGCCTAGTGGATCTGCCACCGCAAACCCTCGACGACATTCGCTATGAACTGCCAGTCACCTCGATAGCTCAAACACCGCTTGAGCGGCGCGACGAGGCGCGTTTGCTGGTTGATTGCGGCACTGAGATCCGCCATAGCCGTGTCACGGCGTTGCCGGAGCTTCTTCGAAAAGGTGATCTCGTCGTGGTCAACAACACCCGAGTGCTTCAGGCCCGTATTCCTCTTCGCCGGTCCACCGGTGGCGCTGCGGAAGTGCTGTTGTTGGAGCAGTTGGACGACCAGCGCTGGGAGGCGCTGGTAAGGCCCTCACGCAAGCTCAAGGCGGGTTCGATCGTGCGAAACGATGCGATGGCGGTGGTGATTGGGGAAGATCTCGGCGAGGGACGGCGCATTGTCAAACCAGAGGTGGGCAATCGCCGACTTCTTGATGTGTTGGACGAAGTCGGGTTGCCACCGTTGCCTCCATATATCGAACAGCAGATAGCGGACCCTGAGCGCTATCAAACCGTGTTTGGGAAACGTCCGTTGTCGGCCGCTGCGCCTACCGCCGGCCTGCACCTGACCGAGGATGTGTTCGCGGGTTTGCAAGCGAAAGGGGTGCAAGTTGGAACGGTCGAGTTGGCCGTGGGTCTTGACACCTTCAGGCCCATGGCGGTCGAACGTCTCGACGACCATGTGATGCACAGCGAGTGGTACTCGATTCCTGCGGCCACCCAACAACTGATCTCCTCAGCCGAACGGATTGTAGCCATCGGCACCACCACAGTCAGAGCGCTCGAAACCTGGGGTCACGGCGGTCAGTTCGAGGGTCGCAGCAGCCTGTTTGTTCGACGTCCCTTCGACTGGTCGTTGGTTGACGTGATGATGACCAATTTCCATCTCCCGGCGTCAACCTTGCTGTGCATGATCGACGCCTTCGTCGGCCCCCGTTGGCGAGACATTTATGCCGAGGCGCTAGCACAGGACTACCGGTTTTTGAGTTTCGGCGACGCCATGCTCAGCGAACGCCGCGGATGAACTGTAGATGTCGGGTGCACTGGGAGAACTTCGGGGTCGATGTAGCGCTGAAGGTGTGGGTGCCCGCACCTCCACAACAGCGGCCTGCCACTAGCCGAAGCCTATGACCGCCACTATCGTCAACAACACTCAGGCTTGCGGGCCACGACTCAAACAAAACAGCCTGCTTGAAACCCGGTGAGGTTCGCTCTCCATGAAGGATCTTGGTTAATTTGAGTTCAAGAGCGATTGTTGAAAGGAGGAGGTCGGTTCGTTGGTGTGGGTTAGTGTTGTGTTTGGTGGTCGGGTCGTTGAGCGTGCCGCCTTCCGGCGCGGTCGCTGGGCACGACGATGTTGGTCGTCAGCGAAATTATACGAAGGCTGTTCAGTGGTCAGTCGACAACGGGATCACCGGTATCGACGATGCATGTTTCTTGCCGGATGCGCCGGTGTCGCGTGGTGAGGCTGCGGTCTATCTCTGGAACATGATGGGCCAGCGTCTTGCGGCACCGCATTCGTTCACCGATGTGACATTCGAGTACCAGGACGATGCAATCTCGTGGATGCTCGAAACCGGGATCACTACGGGCACCTCAGACACCACTTTTTCGCCTGAAGAGACTCTGACGCGTGGGCAGATAGCAGCGTTTTTGTATCGCTTAGCCAGTGAACCAACAGCAGTATCCCGCGTATTTGTTGATGTGATCAAACCTTGGCAACGTGCGCCCGTCTCCTGGATGACGACCGCTGGTATCACTACCGGCACATCGACTATGACATTCTCTCCCGACCTGCCCCTGACGCGCGCTCAAGCGGTCACGTTACTTTATCGATATCAAGGTGAACCCGAGGTAACGGTTGAATCCGATCCCCCGACTTGTTGCGGTATCCGGCTTGGTTCAACCGCCGATCCCGGCCTCTGCGGCTTGACCACTGAGTTGAGCGGACTTGAACAAATTGCCCAAGACTGGGATCAGTCGGCTCACGTTACGATCTCGGTGATCTTGTCCGACGGGTCGGTCTACGGTGTGAGGGCCAAAGATCCAGTGATTTCAGCGAGTGCCGTCAAGCCAATTTGGACAGCAGCGGCGATAGACGCAGCCGGACTGGACGCAGTAATCCCGCTAGGCCACAGAACTATCGTGTTGTCGGACAACTACGCCGCTGGAGAGGTGATCGACCTGGCCGGAGGCGTAGACACCGTGAACAGGTGGGTCCGTGAAGCTGCCGGGCTGAAAGATACGAATCTCTATAACTGGAATTTCGGGCAGAGGCGCGTGTCAAACCTCGGCCTCGGGCCGACTCGTACGACCATGAGCGATCTCGCCATGTTCTATGTGCGTTTGCATCAAGACCAGTTGTTGGAGAAGGCCGAAACGGATCGTCTCGTAAGCTGGCTGAAGCAGACGCCTCGTCACCTTTCCTATGTCGACAGTTCTATCGTTGACCGGCTGCCGTCGGCGATCTCTGAAATGGTGTTGCACAAGTCCGGGTGGCTTCTACCTCGGTGCTGCGAGACGACAATCTGGCTGGTCATTGATGCTGGTCTCGTGTTCCTCCCCGACGGAGAGTGGTTCGCACTTGCATTATCGAGTAGCAACGGTAGACACTACGGTAGAGCGGTGAAATGGCTGGGGCTGGCAGCCTGCCGAATATACGTAATAGTTGGCAATGACTTGGAGCACGACTGCGAACGACAAGGCGACCCGCCTGTCTCCCCAGAAAAACTAGCCTTAACGCCAGGCTCGATCTACGGATGACTTACTGAAATACAGCAACGCAACTTGATGTCAATCCTGTAAAGGGCTTCACACAAGGCGTTTTACACAAAGTTGATTCAGATGTCGGAAACATCCACATCTTGGGCGACGTTGGATTGATTTTGATAATTGGCGAAACGATGAATGAATGCTGCTGCTTGCCCACGCGTGATCGTTGCCGTTGCTTCGAATCGGGGCAAGTTACCGTCTTGTGCTGCACCTCCCGAATTGTTAGCTACGAGGGTGCTGATACCGGTCTCAGCTGCCCAGTTGACTGCCTTTGCGGCAAAGCTCGAAGGTGCAACATCAACAAACGGTGGGATCGGTGTGTTGGGTTCGGGTCGCGAAGCCATGCGCCAAAAGAAAGTCACGAATTCTGCCTGAGATATTAGGCGGCCGGGATCAAAATTCGTCGCTGAAGTTCCGGTTGTCAAACCCTTCGCGAACATCCACTGTGCCGCTTGAGAATAATATGAATCTGGAAGTACATCAACGAAAGGATGGTTTATTTCGGTCTCGGGCGTTCCTGAGTATCTCCAAAGGAGTGTTGCGGCTTGCGCGCGCGTGAGGTCCCCATCTACGCAGTAGCGATTCGGCCTGCAACCGGTTGTAATCCCTTCTGCAAACAGCCAGTCAATATCTGCGGCGAAAGTAGCACCGATAGTGTCACAAAACTGGTGCTCGGGTGTCGGTACGAAGTCTCCGCAGATGATGTTGGTGGATCCAACCCAGACAAACTCCCAGGGCTCAGGGTTGGGTCCTACCAGTTCGCTGCCGCTGGGGTAGCTAGGTATGTACCCATGGGCTTTAGCATTGGCGAAATTGTTAGCAGCCAACCAGGCATAAGCGCGAGTGTCGCCAAAAACATTGTGGTCACCGCCTTTGTCCGCGATGTCGATCGCGTAGCCGGTGTGGTGTTTTGAGTACCCTGGCACGGCCACCAGTCGGAGTGCTCGGTTGATGGCAGCCTCTGAGGTGCCTCCAGCTTCTCTCCGGTAGAGAGCCGCCTGGTGTGCCTCGCTGCGATAGGCCGAAGTGAGCGTGATAGTGAGACCAGCTTCTTTTGCCGTCGCTCGAAGCGCTTGCCAAGCCGCAGCCGCTTCGGGTTGCAAGAGGCCACCATCGACTTGCGTTAGTGCCCGATTCGGTAGCGCACGGCGTTTATAGCCTCGCTGCTCACCAATAGCCCTGATCCGCGCGTCTAATTCAGCATCTCCTGAAATGGCTGGTGCCGGACCGATTTCGCCTAGGCCGGGCAACTCGGCGTGATCGAAGATCGCAAGAAATTCATCGGGTGACAGTTCTGTGGCAGCCACCGCTTCAGCTACTGTGATTGTGTGGTCGGCGCGCGTAGGCGTCGCCAAAAGTCCGAGACCGCCGGCTACAACGAGCAACGCCACGCTGATCCTAGCGACTCTCCCTGGAGGCGTAATTGGTAGATGGGCGAAAACCACCGTTTGACAATAGCAGGTGCATAGCGGAGGCCGAGGTTGCACGCTCGTTGTGCGTAGTCTGGCGCTGTGAAGGCAATTTTTGTTCAGACCGCACGTGACGGAGCAGCCCGAACGGGTGTCGTCACAACGGCCCGGGGACAATTCACGACGCCGCGGTTCATGCCGGTGGGAACGCGCGGCGCGGTTCGCCATTTGGCATCCGATGACTTGGAGGCTCTCGGAGCTGAGGTGATTTTGGCCAACACTTACCACCTGATGCTGCGACCCGGTCCTGAGATCATCTCTGAGTTGGGCGGGATACATAGTTTCGTTGACTTCAACAACCATGTTCTGACGGACTCGGGCGGTTACCAGATCTTTTCTCTGAAGCCTCGGATAGACGACGATGGAGCCACTTTCAAATCGGTGTACGACGGTTCCGAACACCGGCTAACGCCTGAGAAAGCTGTCGATGTGCAGGCTCTTATCGGGGCGGACATCCAGATGGCGCTCGACGTGTGCCCCTCCGCAGTCGCCGAGCACGAGGTCTTGCGTTCGGCAGTTGAGCGCACCGCGCTCTGGGCGGGCAGGGGGCGCCGGGCTTTCTTGGAGCATCCGTTTGCAGCGCAGCATCAGAGCCAGTTCGGGATAGTCCAGGGTGGAGCTGACGAAGCGTTACGGGTTGAGTCCGCTGAACGGACCGTCGCTGTCGATTTCGACGGTTACGCGGTGGGAGGGCTGTCGGTAGGGGAGGACCGTGAGCAGATGCTGGGAGGTCTCGACGCCTGCATCGGTCTGCTGCCGAGCGATCAGCCGCGCTATTTCATGGGCCTCGGGGATCCCATCGGGATCGTCGAATCTGTGGCGCGGGGCGTTGACATGTTTGACTGCGTTCTTCCCACACGCCTTGCCCGTCACGGCACGGTCCTCACCGATGAAGGCAAGTACAATCTGCGCCGTGCGGAATTCGCCGACAGCGACGAACCGCTCGACGGGTCCTGGCAGAAGAGTCCCGCCAATCGCTGGTCCCGCGGTTATTTGCGGCACTTGTTGGCGACCAAGGAACCCACCGCGGCCCGGATATTGACGCTGCACAACCTCGCCTGGTTGCTTAGATTCATGGACCAAATGTCGCTTGCGATCAGCGCTGGGAACTTTGAGATCTTTCGGTACCGCGTTCATGACGCTTGGGGGCGATAGCCTTGCGTCAGTTCGCCCAAGACTTTCGGATGTTCGCATGGAATCGCTTCTCTTTCCCGCCTTAATTGTCGGCTTTCTCTACTTCTTCATGATCGCCCCCCAGCGGCGCAAGATGAAGGCCCATCGTCAGCTCCTCGGCTCGCTGAACGAGGGAGACGAGGTGCTCACCAACGCCGGCATCTACGGTGCGGTCGCCGAGGTTGACGACAACGTTATCTGGCTCGAAGTGGCACCAGAGGTCGAACTGAAGGTCCAAAAATCGTCGATCGTCCAAGTTGTTTCTCAATCCGACGATTCAGCAGACGACGCTTCCGATGCCGCTGATGACACCGACGGTTCCAACTGACGCCCCGTAGATGCGTCGGCAACTCACTTTCGCGATCGGCATCATAGTCATCGCCCTTGCGGGTGTTGTCTACACGATCACGTCCGGAAACGAACCGTTGCTAGGGCTCGACCTCCAGGGTGGAGCCTCGGTGGTGCTTGAGCCCGAACCCAACGAGGACGGCTCTGAAATCTCTGATGACGTGCTTGGCCAAGCGGTGGACATCATCCGCAACCGAGTCGATGGTCTCGGTGTGCGCGAGCCGGAGATCAGTCGTCAAGGTTCGACAATCCTGGTGCAGATTCCCGGTGTTGAAGATCCGCAGCGTGTCATTGAACTCGTAGGCCAGACCGCGGAGCTTCGTTTCCGTCCGTTGCTGCAGGAGACTTTCGCTGATGCTCCCTTCGCTGAGGCAAGTATCGCTTTATGCTCGCCTGGACCAACCGAAGGCGACGATGGTTTGCTTGGGGAATTCGACGCGCCGACTCCCGACGCTGATGCTGATGAATGCATGGTGGCGGTCGACCGAGCCGATCTGGGTGTTCGTTACCTGCTTGGTCCCGCGCCGCTGCTCGTGGATCAGCAGGAAAATCCCGGTGCTCGCTTGACTGGCGAAGTGCTCCAGACTGCTTCGGCTCGACTCCAGGTTTTGGACTGGGTCGTCAATATTTCCTTCAGGTCCGGTTCGCCTGGGATCGACGATTTCAACGCTCTTGCTTCAGAGTGCAGCAGAGGCACACAGGTGTGCCCGCCGACGGGCACCTCGCCCAATACGGGGGCGTTCGTTGGTCGAGTTGCGGTAGAGATCGACGGGATCGTGGAAAGCGCGCCGACCGTTAGTATCTCCAATTTTGACCGCGGCCAGGTCGTGATCTCTGGTGGCGCAATGACCGAGCAAGTCGCCAAAGACTTGGCATTGGTGTTGAGGTTTGGTTCGCTGCCTGTCGAATTGACCCCCCAAGAAAGCCGGATTGTCTCGTCAACCCTGGGCGAAGACGCCCTTGACGCCGGCATAGTCGCCGGAATCATCGGCTTGGCGCTGGTCTCGCTGTACCTGCTTGTGTACTACCGGTTCTTGGGTGTGGTCGCCATCTCCAGCCTGGCAATTTCGGGAGCGATGCTGTGGACCATGATCTCCTGGCTCGGTGAATCGCAGGGGTTGGCGCTGACGCTGGCTGGAGTTACCGGGTTGATTGTGTCGATCGGTGTTTCGGTTGACTCGAACGTCGTCTATTTCGAACACTTGAAGGAAGATGTTCGCGCTGGTCGGACGGTGCGTTCGGCGGTGGAACGGGCTTTCCCAATTGCCTTTTCGACGATTGTCAAAGCCGATGTGGCCAGCTTGATTGCCGCGGTGGTGCTGTACTTCTTGACGGTGGGTCAGGTCAAGGGTTTCGCGCTGTTCCTCGGCTTGGCCACGGTGCTCGACCTGATAGCGACCTACTTCTTCATGGGTCCGGTCGTTCGAGGAATGGCCCGCCGAGAATCAATGAGTAGTCACCCGAACCGATTCGGCATCCCGTTTGTTGATGCCAAGACCTCGCAGGTGAACTCATGAGTATCGTGGGCCGCCTGTACCGCGGGGAGCAGCAGTTCGACTTTCCGGCAATTTGGAAGCGAGCTCTGATTGGGTCGGTCGTGCTTGTGCTGGTGAGCCTGGGTTCTTTGACATTCCGTGGGTTGAACCTGGGTATTGAATTCGAGGGAGGTACTTCTTGGGAAGTGCTCGCCCCCGGCACCACGGTGGCCGAGGCCCGAGATGCTCTTGCTGGTACCGGTGCCGCCGCCGGGAAGATCCAAACGGTTGGCACGGACAGCATTCGCGTGCGCGCCGACATCGACGATGCCGGCGGTACCGCGGAAGTCACACAGGCTCTGGCAGTCCTCGCCGACGTGGGCACCGGTGAAGTTTCTGTCACTACTGTCGGCCCGTCGTGGGGTGATCAGATAACCAAAAAAGCCCGCAATGCCCTCGTTTGGTTCTTCATCATTATTGCCCTCTATATCGCTATACGGCTTGAGTGGAGAATGTCGCTGGGTGCGCTAGTCGCGGTCGCGCACGACATCCTTATCTCGGTCGGTCTTTACTCGTTGTTCCAGTTCGAGGTCACTCCGGCAACTGTGATCGCCTTTTTGACGATCATGGGTTATTCGCTCTACGACACGATTGTTGTCTACGACAAGGTTCGCGAGATCGGGCGCAGGTTGGGTCCGACCGAGCGCTACACCTACACCGAGATGATGAATCTGGCCCTCAACCAGGTGCTGATGCGATCAATCAACACCTCGATCACTTCAGTCTTGCCGGTGCTTTCGATGCTGGTCGTGGGTTCGTTCTTCCTTGGCGCGTTGACCCTCCAAGAGTTTGCGCTGGCGCTGCTGATCGGCATCATCGTGGGCTCGTATTCGTCGATCGTTGTGGCTTCGTCGCTTGTGGCGATGATGAAAGAGCGCGAGGCGCACCATGTTGCGCTTGCCCGCAAGGTGCAGCTGCGGTCTGGCCGGAAAGAAGGCACGCGCATGGTCGCCGCAGATGACGCCGCTCTCGGTGCAATAAAGACCCGCACTACTGCGGACCGGGTGCGTCCGGCCCATACACCCCCTCGTCCGAGGAAGAAAAAGAAGAAGCGCTGAGGCGGCTACGGTGACAGGTATGGATGTCATCCGCGACCTGATTCGTGACGTCGAAGACTTTCCTGAGCCTGGGATCGTCTACAAGGACATCACGCCTTTGCTGTCGGATCCCTACGCCTTTGAGGCGGCTATTGATGCCATGGCGGCTCCTTGGCTCGGAGCAGAGCCAGGCACAGAGATCACCAAGGTCGCCGGCATTGAGTCCCGCGGGTTTATCTTCGGCGTAGCGATCGCGCAGCGCCTCTCGGTCGGGTTCGTACCCATCCGCAAGCAGGGAAAGCTGCCCTCGAAGACCTTCTCGCAGAACTACAGCCGGGAGTACGGCCCCGACACGATTGAGATGCACACCGACGCAGTTGGACCCGGCGACCGTGTGCTGGTGGTTGACGATGTGCTGGCAACGGCTGGTACTGCGCTTGCTGCAGCAACGCTCATCGGTGCTACCGGCGCCACAGTTGCTGGTTTTTCGATACTCATTGAGTTGGAGTTCTTGTCTCCTCGCAGCCTCTTGGGTGATTTCACGGTTGAGTCCGTGGTTGTGTTCGGAGGCGACTGAGTTGGTAACCGTTACTCGAGTTTTGCCGTGGCGCCGTTCGGCTAATCGTCCGAGTTCTGCGGAGATCACGGAACTCCTGAGGGTTTACCGCGCCCATCACCCTAAAGCGGACACGGATTTGATTGAGCGAGCCTTCGAATTGGCTCATGCTGCCCACGAAGGCCAGAACCGAAAATCCGGAGAGCCCTACATTCGTCACCCGGTTGCTGTTGCGACCATCGTCGCTCACCAGGGTATTGACGATGTAACGGTGGCAGGAGCCCTGCTTCACGACGCGGTGGAAGACACAACCGTTGGTTTGCGGCAGCTTGAAGAGGAATTCGGTGTTGACCTCGCCGACATCGTCGATGGTGTAACCAAGCTCGATCGCGTCAAGTACGACACCAAAGAGCAGCAACAGGCTGCGACCATGCGCAAAATGATTGTTGCGATCGCCTCGGATTTGCGGGTGTTGATCATCAAGCTCGCCGATCGCCTCCACAACCTCAGAACGGTGGCGGCGCTGCCCGAGTTCAAACAGGAGCGAATCGCACGCGAAACCCTTGATGTCTACGCACCGCTGGCTCACCGGCTCGGCATGGCCGATCTGAAACAGCAACTTGAGGATCTGTCATTCGCGGCTCTTCATCCTCGGCGTTACGCAGAGGTCGACCAGATGTTGGCGTTGCGAGCTCCAGAGCGGGACCTGTACTTGGCTCAAGTTCTCGGAGATGTGCAAGCTCGTCTAGCCGAACTCGGGATTGTGGCCGAGATCGATGGTCGCCCCAAACACTTGTGGTCGATCTACGAGAAGATGGTGGTCAAGGGCCGGACTTTCGAAGAGATCTTCGATCTTGTGGGTATCCGGGTGATCGTCGATTCGGTGCGAGACTGCTACGCGGCGCTGGGCTCGATACATGCAACCTGGCGGCCAGTACAGGGGCGATTCAAGGACTACATCGCGATGCCGAAATTCAACCTCTACCAGTCGTTGCACACAACGGTGGTAGGTCCGCAGGGCAAGTCGATTGAGGTTCAGATTCGCACCAAAGAGATGCATCAACGCGCAGAGTTCGGCGTTGCGGCCCACTGGGACTACAAAACCGAAGAGCCTGGTAGTGAGATGGCGTGGTTGAGCCGCATCGTTGAGTGGCAATCGGAAACCTCTGATCCGTCAGAGTTCATGTCCAACCTGAAGCTCGATCTCGACCAGGACGAGGTTTACGTATTCACGCCCAAAGGGAAAGTGATCGAACTGCCAGTGGGGGCGACGCCGGTCGATTTTGCCTACGCGATTCACACCGATGTTGGACATAGCTGTGTCGGTTCGAAGATCAATGGTCGGCTGATGCCCCTTGATACTCGACTCGGCTCCGGTGACTCCGTTGAGATCTTCACCTCTAAAGTTGAAGGGGCGGGACCCAGTCGAGATTGGCTGACCTTTGTCGCGAGTCGGCGTGCCGCCAACCGAATCAAGCAGTGGTACACCAGGGAGCGTCGATCCGACGCTATTGAGCAAGGTCGTGACGATCTACTCCAGGCACTGCGTCGGGAGGGCTTGCCAGCGCAACGGATCCTTAAAGAAAAGGTATTCCTTGAGGTCGCTGAGCAGATGAACTATTCCGACGAGGATCTGCTCTTCGCGGCGATTGGGGAAGGGCATGTGGCCGCCCGGACGGTCGCGGATCGCCTTGCCCGAGAGATGAGAGGCGAGGATGCCCCCGAAAAAGGACAGCCACGTCTACCGACGACCGTCAGTGGGCGAGTGGAGGGCAAGCGCCGGGCTCCAGGATCGGCGGGAGTGCATGTGGAGGGTCTCGACGACATCATGATCCGCATCTCGCGGTGTTGTTCTCCGATTCCCCCCGACGAGATCGTGGGGTTTGTGACCCGAGGCCGCGGCGTGTCGGTTCATCGCACGGATTGCCTCAACGCCACCACCTTGCAAGAAGGTCAGCCTGATCGGCTCATCGAAGTTGAGTGGGACGCCGAACACGACGGCCACTTCGCCACAACCATCGAAGTTCACGCTCTTGATCGCGCTGAGTTGTTGGTTGATGTGTCGAAAGTTCTTTCCTCTCACGGCCTCAATGTCACCGCTGTGGAAGCAGAAACCGGCAATGATGCTATTGCCAAGATGCAGTTTGAGTTTGAACTCGCCGATCTGAGCCAACTCGACTCGGTGCTGTCTTCCTTGCTCGTGGTCGAGGCTGTATACGACGCATTCCGGGTGGTTCCCAGAGCGACGCGCGCCCACGGCGGCCCGTCAGCGCAGTCAACATGAGTCAGAAACAACGGGCTCTGGGTACGGGTAGCCTGACTTGCTGTGGCTGAGCCGACGTTTCGTGCCCCCAAAGGCACCCGCGACATCCTTGCACCCGACTCGACGCGTCTTCGCGCGCTCGTCGACGAGTTCGCGTTACATGCTGGTCACAGCGGATTTGGGGAAGTCATCTCTCCAATCTTCGAGGATCTTGGAGTTTTCAAGAGACTCGGTGAGTCCACCGATGTGGTCACCAAAGAGATGTTTGATTTCTTCGACAAGGGAGATCCTCCCCAGCAACTTGCGCTACGCCCGGAATTAACAGCGAGCATCTGTCGGGCCTATGCCGAGCACCGACCCACACCACCCTGGAAAGTGTGGTACGAGGGCCCGCAGTTTCGTTATGAGCAGCCCCAAGCAGGTCGTTATCGACAGTTCACGCAGGTCGGTGTGGAGGTACTCGGCACCGATGACCCCCAGGCAGATATTGACGTCATCGTCTTGGGTGCCCGCTTCTTTGAGTCGCTGGGTTTGCACCGAGTCGAATTGGCTCTCAACAGTCTCGGCAGCCCAGGTGATCTTGGCAGTCGCCAGGCCTATGAGCAGGCGCTCAGCGACTATCTGAACAAGAACCGATCACGTTTGTCGGCTCAAACGCTTGTGACCTTGGAACGCAACCCTCTACGGGTGCTCGACTCGAAACGTGAACAGGACTCCTCTGTTATCGCCGGGGCCCCGGTGATGGTTGATTTCCTAGATGATGAATCTGCCGCGCATTTTGCTGCGGTGAGAGCCGGGCTCGACGCAGTTGGAATTGCATATGAAATCTCCCCGCGTTTGGTGCGGGGCCTCGACTACTACACCCGCACCACCTTCGAGTTTGCTGCCGTTGGATTGCCGGGCGCGCAGAACGCGGTCGGTGGTGGTGGTCGTTACGACGGTCTCGTAGAAGATCTCGGCGGCCCTCCCACACCCGGGATCGGCTTTGCCCTAGGTGTAGACCGGATCCTGTTGGCCTGTGACACGGAGGGGGTTTTTGCGATCTCTGAAAGCGCGGTTGAAGTGTTTGTGGTCGATGTCACTGGAGGTACAGAGGCGCTGAAGGTCTGTGACCTTCTGCGCAAAGCCGGTATCGCCGCGGACCGAAGTTACGGAGGGCGATCAATGAAAGCCCAGATGAAGGTGGCCGACCGTTCCGGTGCAAACTTCGCGGTGATTGTCGGTGAAGATGAACTCGCTGCGGGCGAGGTCACTTTGCGTGATATGGGCGACAGTAGCCAGCGTCGAGTCGCGCAGGAATTGCTCATTGACGAATTGATTGAGAAACGGACACGGTGATGGATCTCTCAACCTCGATGCGCACTCACATGTGCGGCCTTGTCGGCACCTCTGATATCGGCAGTGTTGTCACTGTTTGCGGATGGGTCGACCGTCGTCGTGAGCACGGCGAGCACCTGGTGTTTATTGATCTGCGTGATCACAGTGGTGTTGTCCAGTGTGTTGTAGACGGAAGTCACGATCTTCGCAGCGAATATGTGGTGCAGATGGTGGGCGAGGTCCGTAGGCGTCCCGAAGACACCGCGAATCCTGAACTGGCAACTGGAGACGTCGAGATCGAGATCTCCAGTGTCGAGGTGCTGTCGGTCGCTGAGCCACCACCGTTCCCGCTTGATGAGCGCACCGAGGTCGATGAGACAATCCGGCTTCGTCATCGATACGTCGATCTGCGCAAGGCTCGTATGCAGCGCAATTTGCGGATCCGTGCTCGAGTGAACAGCGCGATTCGCCGCGGCATGGAATCTCAAGGGTTTGTTGAGGTCGAGACACCGATGTTGATGGCGTCAACACCAGAAGGTGCGCGCGATTTCGTGGTTCCGTCACGCAAGGAACCGGGGAGTTTTTATGCGCTTCCGCAGAGTCCCCAGCTTTTCAAGCAACTCTGCATGGTTGGCGGTATCGATCGCTATTACCAGATCGCTCGTTGCTTGCGCGATGAAGATCTTCGTGCTGACCGTCAGTTCGAATTCATGCAACTCGACGCCGAAGCGAGCTTTGTCGACCAAAACGATGTTTTCGAGTTCATCTCCCATGCCATTGCCGAGGCAACCGAAGCGGTAACGGGCGTCCGGCCGACCGACTTTCCCCGTATTAGTTGGCTTGACGCCATGGAGCGTTATGGCTCCGATAAACCCGATGTTCGTTTCGGGATGGAACTCGTCGAGTTGACATCCATCTTCAAAGGCACCCAAGCCCGTGTCTTCCAGGCTCCCTGTGTGAAGGGGATCTGTATGCCGGGAGGCATCGATGCGCTCAGCCGCAACCAAATCGACGCTCTGGTTGAGACCTGCCAGCGTTGGGGGGCCAAGGGCCTGGCCTGGATGAAGGTCGCTGAGCGTGACGGTTCGCCGGTCCTTGATGCTGGCGTTGCCAAGTTCTTGAGTGCCGAAGAGTCGGTCGCAGTGATTTCCGCGTTGGGGGCGAGCGTGGGTGACATGGTGTTCCTCGTCGCTGATGAGCGTCGCTTGGTTCGTCATGTGCTGGGGCTGTTGCGACTTGAGCTTGGTCGGCCTCCGGTCAACGAAGGTGGGTTGCATTATCTGTGGGTGGTGGACTTCCCACTTTTTAAGGGGTTCGGTGCCGACGGTTCCCCGCTTCCGGCCCATCACCCGTTCACCATGCCCCATCCCGACGACTTGGAACTGCTCAGCAACCGAGGCGAAGCGCTGTTGGATGTCCGCTCGCAAGCCTATGACCTGGTGCTCAACGGTTGGGAGCTCGGCTCGGGGAGTGTGCGAATCCATCGCCGGGACATCCAGAACCAGGTATTCGCCTGTTTGGGAATCAAGCCCGATGAGGCGCAGCGAAAGTTCGGCTTCCTGCTCGACGCTTTCGGCTACGGCGCGCCGCCCCACGCCGGTTTCGCTTTCGGTATTGATCGCTTGACGGCACTGCTGGCAGGCGAAGCCAACATCCGTGAGGTGATCGCCTTCCCCAAAACCCAGTCCGGAGCGGATCCTTTGACCAACGCCCCGTCTCCGATCGACAACGCCCATCTCCGCGAACTGGGCCTGCGCGTAGGGCGGTGAGCGGTGACCTGTTCTCTGAGGCGGCCCGAGAGCATCTGAAGAGTCGTTCGCCGCTGGCGGCTCGGTTGCGGCCCCGCGACCTTGATGATGTCGTCGGCCAAGAGCATCTTTTGGCCCCTGGTCGTCCGCTGCGAGCCTTGATCGAAACTGATCGTCTCTCCTCTGTCATCCTTTGGGGACCTCCGGGAACCGGCAAGACCTCGCTCGCTCGTCTGGTGGCGACTAGCACAAACAAGCGCTTTGAGGAACTTTCGGCAGTGGCAGCCTCGGTCAAGGATGTCCGTGAGATTATTGCTGGGGCTCGTCAGCGGCTCGGTGAACAGCAGATGGGCACGATTTTGTTTCTTGACGAGGTCCACCGCTTCAACAAGGCCCAACAGGACACGCTTCTGCCCGCGGTCGAAGAAGGGCTGATTGTGCTGATCGGGGCGACTACAGAGAATCCCCATTTCGAGGTCAACCCGCCGCTCATGTCGAGATCGACTCTGTTCCGGCTCCATGCTTTGGACGAGCCGGCTGTCGCAGAACTCATCGGACGAGGACTCCAGATGGAATCGGCGACTGCTGATGAAGACGCCATCGCCCATCTTGGCGCCCGCAGTGGCGGCGATGGCCGCCACGCGCTGACCGGTGTGGAAGTGGCAGTCGCGCTGGCAGCCGATCGTGGTCGTCCGATCCATGTTGTGCTCGCCGACGCCGAGGCCGCGGTTGACGCCAAGGCGGTGCGCTATGGCCGTGACGGGCACTACGACGTGATCAGCGCCTTCATCAAGTCGATTCGGGGGAGCGATGCCGATTCTGGGCTGTACTGGCTTGCTCGCATGCTCGAAGCGGGGGAGGACGCCCGGTTCATTGCCCGACGGCTGGTGATCCTGGCATCTGAAGACATCGGCATGGCCGACCCACAATCGCTGCTCGTTGCGAACGC
>JAKZTU010000150.1:0-3711 GCA_047516945.1 Acidimicrobiales bacterium
GTCAAAGACATGCCACGGAGATGCATTGTGGAGGATGTCCGAGCCGTACTTGCAACTGATCAGATACACGTGATCGACCCGCAGATCAGCCGGAATCTGTTCGTACGCGGGAGGGCGGTGAGGGCCTTTCCATTCGACCAACCACGGGACGCGGCCCCGCAACCCGACATTGGCGCGCGCGAATATCTCGCCGTTGGCGTACGCCGAGGAGAAAATCTCCAAATGTTTGCCGGTCTCGTAGGCGGCATCGAGTCGGTCGAACACTCGATCGGTGACGTTGTTGATCGAACGCGGTCTAGCGGCGAGCGCGCGCTCCAGGTTTCGGTAACCGAACAGCCCCAGTCCGGTGACTATCTCTGAGACTTCGGTGCGGACAGTTGCCATGAGCAGCGCCTCTAAGCCTCAACCCGTTTGATGTCAAAGCTCTGGTGTGGGGCCTCACTCAAGGTCGTGGTAGCGCCGTGCTTGCGACAATCGGACAACTGAACTCCCGTCCTCAGGCGAATCTTAGGCGGCCGGTTCTGTGACTTCAGCAGTGTCACACACCCAGACCATGATTTGGGTTCCTTCGCGATCCGGGTTTGGACCGCCATCACCACCGACATCAATCGGAGACCAAGATGGCTCAGCCCGTATCCACCACAACTCTCGGCCGGCGCGCACTTTCGCTCGACTGCGGAGTTGCCGCCCTAGCAGATGAGATTATTGCCATTCCCCCGCCACCCGGCATCGACCAGAATCCCTACGGTCCCCTCGTGGGCGTACGCTGCGGCCCAGCCGTACAGGCCGTCGCCTACCCACTCCCAGCACGTCTAATCAGCTGTGACCCCAGCGATACCCGGATTGCCATCGTCGTCAGCCGGACGGAGGCTCCACAGATCGTTGACCCCCGCAAGGAGCAACCGTTGACGATTGAGGCAGAACTCGGTCCAGCAGTCGATGTCGGGCGACGAGTATTGGGCATGGCCACACCAGTTGAGTCGACCCCTCCATCCGATGTATTGGATGTGTTCTGGCTTGACGGGATCATCAGCGCCGTGCTGCGCGCGGGGCCCGAGGAATCGCTCACCTGGGCATCGATATCGGTGCTTCATCCCCTCACAGACGACACGATTGAACCGTGGCGCTTGCGCAATAGGCGATTGAGGCTCCCCTTGGGCTGGGACGCCTTCCGCCATCGCGCCTCCAGTGCCACCACGCGCTGGCCCGGGATGGATCCGGCGATCGCCGGGTGGCTCGACGACGGGTCCTTTGCCCGATGGTGTCTTGCAGACCTACCCGACAGAGACACCATTATCGACGATCTCCGTGACCTTCTGGAGCCTTCACTGATGGCCTGCATCGATGAAGCCTTGGCTCCTCCCGGGGAGTGGATCAGGCGATGGCCATAAACGACGGTGAGGAAACCAGGCGAAGAGCGTTGCGAATAGCGGTAGTTCTGGCATCCTTGAGCACGGTGTTTCGCTACCTTCGAGGACTTTTGTGAGCTACAAACCTGGCGACCGCGTCGTGTACCCGCACCATGGCGCAGCCGTTATCGAGAAGAAGGAGAAACGCACCGCTTTCGGCGAGGAGAGGGACTACCTCGTGCTTCGCATGGCGCACGGCGATCTGGTTCTTTCTGTACCCGTCGACAAGGTCGAACAGGTCGGTATGCGTTGGCCGATTTCGACCGAAGATGTCGAAGATCTATTCGAGGTGCTGTCCAAGCGCGACGTGCGAGAGCCGGCCAACTGGTCACGGCGGTTCAAGAATCACCAAGAGAAGCTGAAGTCTGGCGACGTCTACCAGGTCGCCGAGGTAGTCCGTAACCTTGCGCTGCGCGATCACGCCAAGGGGCTGTCCGCTGGTGAGAAGTCGCTCTATACCAAGGCTCGCACGGTGCTCATTTCGGAACTCGCGTTTGCCCTTGATGTTGACGAAGAAATCGCCACGACCCGGGTCGACAACGCTCTGGTTTAGGTCAACCGCTCTCGTTTAGATCAACCGCTCTCGCTTAGACCAACCAGCTAACGGCGGCTGGGTAGCTGCTTCATTCGTTGGCGGAGCCTGGGAAGGAACTCTTCGGCGTGGCACCGGAGTTGCTCGTCAACCATCGCCGGTTCGAGTCCGCTCACATGGATTCGTACGTTGACGGTGTCGCAATCGGCTGCGGCTAAGAAGTCGGCGAGCTTGTTGGCTGCCTCAACACCGCTAGCCGCGGCGATCAATTGATCGCCGTCCCAGTTCTTCATCGCACGACCCGGTGCATAGCTGCGATAATGCGCCATCTGCTCGGCCATCTGCTCGATTGGAGGATCGCCAATCCAGACCCGTCGGATGGCGATCCGCGGACCGGCACCGTTGGCTTCGCGGTAGACCTCACCGAGCCGGGCCGTAACCGCAGCGGTCTGCAAGCTGTCGTAGAGAACTCCGAGATTGAGAGCCGCGGCGCGGCGCACTGCCGCGGGACTCTGCGCGCCAACCACCATCGGCAGCGGACTGTCGGCGGTGCGCGCTATAGCCCTGTCAGTGCCCAACGGCGACGGGTCTTGGCCGCGAAGAGCATTCACGACCTTCGGCAGAGCTTGTTTGAATCGCTCGATGATTTCGCTGAAGGGCACCTCGGCAAGTTCAAAGTCAACGGGAAGTGCGCCCGCTGCAAAGCCGGCACCAACTCGACCTGGATATGCCGCGTCGAGCCATGCCAAGTCCTCTGCTACCAGCGCATAAGGCCGCATAGGCAACAGCAACGGGCAAGGTGCCGCCCAGCCATGCGACATCGACCCAAGCAAGAACCCCGCAAGTTGAATCGGGTTCGGGAGGTAGCCCGGGAAGTTGGCGTGGTGCTCACTCACCATTACTCCGTCGTATCCAGCTGAAACGGCCGACTCTGCCTGGCTGCGGATCAGATCGAGTTGCTCGCAGGCTGTGACATCGTGCGGGTACAGCCGCAGCGACACCGATCCCACCGCGAGGGGTTCAAAGAGCATCTTGGTCCCCCTTGTTCAGATTGGTCAGAGCCGTTCGATAATCGTCACGTTGGCTTGGCCTCCGCCTTCGCACATTGTCTGAAGTCCGTAGCGGCCGCCTGTGCGTTCGAGTTCGTGCAACAAGGTGGTCATGAGCTTTGCTCCGGTGGCGCCAAGTGGATGGCCGAGCGCAATGGCACCGCCATTGACGTTGACCCGCTCGTGGGGAATGTCGTGTTCTGCCATCCAAGCCATCGGCACGCATGCGAACGCCTCGTTGCATTCAAAGAGATCTATGTCCGAGATCGACATGCCGGTTTTCTCCAGGGCATGGGCGGTTGCGGGGATAGGTCCAGTGAGCATGAAAACCGGGTCGTCGCCGCGCACGCTCATGTGGTGAATTCGAGCTCGGGGAGTCAGGTTGTGATCCTCCACAGCCTGCTGCGAGGCGATCAATAGCGAGGCCGACGCATCGCTGATCTGGCTGGACACTGCTGCGGTCAGCCGTCCGCCTTCCACAAGCGGCTGAAGCTGAGCCATTTTCTCGATGCTGCTGCCGCGACGAGGGCCCTCATCGGTGACACAATCCCCCAGCGGCACAATCTCGGCATCGAAACGACCCTCGTCAATCGCCTGAATCGCCCGTTCATGGCTTTGGAATGCGAACTCTTCCATTTCGGCCCGTGAGATATCCCACTTCTCAGCAATCATCTCGGCCCCACGGAACTGTGAGATTTCTTGGCTGCCGTACCGTTGCACC
>JAKZTU010000151.1:0-18400 GCA_047516945.1 Acidimicrobiales bacterium
AACTCGTCTCCGTTCCTCGATCCCGGATTAAGCGAGTGGGGAGGGCACCGAGGCTTGTCGTACGGCATGGGCAACTTCCAGTGCCAACCCGACGAGGCAGTGATCCTCGAAGTCGCCCCGCCCGATTGCCACTACTGGGGGTTCCAGGTCGCCAGCTGGTTCTGGGAGTCGCTTGATTGGTGGCGACGTCAAACATCGCTCAACGGGCACCAAGCCGAGGTGGACGACGACGGCGTCTTCCGCTGCGTCATCTCCCACCGGGACCCCGGGATCTACAACTGGCTCGACACCGCCGGATACACATGGGGACCGCTCAACGGGCGGTGGCTGCTCACCGATGCCTGGCCTGAGCCGGAGATGCGCCTAGTGCCGTTCGACGACATCGACAAGCACGTGCCGAAGTCGACTCGGAGGGTCACCCCCGAGGAGCGCTCAGAGATCCTACGTCGTCGGCAGTACTACGCCCAACGCCTCGTCGGATTCTGAGCAGGGCCTCAGCTTGACGGCAATTTCGACTTCCGCTCAACAAGACAGCCCAAAGTCAGAGGTCGGAGCAAATCGCGAAGTCCGCGCCATAGCCTCAGGGCGCCTCCGACTGTCCGTGCGAGTTGGAGCCCCAACAAGTTATGGTGCCGTCGACCCGAATGGCACACGAATGGCCCCCGCCCGCAGAGATGGCGCTGAACTGACCTTCGGGCGCATCCAACTGACTAAACCCCTCGTCCCCCCAACAAGTTGCAGCACCAGCGGTTGTAATGGCACACGAGCTGATATTGCCCGCGGCGATGGCGCTGAACTGGCCTTCGGGCGCATCCGCCTGGCCCCACGCGTTGGCACCCCAACAAGTTGCAGTGCCATCGGTTGTGATAGCACATGAATGGCCGACGCCGCTTGAGATCGCCGGAGAGGAAGGAGTTGTGCCGGATCCTCTTAGGGGAGCGTCGTCACTGCATCCACCGGCTAGCAAAGCGACCGTGAGCGTTGCGCCGATGAAACCAACGATGAAACGAGGGCGGGGCATAATTCGCTCCTTCCCGAGCGGTTTGCACCTTACCTCCAGCAGTTGGTCCCAACCCGACCGGCTGCGCAATCGGGGAAGCTCCTTCACACCCGACTTGGACGCCCTCGGGGTTAGGCTCCGCTTCGGTGAAACATAGCCATCGAGCCCTGCTTCTCGGAGTCGTACTAACCGTTGTTGCTGTTGCATGCACCTCTGAAGGAGGTGGCGATGAACTCGGTCACGACACCACAACGACAGCACCCCAAACCACCGTCGACGACACCACAACAACAACACCCACCACCACAGCAGCACCCGAAACCACAGTCGACGACACCACCACAACAACACCCACCACCACCACACCCCAAACCACCGTCACACCCCAAACCACCACCACCACAACAACAGCCCAAACCACCACCACACCAACCACAGCCCTGCCTCAAACCACCGTGCCCCAACCCATAGTCACGGTCCCAGACCACCAGATTCCCCAAGGCGATCTTCCGGCCGGTTTGGTGACGCCGCTGGGTATCCCGGTCGCCGTTCTCGGACGTACTGATTCGGGCTACTTGGTGAGGACACCTTGCGGAAACACCGCCGAAGTTTCCAAAGGTGTGCTGATCAACGGTGCTCGTGTGGTAATCGATCCAGGCCACGGCGGACCGGTGGATACCGGCGCAGTAGGGCCCAATGGTCTGATTGAACGCGACTTGAACCTCACACTCGGCCGCGCCGTCATCGACGAACTGACCAGCCGCGGCATCTCCGCGGTCAGCACCCGCACCGGCGACTATGGGACGTTGCTGTCGGTCCGCTCCCTTCTCGCCGACGATCTGGGAGTCGAAGCACTGGTTTCGATCCACCACAACGCACCCAATTGGGCAAGGAGCAGCGTCCCTGGTAGCGAGGTGTTTATACAGTCTGCTTCGCGCGACCTCGCTCGTGTCGATTCCGCTCGTCTCGGTGGGCTGTTGTACGAAGAGATCACCGCTGCGCTCGCTACTTTCGACAACATCACCTGGAGCCGATCGGCCAGTGCAGGGGTGCTTCGGGTCCTGTCGTCAAGAGGTAGCGACGCTTACGGAATGATCGTCCGACCGGCGGTCCCCACTGCCCTAGTCGAGTACGGCTACCTGTCCAACCCCTCAGAAGCCGCGCTGTTCACCACCGACGAATACATCCAGGTAGCCGCCACTGCCACCGCCGACGCCATCGACGCCTACCTCCATACCGAACGCCCGGGCACAGGATTCATCCAACGCCCCCGCATATTCAACCCACAGCGCGCTCCCAGCTTCTGCGAAGATCCTGCCCTCGAATAATCTGGCTAGCTTCATTGGAGATGGATCTGGTTCCGACTATTGACATTGCTGAGCCGTCAGCGGCGTCGCTTGAGGCGCTTGAGGCTGCGTGCGCCGATCATGGCTTCTTTCTCCTCGAAGGCCACGGCCTCGACGACCTGATCGACCAGGCCTGGCGTGCCACACGCCAGTTCTTTGATTCACCGCCAGAAGTGAAGGAGTCGATTCGCCGGAATCCCGACTCGATGCTCGGTTGGTTTGACCGTGAACTCACCAAGCGCAAACGAGACCACAAGGAGGTGTTCGACTTCATCGATCCTGAGATTCCCCCCGAGCACAACCCGAACTGTTGGCCCCAAGGGGTCGACGGTTTCCGCGAGACGATGGAGCAATTCTTCGATGCTTTCGCTGCGCTCGCGTCGAGGACGCTCGACTTGCTGCATCACACTTTGGGTCTGCCCCAGGAGGTGGCGCAGAGCCACACGAGCATGCGTTCCACCAGTACCGTGCGTCTCAACTACTACCCGGTCGGGGATCCTGTCCCGGAGACGGAGCGCGAAGGCTTGAACCCACTTGGCGAAACTGCTCTCGGCTATCACACCGATCCAGGGGTTCTAACCCTGCTGCTGCAAGACGACACTGGCGGACTCCAAGCAGAATCGGTCAAGCACGGCTGGATCGATATTGAACCCCGGCCCGGGACCATTGTCGTGAACCTGGCCGACACTATGCAGGTGTGGACCAATGACCGTTACAAGGCGGCGGTTCATCGGGTCGTTCCCATGACCGAGAGGTCCCGCTACAGCATCCCGTTCTTTTCGAACCCTCCCCGTGATTGCATGATCGCGCCGATCGATGTGTTGCTTACCGGACAACCTCACTACCGCCGGTTCAGCTGGCGCGAGTTCATCAAGGGACGGGCCGACGACAACTTCGCGGACTACGGCGTTGACGACATTCAAATCAGCCACTTCCGCATTACCGATTGAGGGCATCGCCTCTCTACTACGAACCGTCCGTGATCGACGAGGTGACACGATGGTCAACCGTGTGTCTAGCGGGCGGGGATTGTCGGCTCTTCCGCCGCTGCTCCTGGATTTGGCTCGGTCTCGATCAGGTGACGTATTTCGGTCACGGAATCGATCGTGTGATCGGGTGGTGGCAATTCGGAGGGGAACTGCCGGGCTCGCCGAACCCATGAGGTTCTCATTCCGAAGCGTTTGGCTCCGTCTATGTCGGTTACAGGGCTGTCGCCGACGAACATCACCTGCTCAGGGCTATAAAGTCCGGTCGCACCGAGGGCATCACGGAAGATCCTGTGGTCGGGTTTGGCGTAGCCGACCTCTTCTGAGATGACGATGAATGGCGCTATCTGGTCTAGGCCCAATGCTTGGCATTTGTGGCGTTGCATCCCGCTCGGCCCGTTGGTGACGATGCCCCACGGCACCGCTCGTTGGTTGAGGTAGGCAAGGAAACTGTTGACCTCCGGGTCAGGTTGCATCTGCTGGTCCATCGCATCGTCGTACCATCCGTTCAACGCTGCGATGTCCAGGCCAGTATCGGGCCATTCGCTCAACCAACGAGCGAATCGCCGTTCCTTCAAGTTGGGTACGTATTGCGTGGTGGCGTGTAGGTCGTGGTCCCAGCGAGTCATCATCGCCACGGCATCAGCGCGTGCGACTGATGTCGTTGTCTCAAGGTGCTGTTCGTAGAAGTGTTTGGCGACTCCGGCGAAGGCGCTCTCAAAGTCGAAAAGAGTGTTGTCCAGGTCGAATATCAAGCCGTCAATTGCGAGGTCCATGTGATTGCACCGCTTGGGTCCTTGGCGGTCATCGTAACTCCGCATTCCAGAGCTACAGGTCTTGAGGTACCCACGGAAAAGCCTTCAGAGCCTCTGTGCGGACTTCGGAATCTCACCTGTCATCGGGATCGCGCAGGGTTAGCCTGAGCTTCACCGTTGAGGGCGACAGTTCGTGGTACGGCAGGTCTTCTCCTGTACCGGCACAGATTTGGCGTTGGGTGGGTGTGGGCTTGGGATGTGGCGGAGGATGTCTGTTGTGTGTGGTCTATTTCATGCAGTGTCACACCCTTTGAGTAGGTTGTGGTCATGTTCGATTCGATGATCCAACAGGCCCGGCAGGTGACGACTTCTGGGCTTTGCCGTGGCGTGTTGGAAGCTGTGGTGTCGGGTGCTGGACGGGTTGTGGCTGCGTTGTCTGCGTTGCAGACTCGCTGCGCAACCGAGATCGAGGCGCTTGATGACGGCGGGGTTAACTCCAAGACCGTGCTGCGCGAGGCGGGGCGTATGTCGACTCGTGCGGCAAACTCGGTCGCGAAGACTGCTGATGGGTTGGTTGAGATGCCGAAACTGGCCGAATCGTTGGCTGGCGGCGCGATCACCGCAGAGCACGCCGCGGTCGCGGTCGCTGCGGCCGCGAAGACCTCTGCAGGGCAAGTCGACGACGAGTTGTCGAAGCTTGCTGAGACATCGTCTGTTGATGTGTTTGCTGAGCAGTCGCGGCGGTGGGTGAACCGCAACCAACCCGACGACGGTGCTGATGCACACGAAGTGAGGCGTCAACGCCGGTTGTTGAAGCATTGGATCAACGAAGAAGGCATGGGTGTGCTGTTAGCAGAACTCGACCCGACCAGCTATCAACAAGTGGTCAAAGCAATCAATGTTGAATACGACCGGTTGTGGAGAGACGACGGCGGACGCGAAGGTTCTCCCGATGATGTGCGCACACGACCACAACGCTTGGCCGACGCGTTCGTGGCGTTGGTGACCGACCCGGCACGCCGCGGACCCGGTAGTACGCGGATGCAACTCATCGCAGTAGCTGATATTGAACGGCTACGAGCCGACAACCCGACAGGTGTCGCTGAGATCGTCGGTGGTGAAGCGCTGCCGCAGACCGTGCTCGAACGTTTAATGTGCACCGCTGCTATCACCGGAGTGGTCTTTGACGGTGAAGGTCAACCGATTTGGGTGGGACGCACCCATCGACACGCAACCGAAGCTCAAGTCAAAGCCATCATCGCCCGCGACCGCCACTGCAGAGGCAAAGACTGCGCCGCCGGTCCTGAACGCTGCGAAATCCATCACATCGTGCCCTGGGAACAAGGCGGACTCACAGACATCGACACAATGTGCCTAGCCTGCCCCAATTGTCATCACAACATCCACGACCGCGGCTACATCGTCATCAAAACCAAAACCGGCTACAAAATCATCAACCCCAACAACCCACCAAACGGCCCCTAACTGGGGGGTGTCTGGCACTGTGGCAGCAACCGTCCAATGATTGTTCACCCGACAACCACGACGCGGCCCCTGACCGCCCAGCACCGTAAGGGCAAAACCTACGAGCCGACAACCTGACAGTTGCTGGTGGGATCGTAGGCGGTGAACCGCTACCCCAAACAAGCTGGCGACGACACCGAACTGGTGGAGACGAGGACTTGAGATGATCAAGTTCCCAGGACATCAAGACCGTAATCGGCTGTGCAGGTCTGCAGTTGCTCGTCAAATGTGGCAACAGCTCGGGCATGTCGGTTCAAGGCGGTGTCAAGCACGATGACGTCAGGAAGCCGCAGCCGGGTCTCGGCTCGTAGCTTCGCCCATCGTAAGGGAGCTCCGGGATCGACGATGTCGATGTCGAATGCCGCTTGCAGTCGTGCGGAAGCTTCATCAAGGACCCCTAGTCGGGCTGGCGCAACGAGGCACTCAGCTAGGGTCACCGGGTGCAGAAGCGAATTCTCGCTTCCGATCTCGTAGTTGACAGCTACCGCTCGACGGTGGTGGCGATCACTCGGGTCACGCAACGCCACAACCCAGCTTGTGTCGGCAACAATCACTCGGGCCAGTCTGCAGCACGTTGATACAAGTGCGAAGAACCAGGAAGCGAACCCGCTAAATCCTCACGCGCTTGAGCACGCGCCGACGGCGAACGACCTCCACTAGCCCAATCCAGCAATACGAGGCGAATGAGCTTGGCTCGGGGCGTGCCTGACCATCGCCGCGACGCTTCGTCAAGAACCGCAGCGATGTCGTCCGTTTCGGTCACTGGATGACGAGGTCGAGACGTTGGCACGCGCTTGAGTGTAACACCCGGTGTATCACCGTGCACATCGACAACCAGCACTGATGAACTTTTTACCTATTTTCATAGATTTTCATAGTATCATGGTTGAGAGTCACGGCGAGTGAACTACGGTATGGGCCATGGGGATTGACCTTGCAGCAATTCGATTCATAGAGGTAGGATAATTGGTATGACCCTTCCGAAGGCCAAGATCGCAGTCACCATCGACGCCGATGTGCTGGCGCGCGTCAAGTCGGCAGTTGAGGCGGGCGAGGCGCGAAGTGTCTCGGCATACGTCGAACACGCCGTCGCCAGTCAACTCGTAGCCGAAGCTTCATTCGACACGATGCTCGCTGAGATGCTGGAGGCCACGGGCGGACCACCAACCGACGAGGAGAGGGCGGAAGCTCGTCGTCTGTTGACCGGTGATGCCGCAACATGAACCGTGTCGTGTTGGACACCGGCGCTCTGATCGCCTTGGAGCGCGGAGACCGCTTCGTTGCAAATCTGGTTTCCGAAGCAAGACGAACCAAAGAAACTTTGACCGTTCCTGCGGCATGCATAGCTCAGGCGTGGCGTAATCCCAGCCGCCAAGCCCGCCTTGGGGCTCTGCTGAGGATGCCTAACACCGATGTGGTTTCGATGGACCACGCCGAAGCCAGAAGTGTCGGTCTTCTGCTAGCTGCGACCGAGACATCTGACGTTGTCGACGGGCATGTAGCCGTATGCGCTCACCGACTTGGAGCAACGGTCGTCACCAGCGACCCGGACGACATCAAACTGCTCGGATCCACCCTCGACACTCACCGCGTTTGAGCGCCGCTTCCGGGATAGGGGCGTTTGTCAGCATGTCTGTTGGGCTAGGAACGTTCGGAGGTGGGTTGTGAGGACAGCTGGTTGGTCGATTGGGATCAGCGTGCGGCTGTCGTCAACCCAAACCAACCGCGAGTCATCAAAATGCTCCGCTAGTCGTTCAGCGTGAGCGGGCGGCATCAACTTGTCCTCGCGTGCCCAAACGATGAGAACCGGCCCACGGAATGACCGCTGCTGCTCAGCCCACTCAAGTAACTGCTGCTTTTTGGGCACGGATCGAAGGTACTTACTCAGGTCGCGGCGAACTTCGCTGTTGTGAAGCAACGGGTCGAGCCAGCTCATGAACATGTCGTTCGGTACCCGTTTTTTGGACAGGCCACCGAACGTCAGCGGGAGATGCCGAAGCCATCGAGGTCGCAACATCTGCGCAGTCATGAAAGTCCCGCCTGGTATTGCTGCGTTGAGACACAGCAGTCGACCGGGCAGACCTGGCGGATAGTTGTCGAACGCCTCGCAAGAGACCAGCACGAGCCGTGCCACGCGATCAGACCCGCCGGGACTGACAACGAGTTGCGCACCGCCCCAGTCGTTGCACACCAACGTGACGTCGTGCAGGTCAAGCTCCACAAGGGTTCTGGCGATCATGGTCACGATCGATTCCAGGTCAAGGGCAGCATCTTCGGGCATCGGTGTGCGATGCGCTCCGAACGGCAGTTCCAAGACAATGCAGCGGTACCGGTCTCGCAGGCCATCAACGACCTCGTCCCACAAGCTGCCACTCATCAACACCCCATGAAGCAACACCACTACGGGTCCGTCACCCCCGGTGTCTGCGTACCTGAACCCTGTACTCGTTAGTGCTCCAGACGGGACACCAAGCCCCGCCGCAGATGAGTTGTCAGCGTTGGACACAACCCGACCGTAACCGCAAATCATCAACTAAGATCCCTCCAACCGAAAGACCCTTGTCATGCCTTCCGATTTTGCCTTCAAAGCTCTGAATCGACTTCACGGTTCAGCGATAGCCATAAGCCGCGGGAAGATCGGTTGGACCGGGGCCAAGATGCCGGTCCTTGAGCTCACCACCATCGGACACAAGAGCGGTCTACCCCGCTCTGTCTTGCTGACGGCGCCGTGGCAGGACGGCGACCGGATGGCGCTGATCGCCTCTGCTGGTGGGAACGACAACCATCCCGCATGGTTCCTGAACCTGCGCGACAACCCATCGGTCACCGTTCGTACTGCAGATGGCACCAAGCAGATGACCGCTCGCATCACCTCGGGGGACGAGCGAGCGGAGATCTGGCATGCGGCTATCTCAGAGTTCAAGCATTACGCCGCCTATGAGTCGAAGACTGATCGAGAGATTCCAGTCGTGGTTCTTGAGCCAGCGGAAATGACTGGGACGCCGACCTGACTAAAGGTTGTCGGGCCTCCGCGAAGTTGGCGTACACTGAACCGCTGTTGCGCCCGTAGCTCAGCTGGATAGAGCGTCTGACTACGGATCAGAAGGTCGGGAGTTCGACTCTCTCCGGGCGCGCCAAGCACATGCCAACTTTCATCAACGATCCCCTCGTCGAAACCTCGCTCGGCCCTGTTCGCGGCCATACCCGAGCTGGCGGGGGCTGACGTCGGGCACTGAAGCGATGGCTCAGGTATATATCGCCACAATCGCGTTGGAACCGAACCGCTGGTTTGGGATCACTCAAGACCGCTGGGCCACGATCGCAGCCAGTCAATGGCTCGACCGAATCCGTGACGCCGGGTTCGATGGTATTGAACTATGGGAAGCTCACGCCACCGAAGCTGACCCAGCCGAGTTGGAAGTGATCTTTGGGCACGATCTCGGGGTAGCCGTGTACAACACCTACGTCAGTTTCGACGATGAATCCGACACGGAACGTCAGCGAGCCGCCGAAATGACCCGCCTGTCTGGGGCCGGAAAGATCAAGTGGAACACCGGGGCGGACCGTGACGAAGCCTCTCTCGACACTTACGGCGAGCGGCTCGCCCGTTGGGTCAGCGAGTTGCCGGGCGTCCAAACCGTGTGCGAATGCCACGACGGTTCGGCCATGGATGATCCCTCAGTCACAGCCAAAGTGTTGGCCGCCGGCGGACCCCCTGAGGCGGTGGGTGCGTTGGTTCACACCCACGACAGCCACGATCTGCTCCGAGCGCGCTTCGATGCATACGGCGAGCGCATCTGTCACGTGCACATCAACCACCTCAACCTGAAGGCGCCACCGTTGGCTGAGATTCGCGACGAGTTCACCAAGACCGTCAGCCTTCTCAACGACCTCGGTTTCGACGGCACCTGGAGCCTCGAATTCGTTGACGGAACCCTCCGCGAACTCGATAACGAACCAGAGAAGCTGTTTGCGGCCGCGGTCGCTGATCTTGCAGTCCTGCGGGAAATCTTGGGCTGATTTCGACTCGGCCGCTACGACGGGGAAAGCTGAGCACCATGTTTATTCTTCGATTCGATTTTCGCCTCGGTCCTCAATCCGACGCCACGATGGGCGAGCTCTACCGCACCTCGCTGGAGATGTGTGAATGGGGCGAAGCCAACGGGGCGATGACGGCCATGTTTTCTGAGCATCACGGCGCCAACGACGGCTACTTGCCCGCTTCGTTGTCGAGCGCAACTACAGTCGCTGAACTCCGAGCCCAAAATGGTGCCTACAGGATCGTCACCATCGACGATGCCCGCCAACTCCGCGACCAATACGGCATTCTCTCCCTACAACCGCTGTGCGGCGGTATCTCCCCAGAAATCGCCTGGCCCTACCTGCGCAATCTCGCAGCCCTCTAAGGCTCGCATCCCTCTAAGACCGGCATCGGTTGTTCAGTGCTATTGGGATTGACGGCGTTGGATCGCGGCCCATTCGTCGCGGAGACCGACGGTGCGGTGGAAGGTCAGCGGGTCTTGCTGGTCGTGCGCGAAATAACCGAGGCGTTCGAACTGCACCACTTGACCTGCTGGGGTGTCTGCGAGGGCAGGTTCGAGTTTGCAGCCGGTGCGCAACTCACGCGAGGCGGGGTTTAGCGAAGCGAGTGGGTCGGCACCTTCGGCACCAGGAAAGGGGTCGGTGAAGAGCCGGTCATAGAGCATGACCGTGCCGTCGAGCGCGTGATCAGCCGACACCCAGTGGATCGTGGCTTTCACCTTGCGGCCATCGGGGGCCTGCCCACCAGCGGTTTCAGGGTCGTAGCTGCAGTGAATGCGCACCACCTCACCGTCGGCGGCGGTCTCAACATCGGTGCAGGTGATGAGGTATCCCGCACGCAGTCGTACCTCGCGGCCCGGCGCCAACCTGAAAAACTTCTTGGGCGGGTCGACCATGAAATCACCCCGCTCGATCCATAACCTGCCGCTGAACGGCACCATGCGGGCACCGGCCGATTCGTCTTCGGGATTGTTGACAGCCGGACGCTGATCGATCAAGCCCTCTGGCCAGTTGTCGATCACCAACTCGACCGGATCGAGCACGGCCATCCGCCGCAGGGCGTGTCGGTTGTGATGGGTTCGCACGAACGACTCGAGCAGTTCGATCTCGTGCGTGCCGTTGACACGGGCTACACCAATGTGCGAGCAGAACGCACGGATGGCTTCAGGCGGGTAGCCACGCCTGCGCAAGCCCCGCAGCGTGGGCATGCGGGGATCGTCCCAGCCATCGACATGACCGTCGCGAACCAGTTCCAACAGTTTGCGTTTCGACAACACTGTGTGGGTGAGGTTGAGACGGGCGAACTCGGTTTGGCGGGGACGGTCGTTGCCAAGACCGAGGTGTTCAATGAACCAGTCGTACAACGGCCGATGCGTGTCGAACTCGAGCGTGCACAGCGAATGCGTCGTTCCTTCAACCGCATCGCTCTGCCCGTGCGCCCAGTCATAGGTCGGATAGATGTTCCAACCGTAGCCGGTGCGGACGTGGTGTGCGTTGCGGATGCGGTACATGACCGGGTCCCGCATGGCCATGTTGTCGTGAGCCATGTCGATCTTGGCTCGCAGCACCTTATCGCCGTCGGCGTACTCGCCGAGACGCATCCAGACGAAGAGCTCTCGGTTCTCCAGCGCTGAACGGTCGCGGTTGGGGCTGTCGATGCCTGGTGTGGTGAACCCGCCCCGGTTGGCTGAGATCGTCTCGGCGTCCTGGTCGTCGACGTAGGCGAGTCCGTCGTCGATGAGTTGTTCGGCCCAGTTGAAGAGGTCCGCGAAATAGTCCGATGCGTAGGCGGGTTCGCCGGGGTCGAATCCAAGCCAGGCCACGTCCTCACGGATCGCGTCGATGTAGCTGGCGTCCTCGGTCTCCGGGTTGGTGTCGTCGAAACGCAGACGGCACACCCCGTCGAATTCTTCGGCGACACCGAAGTTGAGGGAGATCGATTTGGCGTGCCCGATGTGCAGGAACCCGTTGGGTTCGGGCGGGAAGCGGGTCTGGACGCGTCCTTCGTAGGGTCCGTCGGCGGCGTCCCTCTTGATCATCTCCCGGATGAAGTCGGTACCCGAGTTACTGGTCGAACCGGTGGGCCTCTCGTTCACACACCTCAGGCTACGCGGTGTTGCCGCTAGGCGGTGTTGTCGCCGGGCGCTTTGCTGTCGCCGGGCGTAACCGGAGCCGCACAAGCGGTTTCGCGGTGTTGTTGCCGGGCGCTCTGCTGTCGCCGGGCGTAGCCGGAGCCGCGCAGGCGATTTTAGTAAGCGGGCTAGGAGCAAGCAGGCTTGCGTGGGTTAGCGTCCGGTGGATGTTTGATCTATCCGACAAGACGGCGTTGGTCACCGGGGCGGGGCAGAACGTGGGGGCGGGCATCGCCTCGGCTCTGGCAACCCAGGGGGCACATGTTCTGGTCAACGACCTTCTCCCCGAACGAGCGGCTGCGGTTGCCGATCAAGTCGCCGCTGCGGGAGGATCGGCTGAACCAGCAGCGTTCGATGTGACCGATCTCGACGCCATCCAAGCCGAACTCGCCAAACACCCGCCCATCAACATTCTCGTCAACAACGCCGGCAACGGTGGCGCTGAACAGATGCGGCCCAAGCCCTTCAAGGAGATGGACCCAGCCGAATGGGACAGCCCCATTGAGGTCAACCTTCGAGGTGTGCTGAACTGCGTACACGCCGTGATCAACCCAATGGTCGACACCGGCTGGGGACGCATCATCACCATCTCATCGGGGGCTGGATCCTCTGGCGTCGGCATCGGCGTGGCGCCCTACTCAGCGGGCAAGGGCGGTGGTCTTGGCTTCATGCGGTCGTTGGCGTTGGAGAACGCCAAGTTCGGGGTCACTGCAAACAGCGTGGCAATCGGCTTGATGGACAACACCGAGGGCGGGGACTACACGGAGCATCTGGCCCGCGCGATCCCGGTGAAACGCTTGGGCTGCCCTGCCGATATCGGTGCTTTCTGTGTCTACCTTGCCAGCAAAGAGTCCAGTTGGATGACAGGCCAGACAATCAACCTCAATGGCGGTTCCGTCACCAGCTAAGCGGCAGAACCGGCGGATGATTGTGTCTGGCCTACGGCCCCAGCTGCGACAGCGGCACCACATCAACCCCGTCGGGACGTCGGTAGGCGCGCTGTCCGAACGCGGTGAGCATGACGTGTGCGGTCGGTGGGTCTCGCCGCGAGTGTCTGACCGCCTGCCGGGCTACAGCCAACAGCGCCGCCGCAGCCTCGTCCAACTTGGAGGGCACTCCTCCGAGTTTGATTTCGAATGCGATCCACCGTCCGTCGAGATGTTCGACCACCGCGTCCAACTCCCGATGCTTGTCGTCATGATAGTGCCAGACCGACATGTCGTAGGCTTCCGCGTACACCCGCAGGTCCCGTATGGCCAACGATTCAAACAGAAGTCCCAAGGTCCTCAGGTCTTCGAGCAAGTGGCCCGGTCCTACCCGCAGAGCGGCAGCAGCCAACGACGGGTCCGTCATATGCCGCTTCGGAGATTGGCGCAGCACCGACTTGGAACGCATCGCTGGTGCCCATCCTTCAAGGTCGTCCAGCACAAACAAGCGATGCATGGCGTCGATATAGCTGCTAACGGTATGACGGTTCACCGCAGGCCCATCGCCGGCGGTATCTCGGGCGAGCGACGCTTGAGTTGCGACGGTCGCCGTGTGGCGGGCGCAAGAGCGGAGCAAGCGCATGACCTTCGCAGGGGAACGTCGCACACCGGTCTCCAAAGGCATGTCGGCTTTGATGGTTTCATTCAAATAGGCGGCAAGGAGCCTCTGAGCGGGATCTGAGGCCAAGCCCAGGTGACGAGGCCACCCACCGGTACAGATCATGTCAGCCCAGGCTCCGAGAGAAATCTCCTCTGATCGTCCTGACTGCGCGGGTTCGCCGGACATCAATGATCTCAACGACACACCCCCGTTGGAGTGACCGGTCTCCAACAATGACATCGGCCGCATCCGGACCCGTATCAAGCGGCCAGCCCCGGAGTGCCGGGTAATGTCGTCGACCTTCTCCGCAGAACCGGTGAGAATGAAACGGCCAGGGTTGCGGTCTTCGTCGCTGACTCCCTTCAAAATGTTCCACAACTCCGGAACCCGCTGGTACTCGTCCACCAGCTTGGGCGAAGGCCCCTCGGAGAGAGCGGGGCGGGGAGAGGCGTGGG
Organism: Acidimicrobiales bacterium; assembly: GCA_047516945.1. GTDB lineage: Bacteria > Actinomycetota > Acidimicrobiia > Acidimicrobiales > Aldehydirespiratoraceae > VXYK01. Next base: position 13,827 of record JAKZTU010000151.1, read on the forward strand.
CTATGGCCAAGTCGTTGGCATCGGCGTCCAGCATCATCTTGGAGCGTGCCGAGCTCAGCCCAGTCCATGTTTTCCCGCACCCTTTGGCCCCTTCCAAAAGCACTATCGGCGCCGCTGCAAGCGCTCGGCGAACCGCAGACTCCACAACCCGAGAAACGTAGCCATCAGGTATGAGCAAAGCGCTGTTCACAACCTGAATCTACCATTTCCGCCGAAATTAATCAACAATTCCCGCAAATGAAATATACTATTCCCGTGACGTTGATTATACGATTTCCGCATCAGCTAGCCGGTGCGGAGCCGAGGGACCGGCCTAGTCGGGCCATTCGATGTTGTAGTCCTCGAACCAGAATCGGGCCTCACGGATGGCAGTGGGCGATGTGCGCAGGTTGAGATCCTGGTTCAATTCCAACGGCGTTGGGCCGATGTCTCCAGCGATCTTGGTGAGACCGTCGAGATCAAGGTTGTAGCAGCGCACTGCGTTGAGGCCGAGCAACAACCGAGTCTCTTCCACCGGGATCTCCTGGAAATCAGTCTCAAGCCGTTCGAGGGTGTGCGGCCACGATCCTTCCGGATGGGGATAGTCGGTGCCCCACATCAACGCATCAATACCATTCACGTAACGGCGGCGAAGCTCGACCTTGCTCATCGTCGACGCACCGATGAAAACGTTGGTCCCGATGTATTCCGAGGGGAGTTTCTGGATCAGGCCCTTGGTTCGGGAGGCCATCTTCTTGACCTTCCAGTTGCGTCCGCCGAAGACCGCATCGGTCTTGAACAGCAGGTCGCCGAGCCACCAGGAGCCGCATTCAACCGGCGCGTATTTGAGGTTCGGGAACTTGTCGAATTTGCCGGAGAGCAGCAGTTGCCACAGCGGTCGGTGGGTCCAAAACGCCACTTCCAGCATGTATTGGGCCATGTTGTCGTTGTAAGACCCGGAGTCGGCCTCACCAGAGTGGGTGTGAACTATCAGCCCAGCTTCTGCACACGCGGCCCATACAGGGTCGTAGCTCTCGTGGCCGTAGGAAGCGTTGTCGTGCCACATCGTGGGGATCATGATTCCTTTGACCCCCGGTTTCCCGGCCAGCGACTCTATCTCCTTGACCGATTCGTCGACTCCGTGGGTGATCGGCACGAGCGCTACCCCGGCACGTCGGGGAGGGTTGGTGGCGCAGAACTCTTCGAGCCAACGGTTGTGAGCTCGGGCTCCGGCCCAAGCAAGCCTCGGGTCGGTGATCATCCCGGCCTGCAACCCCGCCCCGAAAGGCGGTGCTTCCATTCCGGTCACTGCGTCGCCGTCGGCAAAGATTATCTCCCCGGCTACACCGTCTGCATCAAGGGTCTTGTCACGGATCTCGGGGTCATATGCCCCTTTGAGACCGACTTCGTTCTCCCGTTCCCACTGCTCAACGTATTCGCCGTTGAGTTCTTCGACCATCGCCCGCTGCTGGTGGCGCGTCACCAACCACTCGTCGAACTCGGCGTGCACGGATGATTCGAGGTACTCGCGGTAGTCCTCAACGAACAACCCGGCGTGGGTGTCCGACGACACGATGATGTATGGAGCGTTGCTTTGGTCAACGCCTTCGAGGGGATTCGGCATGGGTGTGCTCCTTTACGATTTGAGCTTTCTACCCGAACCCGGGCATTGTAGATCAGTGTTGATCGCCCTTCCCAATCTGAGTCCAACGGAGGACTGCTAATGACCACGCTAGAAAACACTGCGCCGATGAGCCGTCCGGGTGAGGTAGCCGGCTGGCCCAAGCTCGTCGTCAAGTACACCACCGACGAGGCCAATGTCGCCCCGCTGTTGCCTCCTGGGCTCACTGCGCTGGACCCGGTCGTGCAGATAGGGATTTATTGTGTGCCTATCCTCGGTGAACCCGAGTTTGGGGTCAGCGTGAAGGTTCCGGCTTCGTTCAACGGTGTCGAGGGGGCTTACAACCTCGGTATGGGGATCGATCAGGAGGCTGCCGTGTTCATCAGCGGTGAGCTCAACGGCCAACCCAAGTTTCTGTGCGACATTGAGTTCTTTCGCCTCGGTGACCATGTCGGTGCTCGTACCGTCCATCAGGGCTACACCTTCATTGAGTTCTCCGGTGAGGTGACTGGTGTGGGCTCTCCTGTTGAGGGCGAATTCGTTGAGCATGAGTGGTGGACCAAGTATTCCCGTGCCATCGGTGGTGCCGAGAAGCAGTATGACTTCCCACCCCATGTGGTTGACGTGGCCACTCGTTTTGAACAGATCCATGTGGAGAAAATCGACGGTGATCTGAAACTCCTCGACTCACCATGGGATCCAGTGGCGCGTTACCTGCCGATCAAGGAGATGGTGTCGTCCCAATTGGTCACCCATCAAGCCAAAGCACGCGACATCACCGACGCCGGCCCGCTTGATCCGATCGCCTTCTGGCCTCACGCCGACGTCATCGGTGGTAGCCGCTGGCCCGGCGACCGCGGCGGCCCCCGCCACACCTAAACCCCCAAACCCACGCCGATGCCAGGGCCCAGCGGCCCGTGAGCGCAGCGAACAAGAGCGACAAACACCGCGGTGGTAGCCGCTGACCCGGCGACCGCGGCGGCCCCCGCCACACCTAATCTTCGAGACGCTCAGGTTTCGCCGCCGAACCAGGTGGCTACGAGGTTGAGTCCATCGATGGCGGAGCGGGGATGCATCTCCTCGAAGATCCGGCGGTAACCGGTGGTCTTGATCCGCCAACCGGCAGCAGTCTTCACATACTCGTCGTAGTAGAACGCTGCGCCACGCAGGGTGATGTTGTGTTCACCGATGATCACCTGATCTTCGAGTTTCCAGATTCCGGTGGCTGTGCCGTCGGAGTTGAGGGTGATTTCGGGATGATGGCAGGAGTGGCTCGACAGGAAGCTCTTTGAACCCATCGATTCCGTTAGGAAGCCGATCACCGCATCGACGCCGTCGAACGAATACTTGCCATCGCTGTAACGAACGGTCACATCGTCGGTGAGCACAGAACGCATCTCTTCAAACAAGTGCTGGTCGAGCAGGCGGAGGTACTTGTATTTGAGTTGTTTGATCTGTTCGATCTCAACGAGGTCTTGGGGGGTCATAATGCCTCCAATTCAGCAGGGCGGGTCATTCAGCAGGGCGGGTCATTCAGCAGGGTGGGCAGTTGTTCGGTGATTTCTTCGGGGGTGACTCCAGGCGGGAAGCGAGCAACCACTTCTCCGTCGGAGTCGACCAGGAACTTTTCGAAATTCCATTGGATGTCTGACAAGGCATCGTCGCCTGGGTGCTCGCGCTTGAGCCAGTTGTAGAGATCGGCGGCGTCATCACCGTTGACTTTGATCTTGGCGAACATCGGAAAGTTGATGTTGTAGTTGTCGTTGACAAAAGCCCGGATCTCTTCAGCGCTGCCCGGTTCCTGGCCACCGAACTGGTTGCACGGAAAGCCCAGCACCTGGACTCCGTGGTCTCCGTTGTGGAGCGTACGCAGACCTGCGTACTGGCGTGTGAGGCCTCAAGCGGAAGCGACGTTGACAACCAGGCAAGCCGCGTCGGCAAACGTCGAAAACGCCACTTGGTCACCTTTCAGCGAAAGCATTTCGAACTCGTGGAAGCGAGCCATTGGTCTCCCTCTATTAGACGGTCAGCCGACTATAACCCCGCCGCCACAACAGCCCCAAACAGCTGACGTCAACCGCCCGATATAGGCGCTACGAAGTAGACCTCGGTGAAGGAATCGACCTTCTCGAAGATCCCGTTGGGGATCAGTTCGCCGTTGATGGCCACGCTGGCGCCGTCGGTTAGGAGCGATCCAAGCCCCGGGTAGAGGCGCTCAAGTTCTGTAATCAGCTCGCCAACCGTGTTGCCATCCACTTGCAAGACTTTTTCACCGCCGGTGAAGCGACGATGATCGGCTTGAAGATGGACAGTGGCCACTAGTTCTAGCTACCGGCGTTCTCGTTGATCGCGGCCAGCAGCCTCGGAGGCGACATCGGCAGCGAGGTCATACGCACGCCTGTCGCTGCAGCGATGGCGTTGGCGATGGTCGGGATCGGGGGCACGATGCCTGTTTCCCCGACGCCGCGCACGCCGTAGGGGTGGCTCGGGTTGGGAACCTCCACGATGATCGCATCGATCATCGGCAGATCAGACGCCACAGGCATCCGATAGTCGAGGAAGCTGGCGTTTTCCATGACCCCGTTGGAGTCGTAGATGTATTCCTCGTTGAGCGCCCAGCCGATTCCTTGCACCGACCCACCCTGTATCTGACCTTCCACGTAAGAGGGGTGGATGGCAGTGCCGGCGTCTTGAGCGGCGGTGTAACGCAGGACCGTGGTTTCCCCGGTTTCTTCGTCAACGGCTACGTCGGCGACATGGACCGCAAACGACGGGCCCGCCCCCGCCGCGTTGAGCGAGGCGGTAGCGGTGAGCGGGCCGCCGGTGTTCTTGGCCATTGCGGTGATCTCTGGAATCGTGAGCGGATCCTGCCCTTCAATGACTGCCGCGCCGTCGACCCATTCGACCTGTTCGACGTCCACGCTCTTGATGGTGGCAGCTCGTTGCTTCAACTGTCCGATGAGGTCGCGGCAGG
>JAKZTU010000152.1:0-5878 GCA_047516945.1 Acidimicrobiales bacterium
GTGCAGTTCCGGTGGGGTCAGTCCGTTGACCGAACCGATGTTGATTACTCGGGCGGGATGTGCAGGTTGGGCCGCGGCGCGAAGCAACGGCAGCAATCGCTGGGTAAGAAAGAACACTCCTCGAACATTCACGTTCATGACATTGTCCCACCCCTGCGCGCTGAACTCTTCAAGTGGTTGACCCCACGATGCACCGGCGTTGTTGACCAGAATGTCCAGCGAATCCCAACGGTCGTTGATAGCGGCCGCAAGGTGGTCGATGCCCTCGTCTCCGGACAGGTCGCTGGGAACCGCGATGCAGGTGCCTTTCGTCGACATCTCATCGGCGGCCGCCGTCACTTGCTCGACTTTGCGGGCAGTGATGATCACCTCACAGCCGGCGTCGAGCAGGCCCTCGGTGATCATGCGCCCGATACCGCGACTACCACCTGTGACAACAGCTCGTCGGCCCTCAAGCCCGAACAGCGAAGTGATGCGATTGATGTCCATGAGCGCTCCTGTGACGTCGGCGAACCTGCGCGGGCACCCTAACGCTCATAAACTCCGAGTCATGCCAACAACAACTGACCATGCAATAGCGGGCACCACCGGCGACATCCCCGCAGTCCTGTGCACCCCCGACTCGGGCAGCGGCCCCGGTGTTGTGTTGATCCAGGAGATCTTCGGGATCAACGACTACATTCTCAGCGTTGCTGAGCGTCTCGCCAACGAAGGTTACGTGGTGCTCGCGCCCCACATGTATTGGCGGATCCAGCACCCGTTCCGTGTCGACGCGCGCGGCCCCGAGGACTTGGAACCAGCGTTCGAAATCGCCGATCAGCATCCCCCCGAAGACGGTGTCGCTGACATCGGCGCCGCGCTGGATCACCTATCAAGCCATTCCGAGGTGAAAGGTGGAGTTGCCGTGATGGGATTCTGCTTCGGCGGGTCGATGACCTATCTGGCGGCCTCAGCTCACGAACCAACCTGTGCGGTGTCGTACTACGGTTCAATGATCGGCGAGAACCTCGACAAGGCTTCTGGAATTACCTGCCCGATCCTGTTGCACTTCGGCGACGACGATCCGTTCTTACCCAACGAGCATGTCGACGGCCTTCGCGCAGCTACCGAGGGAATGTCCAACGTCGAGATTCTCGTGCAAGCAGGAGCGGGGCACGCCTTTGACAACGACAAGAACCCGATGTTCGCAAACCCCTCTGCTGCGGCCGCTTCCTGGGCGCGTACCTCAGCGTTCCTCAGAACCCATCTGAACGTCGACGCCTCCTAGAGTTCGCCGACGCTGCTAAAACTCGTATCCGCCGATGCCGTAGAACCCGCTGGAAGCGGTCTTCGGGGTGCGGTGACGAGGCAGAATCTTCGCTTCATCGGGCGAGCGTGGATCGTCACCGAGCACCGTGGATCGTCGCAGCACCCGCCGCTCGGGCGTGTCGTCAACCACCGAATGCAGTGTGACCCGTTCATCCCAGAGCACCACATCGCCGACGTTCCAGCGCCAGCGACAACTGAACTTCACCTGCTCCTCCCAGCGGAACAGAAAAGACAAGAGATTCTGTGATTCAGGCCGCGAGAGCTGAGGGATGCGTCGGCTGAACTGCTTGTTGACATACAAACTCTTGCGCCCGGTATCGGGATGCACCCGCACGACTGGGTGCTCTGCCGCGGGTGCTCCTCCGGTGCGTGTGTCCTCATGCAAACAGGTCAGCCCTTCGAGAAACTGCTTCATTGCCGAAGAAAGCGAGTCGTAGACCTCGTAGCAGTTGATCCACATCGTGTCGCCACCCCACGGCGGAGACTCGACCATGTGCAACAGTGCGGCGACGGGGGGATGGTCCGAACAAGTGAAATCAGTGTGCCAAACATCGGCCTTGGGAGTCGTCGAGGTGTCGAGCACTATCACTTCGGGAATCTCAGGATCGACCTTGTCAAGGTAGGGGTGAACTTCAAGGGGACCAAACGTCGCCGCAATGTCACGCAGACCTTTAGCAGTCGGGTCCAAGCCGGGCATGAACAAGACCAGGTTCTCGTTCAATGCCTCTCTCAACTCGTCGGCCACAGCACCGACCGCACTGAAATCGAGACCGATGACTTCAGCGCCGAGCGAGCCGGCAATCGGTCGCACCTCAAGCTTGGCGGGTGCTGCTACAGACGATGATCCCATAAACCCCAGAGCCTACAGTTCTTGGCCAATTCACAAAAATTCGGGATGGTTACCTGGCGCTTCCAACGAGACCTCAACGGGATTGACCCGGACCTTCATGCAGATACGGGATCACATGGTTGCCGATGTTACGGAGGGTCTCCAGTTGCGTTTCCTGTTCGATGGTGCCCATCTGGAACAGAAACATGATCTCGTCGACTCCCGCCTCGATGAGTCGAGTGACGTACCCGATGCAATCCTCAACCGTGCCGTAGTCTCTAGACAATGGCGGTTCATTCCTTGGACACGAGCACGAATCGACCGCAGACGATCGTCTACATCGACGGGTTCAACTTCTACTACGGGGTCATCAAGGGAACGCGAAACAAGTGGCTCAATCTTGAAGCTCTATGCCAACGTATGTTGCCACGCGATCAACTCTTGAAGATTCGGTACTTCACGGCACGGGTCAGTGCCCGCCCAGATGATCCTCAACAAGCCAATCGCCAAGACGCATATCTACAAGCTCTCGCCACACTGCCCCTCGTAGAGATCCACTACGGGCACTTCCTGACCAAATCCGTTCGAATGCAGCGCGCAAACCGGCGACCCGGGGAATCACGGACAGTCGAGGTGCTCAGGACCGAAGAAAAAGGTTCGGACGTAAACCTAGCCACGTACCTACTGTTTGACGCGTTCAAACGCCATTGCGACACAGCCATCGTGATCAGCAACGACTCGGACCTGGCCCAAGCCATCCAAATCACGCAATCAGAACTCGGAGTCAAGGTGGGGATCATCAACCCTCAGTCGCGCAAGACGCGATCGCGCAAGCTCCTGAGCCTCAACTGCTCCTTTTATAAGCAGGTCCCCCGCCAGTTGCTCCAAGAGACATTGTTGCCGGTCGTCGTGGATGGCCCCAACGGACCGATTCACAAGCCTAAGGACTGGTAAAACCTCGAAGGCCCGCCGAAGCGGGCCTTCGCCCAGCCACCGAAGCGACTGGGGGGATATACCGACACACTATCTCAAGCCTGAGACAATCCATCAAGACCGGCGGCTCGATCCTCCTGTTTCTCCAATCACGAACGCGATCCATGACAGCCCGAATGCCAAGGTGATGGCAAGTGCGATAGCCGAGGCGCCCAGGCCGATCGATTCCGCTGCCCGCCCAACGATTATCGGCCCGACCAGACTGCCGACGCCTGAAGCCATGTTGAAACCAGCGATAAACGGGCCACTGGCATCGTTCGGCGCTAGATCCACGGCCATCGTCATCATCGACCCAGAACTCAGCCCGTTACCGACACCGATTACAATTCCGGCTACAACCACTTCGCTCGCCGAGTCGGCAAAACCCAACAGCAGCAAACCTAACGCCATCAGGCTGAAGGCTGGCACCATCGAATAGAGCCGCCCGAAGCGGTCCATGATGAACCCGGAGACTGGAAAGAGAAGAAAGTCGGCGGTAGTGCCGACCGCAACCAATGCTCCAATTTCGGTACCAGAGAACTCCAGGTGATCCCCGATTAGCGGAATCACCACATAGCGCCCCTCGCGAGCAGCCGTGATCAGCATCGGACCCAGCGAGGATCGAACAAGAAGTCGCCGGTGTCTGCGCAAGGCAACACCGACCCCGAATTGCTCCGCGAGCCTGTGGTGTCTGTCATTGGGATCGGTACCTCCCGGTAACGCGATCCACAACAACCCGACGGCAGTAATAGCCGACGCCAGCACGAAGACAGCCTCCGAACCCCACGCCTCATATACCCATCCACCCAGCAGCGGACCAACGACGAAAGTGAAGCGATTGGTGCCTCCGACCAATGACATCACCCGGCCTCGAAGACCGGTATCGACGCTACGAGCGATGTAGACCTGCCGAGATTGCTGCGTCCAGGACATGCCGATTCCGGTGGCAACCCGCAACACAACTAGTGCCATAGCCAGTTCAATGAAGCCGAACGCCAAGGCCACCGCGGCCTGTATCGCAATTGACACGAACATCAGGGCGTCGTTGCCGAAACGTTGACCGAAAACAGACGCCGGGATCCCCCCAAGTGCCGAACCCACCCCAACAGCACCGATGATCACACCGATCAGTGAAAGGCTGATTCCCTGTTCGGTGAGATACAAAGGCAACACGGGAAGCAGAACCGCTCCGCCCAGCATCGGCAACGCCCAGGGAAGATAGACGGGAACCGCCAACCGTCGCAGTTCGGCACTGAGCCGGGGTCTTTGAACAGCGGTCACGATTACAGCGCCAGCACCGAGACGGTTTCAGTCACGATTGCTGCGCTGGTACGAAGACTGTGTCAACCAGTTCTTTGAGAGCGCTAGCGACGATAGCCAACGGTTCATCAACGCGGGTCAGGCAAAGGAGTTGCACACTGGCCTCTGGGTCGGAGATGGACACGAATGTTAGATCCGGTAGGTGCAGGGACTGCACACCCGCCGGCACAAGCGCCACACCTTCTCCTGCCGCGACGAGTCCCAGGATGGTCGTGTATTCGGTGGCTTCAATCGCAGGTGAATACGTGACTCCATGAGGTGCCAACATAACCCGAAGCCTGGCGTGCAGCGTCGGGGATTGCTCCCGCGCGAAACCGACGAACTCGTCGTCACGCAACTCGCGGAGCCGAATTGAGGACTCGCCCGCTAGTCGATGGCCGCTCGGCATCGCCGCGACCAGCGGTTCATTGTCAAGGACCGTTGCGTCCAAGCCGGCATTGTCGAGAGTGATGCGGGCGATTCCTATGTCGATTCTTCCGGCCACCAGAGCTTCGGCCTGTTCATCAGAAGACATCGTGTGGAGTTGCAGTGTCACCGCAGGGCTCGCCTGTCGGAACCGGTGCAAGAAGCGCGGCACGAACTCATAAGCGGCCGAATCGACAAAGCCGACACGCAGGTTCCCGCGTTCGCCGGCACGCAACTCCGCGGCGGCCCGTGCCACTCCTTGCGCGGTGACGAGGAGATGCCGGGCACGGGGCAGAAAGGCCGATCCCCCCGGAGTCAGAGAGACGCGGCGGGTGGTGCGTTCGAAGAGTCGCAGCCCGAGATCCGACTCGAGTTGACGGATCTGCTGACTCAACGCAGGTTGGGCAATGTGAAGGATCTCAGCGGCGCGGCCAAAGTGCAGTTCGTCAGCAACGGTCACGAAATAGTTCAACCGCCGAAGAGTCAATTTCTGGAGATTCATAACTGCAACATCTTAATGATGAGAAAACAAGTAATTAAGTTATCTGAAAAGTCTGTCAAACTAGCACCCGTGCTACAAAGCTCCGTGATCCAACGAAGGCGGGCTCCGCGCTACTCAGGTGCAGCGCTGCTTTGGCGAGGCGTTCGCAACAGCAGTTGGCCGCGTGTTTGGCGCGAACCACCGCTCAAGAAGTCGTATGACGTCGTCGTTGTCGGTGGAGGCGTACACGGACTCGCTACCGCCTACTACTTGGCTGCCAACCACGGCATCACAGATGTGGCCGTGCTCGACAAGGCATACCTCGGAAGCGGCGGATCTGGGCGTAACACCGCCATCGTTCGTTCGAACTACCTGACTCCAGAAGGCGTGGCGTTCTACGACCGCTCGCTTGATCTCTACAAAACAATGTCGGCCGACTTGAACCTCAACGTCATGTTCTCCGAGCGCGGCCACCTGACGCTGGCCCACACGGATTCGGCGGTGCGCACAATGCGCTGGCGAGCCGAGGTCAACAAACTTCAAAACATCGACTCCACAGTCAT
>JAKZTU010000153.1:0-3115 GCA_047516945.1 Acidimicrobiales bacterium
GACCTGGAGGTGGAACCTGGACGATTGTTCTTTGTCGGTGACCCCAAACAGTCGATATATCGCTTTCGGCGAGCCGACATCCGCTTATACCTCAGAGCCCGCGAACGCTTCAGTGAACATGCCTCCCTGACGGTCAATTTCCGCACTACCGAACCGATCATCACTTGGATCAACGACGTCTTCTCCAAGCTGATCATCGCGGCCGACGGGAGCCAGCCCAAGTATGTCCCGTTGTCTTCACATCGCCTCGGTAGCGACAGCACCGGCCCTGCCGTGGCGATTCTGGGGGCAGAACCCATCCCAGCCGCTATGACCGCCACTGAATTGCGCAGCGCGGAGTCCGACGATGTCGCCGCGACGGTCGCAGAGATTCTGGTAGGCACCACACCTTGGAACGTCGAAGACCCTGACGGAGGGTGGCGACCGGCCGCCCCCAGCGACATCTGCATTCTGTTGCCCACGAGGATCAGCTTGGCCAGCCTAGAACGCGCCCTGGAAGCGAACGGCGTTCCCTACCGGGCTGAGACATCAAGCCTCGTTTATGCAACGCGAGAAGTTCGTGAACTCATGCTGACGCTCCGCGCGATCTCTGATCCCACCGACGAATTGGCCACAGTCGCCGCCTTGCGTTCATTCGTGTACGGCTGTGGTGACGACGACTTGGCCACATGGCGTCTCGAACACAAAGGCCTCTTCTCTCTGCACTATCGGATAACCGACGACCACCAAGGCCACCCAGTCGCCGACGCGCTATCGCACCTTGCGAAACTCCACGAGGACCGTCACTGGCTCACACCTGCGGGACTGCTTGAACGCGTAATCCGGGAGCGAGCGGTGTTGGAGAGCGCCGTCGCCACCGGAGCTCCGCGAGACGTCTGGCGGCGCTTGCGATTCGTGGTCGACCAAGCCAGGGCATGGACCGATGCGGGAGGCACCGACCTCCGCGCCTATTTGGAATGGGCACGCAGACAGGGAGTCGACAACGCTCGCGTCTCCGAAACGGTTCTTCCCGAGACAGACGACGACAGCGTCAGAATCATGACTGTCCACGGTTCCAAGGGCCTGGAGTTTCCCATAACCGTGATGGCCGGGATGACAACCCAGTTCACCCGTCCCCAAACCGGGCCCGCCGTGCACTTCCCACCTGGACAACCCGCTTTGTTGAAGGTTTCGAGCAGGGTCGCATCGGAACGCTATGCCGAATGGAAACCGTTCAACGACACGATGGACCGACATGAACGACTGCGCCTGCTCTACGTGGCCGCTACCCGTGCTCGCGACCATCTCATCGTCTGCCTGCATCGACCCGGCCAGGGCCGAAAATCCACGACGAGCGCAACAGTGCTTGCGGAGCACGCTTTGGATTCCGGATCGGCTACACCTTTTGTTCCCTCACGTTCCGGGTTGAAACCGCTCAAGTGGGCAAGCCGAGCACCGTTGGTCGACAAGGATCAATGGATCGCCAGACGATCCGAAGCGACAACGGCGGCGCGGCGGCGCACTGTGGTGTCCGCTACTACCTTGGCGGGAGAGATTGCAGAGGTAACTGATCCGGGTCTTAACAAACATGCCCGCAACCTTGATCTACCACCATGGCTCAAAGGACGCTTTGGGACTGATTTCGGCCGAGCGGTGCACGGGGTTATGCAAGTCATCGATCTGGCCACCGGCGAAGGATTGCACGAAGCCGCAGCCGCCCAAGCCGCAGCCGAAGGGGTCAACAACCGGCGATCAACCGTCGAACAAGTGGCCCGAAATGCGATCAACACACAAGTAGCCCGGGAAGCTTCGGTCACCGAGCACTGGCGTGAAGTTTGGGTTGCCGCAACCCTCGGCGGCTGCCTGGTGGAGGGTTATATCGACCTCCTCTACCGACACGGCTCTGGCTTGGTTGTCGCTGACTGGAAAACAGATCATGTCGACGGTGACGACGACATCGCCGCCAAACTTGACCGCTACCGACTTCAAGGTGCCAGCTACGTGGCTGCAATCGAAGCTGCCACCGCGCTGACTGTCGAACGGATGGTCTTTGTGTTCCTCGGACCAGACGGCGCGATTGAACGGGACCTTCCCGACCTTCGAAGCGCTGTTGCCGAAGTGCAGCAACGAACTCACGAACTCGCCGAATTATCGGCGAATACCGCTCAATACTCGGATTTGTAGGGTCATAGGCAGGGCCAGAAGCATCGCCGGGGTTGTTTCCTACCGGCGACGGACTCGCTCGGCCAGTTCCTCAGAGAGTCGAGCTATCCGAGCGCCCAGTTCGGTGCGCTCTGCTACATCAATTTCTCCGATATCGAGATCGAATGCATCCAACACCAACTCCAACGACGCACGCGCCAACTCGGCACCGGCATTTGTCAGTTCAATGAGGACTCGACGTTTGTCTTCTGGATCGTCGACACGGCGAATCAACCCGCGATCCTCAAGACGACGAATGGTCTTGGTCGTGCCGCCTGTTGTTTGCACAAGCCGGTCAGCGATCTCGCCGGCAGCAAGCCGATGCGGCGGACCTTCCAAGCGGAGTGCACTCAAAAGCGTGAACTCCGAGGTGTCGAGTTCCTCCACAATCAATAGGTCCGACAACAAGGCTTCGAGTTGGCGGCCGGTTCTGAAGGCCCATAACAAGACTTCAAAGGTTGCACGGTGCCGTTCACCGACTAGCGGAGCCAACGATCCCACTGCCGAGGTCCAGCTATGGTCACCAAGTGATCGGTCGTCCCGCTTACCCGCGGACGAACCCACGAAGTTCAACAACTCGGAGCTTGCCCCGTCCGACATCTGGTCTGACACGCTTGCAGGCTAACCCGAATCCAACACGTGCCTCAAAGAGACACGCCCCACCAGGCGGTTGGGATAACTTCCCAGGAAGACTATTGACATTACTTCCCAGGAAGATATAATACTTCCCAGGAAGATTTAAGGCTTCTCAGGAAGGTACTACAGGCGCATGAGCAGAACCGCCCAGGAAACCCCCGAAGTTCGCTTCGAAGACATCGACTTCACCAATCTCGATGTCTTCGGGCAACGTTGCCCGCATGACTGGTTCAGCTTCTTGCGCGACAACGCGCCCGTTTGGAAACACCCCGCCAACGAACGCTCAGACAACGAACCG
>JAKZTU010000154.1:0-4346 GCA_047516945.1 Acidimicrobiales bacterium
GAGGTCCCAGACACCCAACCACAGCGGGCGACAACACCCCCCAAGCCATCAAAAGTGACAGGGGGAAACAGCCCTACCCACCGCGGCGAGCAACCAACCCCGACATTGCCACACCAGGGCCACCAAACAAGGTAAAGGGGGAAGAGTACCTCCACCACCCCACCGCCGATGAGGGCACAGCGGCTGGGCGGCCGTAGTTGCCGGCACCTTCGCCCAAGCGCCGATGTCACCGCTACCAAGGTGGGTAAATGCCCCGTGAGTCATCGCGGAGCGTCTGCCGGGCTTGGCTGGTGCCGCTACACCGTAAAGTTGATAATAATACACTCAACTTTACGGTGTAAACAGAAACAAATACTGTTACACTGGTTCCCAACAACATACACAAACCCAAGACGGTTTCCGCGGATCTGCGGTGCCGTCCGCAGCGAAAGCAGAGTCCACACCATGCCCAAAGCCGTAGGTATCGATCTCGGCACCACCAACTCCGTCGTTTCCGTGTTGGAAGGCGGCGACCCCGTCGTCATTCCCAACGCAGAAGGCTCGCGCACCACTCCGTCGGTCGTCGCCTTCGCCAAAGACGGCGAGGTTCTCGTTGGTGAAGTAGCCAAGCGCCAGGCGATCACAAACCCCGGGCGCACCATCCGTTCAGTGAAACGCCATGTCGGCACCAACTGGAAGGTCGACATCGACAAAAAGGCATACACCTCCCAGGAAATCTCGGCCCGTGTCCTGATGAAACTCAAGCGCGATGCCGAGGAGTATCTCGGCGACACCGTCACACAGGCAGTTGTCACCGTCCCCGCCTACTTCGACGACGCACAGCGCACAGCAACCACCGAAGCCGGTCAGATCTCCGGGCTGGAGGTGTTGCGCATCATCAACGAGCCGACCGCGGCTGCTTTGGCGTACGGTCTCGACAAAGAAGAGTCCGACCAGACCATCCTCGTGTTCGATCTCGGTGGCGGCACCTTCGATGTGTCGGTGCTCGAACTAGGCGACGGAGTGTTCGAAGTTAAATCCACCTCCGGCGACACCCAACTCGGCGGTGACGACTGGGACGACGCCGTCATCGAATGGCTCGCCAAGTCGTTCAAAGGCGATCACGGAGTTGATCTGAGCAAAGACCCGATGGCTGCGCAGCGGCTCAAAGAAGCCGCGGAGAAAGCCAAGATCGAACTGTCGCAGGTTCAGTCGACGCAGATCAATCTGCCTTTCATCACCGCAACCGATGCGGGGCCGTTGCACCTCGACTACGAATTGACGCGAGCCAAGTTCCGCGATCTCACCTCCGACCTGCTCGACCGCTGTCGCAGCCCGTTCGAAGCTGCCATCAAAGACGCCGGACTAACCAAGGGAGCCATCGACCAAGTTGTGCTCGTCGGTGGATCGACGCGCATGCCGGCGGTGACCGAACTGGTTATGGAAATGACCGGCAATGAACCGAACAAGACAGTCAACCCCGACGAAGTCGTAGCAATCGGCGCAGCCATCCAAGCCGGCGTGTTGAAAGGCGAAGTCAAAGACGTGCTGTTGCTTGACGTGACGCCACTGTCGCTCGGCATCGAAACCAAAGGCGGGGTGATGACAACGTTGATCGAGCGCAACACCACCATCCCAACTCGCAAAAGCGAGATCTTCACAACCGCAGACGATAACCAACCGTCAGTCGAGATCCACGTGTTGCAGGGTGAGCGAGAGATGGCAGCCTACAACAAGACGCTCGGCAAGTTCCAGCTTGTCGACCTACCGCCCGCCCCGCGCGGTCTGCCCCAAATCGAGGTCGTGTTCGACATCGACGCAAACGGCATCGTGCATGTCAGCGCCAAAGACAAGGCCACCAACAAAGAGCAGTCAATGACCATCACAGGTCAGAGCTCGCTCGACAAAGACGCCATCAATCAGATGGTCAAAGACGCTGAACTGCATGCAGAAGAAGACCGCAAACGCAAGGAAGAGGCAGAGGTACGCAACACCGCTGACACCCTCGTCTACCAGACCGAGAAGCTGCTCAAAGATCAAGCCGACGCGGTCAGCGACGACGAAAAAGCGACCATCGAAGAGAAACTGGCCGAAGTGCGCTCCGCTTTGGAAGGCACCGACGTTGAAGCCATCAAGAGCGCGACTGAGGCTTTGATGACCGCCAGCCAGGAATTCGGTCAGCGACTCTACGAAGCAGCAGCGCAAGCTGAACGCGAGTCCGCAGCAGCCGAGTCGACTCCCGACGACGACGAAGTCGTCGACGCCGAGATCATCGATGAGGACGACGCCGACAGCCAGGCATCGTGAGCGAACTCGACGAACCGGACGCCTCCAGCGAAGAGGAGCCCGCAACTGGCTCAACCTCGTCTGCCGACCCCGCCCTCTCGGGCGACGAAGCAGCCGAGGTTGAGTCCGAGCCCGAGCAAGAGTCTGAGCCGGAGCCGGAGCCTTCGGCTTTGGATCTGCTCACCGCAGAACGTGACCAGCACCTCAACGACCTGCAAAGAATCACCGCTGAGTTCGCCAACTTCCGCAAGCAGACAGAAAAACGCAACGCGGAGACCGTGCGACAGGCCGCGGCACGGGTGATGCACGCAATCCTGCCGGTACTTGATGCCTGCGACGCGGCGGCCCTCCAGCAAGTTGAAGGTGTTGAACCGATAACGGCCCAACTCAAGAGCGTGCTCGAAGCCCAAGGTCTCGAAATCATCGACCAAACCGAACCGTTCGACCCCAACCGGCACGAAGCGGCCATGAGCGAAACCGCAGACGAAGACCAGGTCGAACCCATGGTCTCGGAGGTGCTGCGCACCGGCTACGCGTTCAATGGCAGGATCTTGCGAGCGGCGATGGTGAAGGTGAAGGGATAGACCGATCCGCGATACGAGCTTGAGGAGGTGATTTGGTGACTGAATACGAAAAAGAGTGGTTCGAGAAGGATTACTACGCGATTCTCGGCGTCACCGAAAACGCTTCTTCCAAAGATGTCAAGAGCAAGTACCGCAAGCTGGCTCGTGAGCTTCATCCCGATGCAAACCCCGGCGACGTAACTGCTGAAGGGCGTTTCAAAGAAGTGTCAGCCGCTTACGATGTGATCGGCGACGACGACAAGCGTGCGCGATACGACGAAGTCCGCAAGATGGGTCCGATCGGTCCCAGGTTCGGAGGCGGGCCCGGCCCGGGTCCCGGTACAGGCCAATTCAACGTCGGAATGGATGACATCGGTGACCTGCTCGGTGGCTTGTTCAATCGCGGCGGCCGTGGACGAGGCCAACCTGGCGCGACCCAAGGTCAGCGGGGTAGCGATCTTGAGGTGGACCTGACGCTGGACTTCGATGATGCGGTCAACGGGTTCGAAACTGTCATCAGCCTTACCAGCGAGGCGACCTGTTCAGGGTGCGGGGGCACTGGCTCTGAACCCGGATCGGTACCGAGTAAATGCGAATCCTGCGACGGCAAAGGTGTACAGGACGAGAACCAAGGACTTTTCTCGTTCAGCCGGCCCTGCCAAAGCTGTGGTGGCCGCGGTTCGGTGATTTTGTCGCCTTGTACGACGTGTCGTGGGTCGGGTGCAGAAGTTCGCCCTCGTGACGTGAAGGTACGCATCCCGGCTGGTGTCAAGACCGGCCAGAAAATTCGACTCAAGCAGCGTGGAGGACCCGGACGGGCCGGTGGCCCTCCAGGTGACCTTTTCGTTCATGTGAATGTGAAACAGCACGGATTGTTTGGCAGATCCGGCAAAGATCTAACGCTCGAAGTGCCAATTACTTTTTCCGAAGCGGCGCTCGGCGCCAAGGTGAAGGTACCCACACTCAACGGTGAGGTCGTCAAGATTCGGATCCCGCCCGGAACTGTGTCGGGTAAGACGTTTCGGCTCAAGGGCCGAGGCGGAGCAGGCGATCTGCTCGTGACCGTTGCCGTCGCTGTGCCCCAAGAACTGAGTACTCAACAACGTGAAGCGGTTGAGGCGTTTGCCGAGGCTACGACTGATTCGCCGCGCGCCCACCTGGGCGTGTGAACAGAAAGAAAGGAGACACAACTATGGACCAGGAACGATTCCATCGAGCGGTGTATGTGATCTCTGTTGCCGCGGAGCTTGCCGGTGTGCACCCTCAAACACTGCGGATATACGAGCGCAAAGGGCTTGTCGATCCGGCGCGCACGGGGGGCGGCAGTCGTCGTTACAGCGACGCCGACATCGCCTTGCTCCAACGGATTTCAGATCTAACCGATGAGGGTTTGAACCTCGCCGGTGTGAAACGAGTGCTCAATCTCGAAGCCCGCGTGGCCCAGCTTGAGACCGCATTGCAACAGGTACAAACCGACGCCACGGCTGCCGTCCACGAGGTGCACCGTCAATACAGTCG
>JAKZTU010000155.1:0-2627 GCA_047516945.1 Acidimicrobiales bacterium
GTGACCGTTGCGCAGCACGTTGGGGATGTTGTTGGTCTCGGGCTGGTTTTGAACCCAACGCCAGCCAAGCAGACCGGCCACAGCGGCAACGCCTCCGGTCAGCAACGAGCGGCGTGATCGTTGCCGGTAAGCCTCAACTGAGATCTCTGGTTTTTCAGGCATCAGCAGTCTCCTGCGGCTGGTCTGGCGGTACCGAATGCACAAACTCGTCGGGTTCTTCGGGTTCGATGTCGACTAGTTCGTAGCCGGTGACCATGCTTGTGAAGTTGCGCCACCCGGCTCGCGCCACCTGCAAGATATGGACGACAAAGAACAGCACGAAGGCGATGGTCACCGTGAAGTGGATGATTCGGGCCGACGTATAACCGCCGAGTATCCAGGTCAGCGGAAACACTTGGGTTGGTTTGAATATTGCGAAGCCGCTCAGAACAGCCAAAGCACCGAGCACGATCACCAGCGAATAGGTGACGCGTTGGGCTTCGTTGTAGCGCCCCCGCTTGGCCGGTTCCTCCTTGCGTATGCGCAGGTCGTGAAGCAGAACATCGAGCGAACCGCGCAGCGAGCGCTTGTTCGGCGCAAGTTCACGCCACTCGCCGGTGCGCCAGATGTAGATGACGAAAGCGAGCCCGTTGATGGTGAACAGCCACGCAAAGTTGAAGTGAAACGCTAAACCGCGAGCGAGGTGACGGTTGAGATCGAGAGATTCATAGAAGCTCTCCGGGAAGAACTTGAACCATTCCCAGTCGAGAATCCCGAAGGCGTATACGTCTTCTGCCCAGTAGATGCGAATGCCGCTCCAGACCATGATGACGATCAACGGAAAGTTGATCCAGTGCATCCAACGGCTGCCCCGACGATGCTTGAGAATGGCCTTCTGGCTGGCCTCTTCTGAGGGGTCTAATGGATCCGGCTGTTCGGTTGCGGGGGGTGTATGGACTGTCAAGATAATTCTTCGCTCAGTGGCAGTTCAGCGGCATCGGAGCGATGCCGTAATTCGTAGAGCACAAGCACGATACAACCGCATACGACGAACATGTCGGCGACATTAAAAACCGCGTACCAGGTGACATCTATGAAGTCGACGACGTTGCCGGAGAGGAGGCCGTCGTCAGCCCGTAGTACCCGGTCGATGAGGTTGCCGAGCGCTCCTCCGAGGATCGCGGCGAGTATCGCGGCCCGAGCGGGCAGTGTTTCAAGCCAAAGCCGCCAACAGATGAACCCGCACAGGGCGATGACCAGAGTGCCGACCAATGGTCCATGGCCGGCACCGGTGCCGAACGAGAAACCGCTGTTGTAGGTGAGGTCCAACTCAAGCGTCGGAAGGATTTCGATGATGCGACCTCCGCTGAGACGGTCGATGGCCCATTCCTTGGAGAGTTGATCGAGCACCACTACCACGGCGATGACAACCGTGACGGCCTGCCACTTCCGTGAGCGCATCAGTTCACGCTACCGGAAGGTGACACATGCCAGATCTGCGACCGACGTGAGACCTCATGGCGTTGGTAGTCGCTCGATCAGGTGGGGGCCGTCGTTGCGGACATTGTTGACGTCGGTTGACACCGGACGCGTGCGGATCAAGCCAGACGAGGCCGGTACCAGCAGTTCTGTGGTTGCTTGGGGGTTGGTGTTGGCTGGGTCGAGCCAGAAGTCCCAGGTGTCGCTCGGCAGAATCACCGGCATGCGGTCGTGAATCTTTGCTATCGCCTCGTTGGCGGCGCAGGTGAGGATTGTGCATGAGTGCACTTCGAGGGGCTCTCCGTCGGCATCAACGTTGTCTTTATCGCGCCATATCTCCCACAACCCGGCGAATGCGAACGGCTCCGCGTCAGGGTGGCGGATGAACATGGGTTGTTTGCGTTTGGAGCCTTCGATGCGTTGCCACTCGTAGAACCCGTCGGCTGGGAGGATACAACGCCGTTTGGCAAGCGAATTTCGGAAAGCGTTCTTGGTGGCGACGGTTTCGGAGCGGGCGTTGATCATCCGGGAGCCGATCCGAAGGTCCTTTGCCCAGAACGGCACCAACCCCCAGCGCAGCGTGTCGAGTCGACGCACACCACCGGTCTCGCGTGCGGCGTGCACGAGTTGGGTAGGGGCGATGTTGTGGCTGGGATCCAAGGCGGCACCCGGATCTGGCGCTTTGGCCCTGAGGAGCCGGGCTAATTCATCGGGCGGCGTGTTGGAAACGAATCGTCCACACATGATCCCGAACCTACCCCGACCGGTGAGACAACCTGGAGAGCCGAAGGTTTTGTGGCTGCGGACAGCCATATGTGCTCTCAAGTAGCGGACAGTTCGTCGGGATGTGGGATGTGGTTGTACATCTATACACATAAATGTGTATAGTCACGCCATGACTCGAACGAACATTGACATCGACGACGAGCTCGTTGAGCGCGCCATGAAAACGTTCGGATTGCGCACCAAGCGGCAAGCGGTCCACATCGCTTTGGAACGCCTTGTTGGCGGCGGACCGATGAGCCTCAACGAGCAACTCGGCATGGAGGGTATTGGTTGGGAGGGAGATCTCGAGGAGATGCGAGCGAACAGGATCGGTGATTGGGGAAGCAGTGCTGATAGCTGACACGTCGGCGTGGGTCGACTTCTTGAGGGGCACAGGATCCCCC
>JAKZTU010000156.1:0-24541 GCA_047516945.1 Acidimicrobiales bacterium
TTGTGCGGCAATGGCGGGGAATATCTCGCGCTCAATGGAGACTCGACGACCACTAGCGATACGTCCGAGAATCTCCGGTTCAAGCACATAGGTGCCTGCGTTGATCCAATTCGTCGGAGCTTCGTCACGGCTTGGTTTCTCAATAAGCCCCAACACCTTGCCTTGAGTGTCGGTGGGTACGATGCCAAAGCGCGACGGGTCATCCACTTCGGTGAGCGAGATCGTCGCCTGCGCGCCGACTTCGTGGTGACGGTCCCACAGCGACCGCACATCAAAATCAGTCAGCACATCACCGTTGACAACTATGAACGTCTCGTCAATTCCCACCGCATCGGCCGCGAAACGAACCGCGCCGGCCGTGTCGAGGGGTTCAGGCTCAACGGCGTAGTTGAGCGAGACGCCGCAACAAACGGCATCGGGATAGGCAGCGCGAAATACGTCTTCCTTGTAACCAAGAGCGAGTGTCACGTCACTGACCCCGCCGCCTTTCAGTGTGCTGATGACATATTCGATCATCGGTCTGTCTACGACCGACAACATCTGTTTCGGGGTCGTCGCCGTAAGGGGTCGCAGCCTCGTTCCAAAGCCACCAACCAATACAACGGCCTTCATGACATCTCCCCTAGCCGTCGCTCCCGTCAGATTCTTCGACAGGAACGTCTCCCGGAACGTCGCCCTCGGTGTTCTCGCTGAGCGGAGCCAGTGTGGTGGTGGTCAGTGGGTCTGGGGCCTCCCACTGAATCTCCGAGCCAACGCCCACAAGGGAGGCAATACCCTCTGGTGCCGGAGGCGGAGGATCGTCGCCCACCGCTACCAGAGCGAAGGTAAAGCCCTCGCCGTCGTCAAGTAGACGAATGTCATCAAAGTCGTCTTCGTACACTTCAATGATCTCGGGCCCACCAGCCGCTCCGATGTTCCAGCGCGCCACCTTGACTACGGCAGGTTCACCATCGCAACCGTCCTCAGCGAGAATCGGAGCGAACTCGCCGCTCTCAGCAAAAATCCCTTCAACATCTATGGACGCGTCCATGGTGTCAAGGAAAACCCCGAGACGGGCGTCGTCGCCTGTTGCTGAACTGTTCTTCGGGTGAATATGAATCACCGAGTCACCGTGGCTATGGATACCATCAGGGTCAACCTGGTTACCGAAGCGCGGCATCTCTTCACCACAGTTGTAGGTCGTGTAGGCCGAGTGCCAGTGATCCTTCGTCGTTGGCGAAGTCAAGGGGTCACGCGAACCGCGAGCAACAACCACCAAAACAACGCCGAGCACCATCACTAGGACCACGACCAGCGGAAAACCGAGTCGACGACGCTCCGAGGCACCTCTAGAAGAGGATGCGGCCCTAGCCGCGCGTTGAACCTTTTTGGATGAACTTGCTTTCGCCACGAGCGAATACGCTAGCGCTGAAGCAGCGACGAACGGCGCGCTGAGTGTCCGATTCGCCTGTTGCTTTCAGACCTCACCACCGATTTTGACCTCAGCGGGGCCACTTCAGTTCCTCAAAGAGATCCGCATAGGCCGCGGCCACCCCTTGCGCCGATGCCCGTTGCAACACAAACTGCCTGCCTGCCGAACCCATAGCAGCCAAGTCGGAATTGTCAACTAGTTCCAGCACAGCCGCCGTGAAGGCCGCCTGGTCCTGGGGCGCAACCGCAATCCCTGCTCGTTGCGACGACACCACGGTCGCCACCTCAGTCCCGGAATCAAGCGAAGCCAACACGGCGCGGCCCGCCGCAAGGATCGAATAGAGCTTCGACGGCACCGAAGCCCTAGCAAGACCACGGCGCAGCGCGATGACGTGCACATCACCTGCGGCAAGAACTTCGGCGAGCCGTTCCACCGGCTGAAAATCAGCAAAAACTACGTTGTCGAGTCCGCTGGCCAGCGACTCGAGTTCTTGGCGTCTCGAGCCATCGCCATTGATCACAAACACCACATCGTCGCGATGAGCAAGTTCCCGGGCTGCCTCGACCATGAGTTCCAGCGGCTGAGAAAACCCCAGATTGCCCGCGTACATGACAACGGTTCGAGTGCCGAGTCCGAACTCGGACCGGTAGGAATTCTCACGGGCCTGTGGCCGGATCTGCTCGGTATCGACAAAGTTCGGGATAACACGAACCGTCTCAGCGGCACGATCCGTCGTTTCTGCGCGGACGATCTTCGACTCAACGTTGCTGCGGAGGTCCTCAGAAAGCACCGTTACAGCATCAGCGCGGCGGTACACAAACCGCTCCAATCCTTCCAACAGACGGATCACGCCTTGATTCGAAATCGCCCCGACCTCTACAGCAACATCGGGGAAAACGTCCTGGACGTTGAACACAAAAGGTGCTCGCCGCAGCCGCGATGTCAGCCAGGCGGCCAAGCCGAGCGTGAGGGGTGGCGACATCGCCATGATCACTTCGGGGCGTCGCCGCTCAAGTAGCGAACAGAGACTAGCCAACGCGGTGAATCCACCGTAACCCAACGCCCGCGCCAAGATGTTGCGCTTGTTGGTCGGGAAAGGATAGACGCGAGTGATCGAACCCCAAGCCGTCGTCTCTTTGCGAATGATCCGACCCTTCCACGCCTCATCCACCGCATGCGCGGCATACCACGGGAGCGAAGTCACCACATCAACTTCGTGCCCCCTTGACACCAAACCACGAACGATCTCGCTGATCACCACTCCAGTCGGAGCTACATCCGGCTCAAAATGGGGACAGACGATCTGAATCCGCATTAGAGGCTCCGCCAAACATCGATCAGTCGAGCGGCAGCAGACATCGGGGCGTAGTATTCGGCTCGCGCTTGTCCGGCGGTGCTCAAGCGACTCGCCAAAGATCCGTCCGAGACGATCTCGTCGATGGCTTCGGCCCAAGCGCCCGGGTCGTCGGCTTGAAGAAGCAGTCCGGCATCAGCCAGCACCTCTGGCATGGCACTGTTGTCGCCTGCGATCACTGGAGTACCCGCACGCATAGCTTCGAGCAGTGGCAGACCGAAACCCTCATAACGCGATGGGAAAGCCAGCACATCAGCTCGTTGAATCAATGTTGACAACACTGAAGGGGTGACTCGACCGAGGCGAAGCACCCGGACCCGTGCCCTTGTGACCCTCGATGCAACCAACGCTTCAGCTCTGCCCTCGCCGCCCGTGAGCACCAAGCTGAGACCGGTGTGGCGTTGCGCAAGACGATCGACCGCCTCAAGCAACGTCAAATGGTTCTTGTGGGGATGAGTAGCGGCCGGATAGAGAACCACAGGGCCATCTCCAAGCTCTTCAATCTCAGCTGGGTTGTCATGAGGAAGCGGTGCCGGATCCCAAGTCGATGACACCACCCGAATCTTGTCGGGGCTGACGCCGAGTCTTTCGACGATGGACTCCGCCACCCAACTCGAAGGAGTGCAGATCAGCGAAGCGGCGGCTGCCGAGCGTTGCACAGCCCAACGCAAATACCGCCGTTTCGCTCGGCTGAAATTGGCAGGCAGATCAAGCGGTTGCAAATCGTGGATCGTCAAGATGGCACGACGGTTTCGCACAGCCGGCAAGCGCCCACCGAAATGGTGCACGATGTCGGCGTTGCGAGTGGCTCGATGAACCTGAGTCGATTCAGCCAGTATCCGGTACCCACGGTTACTCAAGGGACCCGCGATCGAAGCAAACGGCAGCGCCGCCATCCAGGGATAGCTCTCCTTCAATCGTTTCGAAGCGACGATCTCAAGTGCAATGTCGGGCGGGGCGGTACGAACTACCGAAGCGAGCAGACGGGTCGCGTACTCCTCACTCCCTCCAACACCGCCCGGCACCAACCAGGCGAGATTCACCGCAACCGAGATCACTTGCACACCATGTTGTAGGCAACAGCAATCTCTGAGGCGGTGCGCTCCCAAGTCATCGTCGCGGCTCGTTTTGCACCGGCAACCGCCAGCTTCTCTCGAAGCTTGTCGTCGGCAACAACCGAATCGATACCCGCTGCGATCGAATCGACGTTTTTTGGGTCAACCAGCACCCCGGCAGAACCCGCTACCTCGCCGGTGGAGGTGCCTGCACTGGTGACCACCGCCGTGCCCTGAGCCATTGCCTCAAGCACAGGCATGCCGAAACCCTCCATAAGACTCGGGTAGACGAACACATGGGCCAAGTCATAAAGAACTCTAAGATCGCCGCTCGGAACCGGTCCAAGGTGCCGCACGTCAACAGTTGATCCAGTGATCAATTCACCCACATCGACTCCCCAACCGCCGGGTCCGACGAGAAGCAACGGCAAACGCGTCTCAGTTTGCGCCACCGCTGAAATCAGAGACTTGAGGTTCTTGCGAGGCTCGGTAGTACCAACCCACAGCAGAAATTGCGAAGGAAGGCGATAGCGGGTTCGCACCTCCGAACGATCTCGTTCGCTCACCAACTGCGGAGTGACACCCCACGGCACAACACAGAGCCGGTCGGTCCCAAAACCGTGCGAGACACAATCCTCCAGCGTGTGCACCGACGGCACCAAGACCATGTCGGCGTGTCTTTTTGTCAACGCAAAGGCCCGGCTCATGAAAGCTACGCCTCGTTTGTTGAAATGTTCCGGGTGGTGAAGAAACGCAAGATCATGGATGGTTACCACCAACGCCGCATCGCCTGGGGGCGGAATCACACCGCCGGTAGCGTGAACAACATCAAGATGTCCGGTCCGCGACTGGATATTCGGCCTGCGAAACCGATGCCAGGCTTCGTACAGCGCAACGCGGCCCAACCGCATGTGGCATACCTCGACGGGCGGAACTGCGAACTCGCTGGGAGGGCCGCTATGCGAGGCTGCAATTCCTACGACCTCCCAGTCGGAGCGCCGCGCCAGAGCCGCCAAACTACGGACCGTGGAGATAGCGGTGCCACCCGGAACACGATGCCAGCATTGTTCGACGATGGCACCGACACGACCACCCACGGTCTAGGTGGCCGAAGCCGCGTCGACTTGTTCGGATGGACCCGCAGGAGGCTCTTCTGGCAGCTCCGTGGGCAAGGTGACGAGCATTTCGGTGTACCCGCCTATTTCGGAATCCACGCTGATGGTTCCGCCGTGCTGACGCACTATGTCGCTCGATATAGCAAGACCGAGTCCGGTGCCGCGATCCGTTGGTTTCGTTGTAAAGAACGGGTTGAAGATCTTGTCGGCCACGTCGGGAGGAATGCCGTTGCCGTTGTCTTTGATCCGAATCTCAACGTGCTCCTCGGTGCGTTTGGTGCTGAGCCAAAGCATTGGCGAATATGACTCTCCATATGGTTCGTTCTCTTCAGCCGCACCCCAAATCTCGCGACGTTTCTCGTCGGTGGCGTCACACGCGTTGCCCACCATGTTCAAGAACACCCGGCTTAGATCTCGGGGAATCACCCTCATCTCACCCATCTCCTCGTCAAGATCGTGTTGCAGATCAAGCTGGAACTCTGAATCGATGGCGCGCGCTGAGTGATAGGCCAGACGAGCGTGCTCCTCTAAGAGGTTGTTGATGTTGGCCAACTGCCATTCACCGGTATCTCGACCCATTGAGAGCATGTCCGTCACGATCCGGTTGGCACGATCTCCGTGGGAGCGGATCCTCTCAAGGTTGCCGCTGAGGTCACCCTGTATCTCTGCGATCCATGACTTCTGATCCTCTGAGATACTGTCGCCGATTTCCTCAAGAATCTCGTTCAGTTCCTCAATCAATTCCTCTGATGCCTCCGAGAAGTTCTTGACGAAATTCAGAGGATTCTTGATTTCATGTGCCACACCTGCCGTGAGCTCACCGAGTGCAGCCAATTTCTCCCGCATGACGATCTGATCTTGCGCCCGTTGCAGGTCGGCAAGCACATCTTCCAACTGAGCGTTCTTCTCCTGTAATTGCTCCGCCATCTCCTCGACCAGGTTGAGGCGTTGCACCTCTAGCGCGTGTCGGCGAAACACCTCCAATGCCGCGGCCATTTCCGCGACCTCGTCACGTCCCCCGACATCAGCCGTGAGCTCCAAATTGCCTCCCGCCATCCGCCGCATCCAATCCGACAAGCGGGCCAAACGACGCAGCAGCACTCGTCCCACCTGATAGATGATCAACAAACCACCAACGACACTAATCCCGCTGATCACCAACAGCAGCGCCCGGCCGGTCAATATCGCCTGCTCAGATGCCTCGGTCGCCTCCTGAACACTGATCTCCGCGGCGCTGACCAGCGAATTCACATTGTCGAGAAGATCTGCCGCGACCTCTCGACTGCGCTCTAGAAGTTCCTCTTGGGACTGCAGCAGTCGCAGCTCAGATTCGCGCAGATCGAATCCACCCCGTTCTCCCCCCAACGCGAACAGTCGTTCGAACATTCGGTCAAAATTGTCGGCCAAGAGCGGATCGCTCTCCCTCAGCTGGGAGATGCTTCGCTGGATTCGACCGGCCGCTGCTTCAAACCGCTCGCGTAGTGGCTCAATGGTTGACGCATCCGACAATCCGAAAGCGCTCGCCAACAACTGGGTCGATATGTTGGCGTTGGCTTGTAACTCAGCTAGGAAACGGTACTTTCGGAGTTCTTCCTCTGAAAGGTGATCAGCGCGGGAACTGGGTGGCTCCCCGACATCTTGATAACCCGTCATCAAGAAAAAGAACTGATCGTCGAGAGCCGGGATGAGTGCCGCATCGATCTCAGCACGCAATTCGGCGAGTTGTGCTTGGAGATCCGACTTCAGGTCATCAAGCTGGAACAACTCGATCCGATCAAACTTGATCTCCTCGATGTTCGAGCGGAGCGTGACCCCGAGACCTCGAACCAGCTGATTCTGACCAGGTCTCGTGGCCGTCGATTCCAAAACAACCAATCCCGAGTCGAACGCGGCATATGTTTCGTTGATGTCTGCAGCAACAGAATCCAGGTCTTCCGGCGTGGCCGCGGCGATGCGAGGCGCAGCCGCAACCAACTCGCCGCTGTACTGAGCGACACTGAAAGCCACCGCCATAGCTGGAACGCTGCCTTCGTTGACCCGCTCTTGAACCTCACCCACCCGATTTATGGAAAACCAGCCGACCAGACTAGCCGCGACGGTTAGCACAACCGCCGCGCCGATCCCCGAGTAAAGGCGGGTCGAGATGCGGAAACGGCTCTCGACGATGCGTTTGATCCAGTCTCTCACCGAGGCAACTCCCAGAACCCTTCGAGGGGGCGATACTCGCCGTTCTCATCAATAATTGACCAAAACACCTGGTCTGAACCCTGATTGTCTTGTTCTCCAAAACTCAAAACTAACCCGTCGACATCTATGGGCTCTGAAGAAGCGAAGCGTTCCGAAAAGCAGTCCCTATCAACGGTTGGCCCGCAGCTTTGTAGACCAGCAATAGCCAAACGGCCCGCAAGGTAGCCCTCGAGAGAAACAAACCCTGGCACGCCGTTTGGATTGTAAGCCGCTAGGGCGTCAAGGTAGCTTGACACCACTGGAACATCCTCGTCGGTCGGGAAGGGCACAACCTGAGTGGTCAAAACTCCAGCGCCGTCGGGACCCAACTCCCGTGCCAACGCATTGCTGCCAACAAACGAGATCGTGACAAACACCGCGTCCATACCTATTTCGCGTGCCCAGCGAATCAGCCATGCCACCGGTTGGTAGGCCCCGATCACGATCACCCCGTCGGGGTCTCCCTGTTTGAGATCCAATAGTCCTGTCTTGACCGCGGTCGTGTTGCGCGGGTACAAGCCCACAGACACCGCTTCCATTCCACGGCGATCAAGCGCGGCGCGCGCGCCGTTGTATCCAGCCTGTCCAAAGGAGTCGTCCTGGTACATGACCCCTATCCGCTCGATACCCAACTCCGAGACGAGGCGATCCACCATTTCTTCGGTCTCCTGGTTGTAGGAGGCCCGCAAGTTGATCACATTGGTCTGTTGGGGGTCTCGCAGGAACGCGGCACCGGTGAAGGGAGCGATGTAGGGAATATCAGCAGCCGACGCGACGGGCACGGCAGATCGCGAGGTGGGTGTACCGACCGCACCGATCAAGGCGAACACATCGCCAGCGTTGATCAACCGTTGAGTGTTGTCGATGGCAGCTTCGGGTTCGTAAGCGTCGTCATAGGAGATGAGTTCCAAACGTCTCCCATGTACTCCCCCGCTCTGGTTCACCTCTTCGAAGGCCGCCGCGATACCCAGGCGCATACCATCACCGAGATCCCGAGCGGGCCCACTGAACGCTGCAGACTGACCAAAGACAACCCGATCACCAAAGACCCCAGGTGTTGCGTCTGAGCCAAATCCGATTTTGTCGTCCGGAGGAGTCTCATCGAGCGGGCTCGGCGTCGAATCAGTCGATTTGGCTGTAGTGGTGGGTTGGTCACCGAGGCCTTGGGAATCAGGCGACGAGGAACACCCGGAAAGGCCCAGCGTCATGGCCAAAATCAGACCGACGAGCCTGCGTGTTGAAGAGCAGTGATTCTTCAGCATCACCGTCTCGATATCGGTCTAGCTCTTCGGGGTCGTCATGGTCAGGAGGTTCCTGCCTAGTTCCCGCCGATAGCTGACATCGTCCATCATTGTGCGCACCAAGTGCACGCCCAGACCCCCTACATGACGGTCTTCAACAGAACCCGTGACCTCCGGTTCGGGGGCATCCGTCAAAGGGTCGAAAGCCACTCCATTGTCCGAGATCGAAATTGAGATGAGGTCATCGCTCGATGTGACCGTCGCCTCAATTTCTGCAAGCCCGTCCCGGCACCCGTGAGTCATGACATTGATAACCAGCTCCTCAAGCACAAGGTTGACTTTGAAGACGACCCCGTCAGGCCAACTCTGTTGTTCGGCGAATTCCTCTACAGCGGCCGCCATCCGCTCTAGTTCTGCACGATCGCTGCCCAACTCAAGAGATATAACTGCGCTAATGATCTTGTCCTCCTGCTCGCAGCGTCATACAGGTGATGTCATCGGACTGCGCCGCGTCGCCGGCGAACTCAATGACCGCATCGAAGATGACATCGTTGACCGCGCGTGCCGCGGGCGGCCGAGACTCCAAGAAGAGACTCTCCAGGCGGTCCATACCGAATTCCTCTTCGTTCTCATTCATGGCTTCGGTCACACCGTCTGTGTAAAAAATCATGTTGTCGCCGGGTGAGAGCGTGATGCTCGACTGCTGATACTCCAATTCTGGCACCAAACCCAAGGCAACACCCCCAGTCAGGGGCAGCCGGCTGGCGTTGCCGTCGCTGTCAATTAAGACTGGAGTGTTGTGGCCGCCGTTGGCGAACGTCAACACGCGCGTGGAGGGGTCGTACACGGCGTATATCAGAGTCACGAACATGGCTGTCTCGTTGTCCTCGCACAGCAAGTTGTTGACCTCCTTCAACACCTCCCCGGGTGTGCCGAGACCTATCGCGGCCCCTTTCAGCAGAGTCCGACTCGACATCATGAACAACGCAGCCGGAACACCCTTGTCGGACACGTCAGCAACGGCCAAGCCGAGCACCCCACCTTCAAGGCGCATGACATCGAAGAAGTCCCCGCCTACCGAACGCGCCGGTTTCATGCTGGCAAATACCTCGTACCCGGGATCCTTGGGAAAGCTCTTCGGCAGGATCGACTGCTGCATCTGAGAGGCGACGTCGAGTTCGTTCTGCAATGCAACGAGCCGATCACGCGCACCTAGGGCATCGCGCCATTCCAGGAGTTGTTGCAACGTCCGATCGATGGTGAGTTTCAAGTCGTCGAAGTCGATTGGCTTGGTAACGAAATCGAACGCTCCCCGATTCATAGCTGTGCGAATGTTCTTCATGTCGCCATATGCGGAGATGATCACAGACCGGATATTGGGATTTACCTTGGGGATCTGCTCAAGTAACGCCAGTCCGTCCATCTTCGGCATGTTGATATCGGAGAGGACGATGACAATTTCATCGTCCTCTCGTAGGCACTGGAGTGCCTCCACACCATTCTGAGCAAACACGAACTGATACTGACCGGTGCGCACATAGCGGCGCATTCGCTGCTGTACAAGTGGCTGCAGGTCCGGCTCGTCGTCAACGACGAGAATTTTGTAGGGGGGTTGTATGCCACTCATGCTGTTCTGCTCCAACTCTTGAGGTCAACCTTCAACACGCGACACTCCCGAGGAGTGATTCAAGCAGTCGTTAGCTCAGGCAGAGGTCACAGCCCAAGACCGGACATGGCGTCGCCGGTGTCGGCGTATACGGGAACGATCTTGTCGAAGCCGCTGATTTCGAAGACTTCCCGGATCGAGTCCGAAAGTGAGCAAACCGCCAGCTTGGTGTTCTGTTGTTGAAGTGTCTTGGCAACAAGGAGAACCACGCGGAGACCAGCACTACTGATATACGACAACCCCTCGAAGTCAAGGACCATCGACTCGCCATCAGCGCCGATACTGGCTTCCAGGCCTTCATGGAAGTCACGAGCGTTGGCGCCATCGACTCGGCCAACAGCCTTAACGATCACCGCTCCACCCGTATTGTCACTTGTTAATTCCATTAGGTTTCATTCCCTCATATCGCCGGACTGATGACCGGCTGGATTGCGTCTGGCGGCGCTCTCGTGGCCGAGTCGTCGCCAATCGTACACGGGTCTGCCGACGCATGTCATGCTCGAACCAAGAAAGCCTGCCAAGCAATCAGTCCTCCTCGGGCATGAGCAGGAACTCGGGGTAACTCTCGATTCCCAGTTCTCCCGCATCTTGACCCAGGCGTTCAACTTGAGACGATATGCGTATGCCCAACAGTGTATCCATCGCTCGCCACAGCACGTAGCAGGTGACAAAAACAAACACCCCGATGGAAACGACGCCAAGCAACTGAATATGGAAACGGCCGCCCGCCGCGATTGAGACTGCCAGCGTTCCCCAGATACCCGACACGAGGTGGGCAGGAATAGCGCCGACAACATCGTCGATCTTCAACTTCTCAAGCAATTTCGTTGCCAACGTGCAAACCAGACCTCCTACCGCGCCGATGATGATCGCCCACCAATGGTCGGTAATTGCAGGACCCGAGGTAATCGCTACAAGCCCGGCGATGGCGCCGTTCATCCCCGCGACCAGGTCCATTCGACCCAACAAAGGCCGTGACACCGCCAGCGCCGCCAACACGCCCGCTGAAGCCGACAAGTTGGTGTTGACCAAGACGTTACTCATCGACACTGCGTCAGCTGCGGTTCCCAACGCCAACTGCGACCCGCCGTTGAAAGCAAACCACCCGAACCAAAGGATGAACACTCCCAACGTAAAGATCAGGACGTTCGATGGTGGTGTCGGCTTGACACTGCCGTCTTCGCGGTACTTGCCGAGGCGCGGTCCCACGACTAGGACACCGGCGAGCGCGGCCCATCCGCCAGTTCCGTGAACGATCGTCGAACCCGCAAAATCAATAAACCCTTCTTGATACAGCCAACCTTCTCCCCAAGTCCAAGCACCGACCACCGGGTAGATGAACGCGGTGAGCACGAGCGTGAACAAGAAGAACGGCCACATCTTGATCCGCTCGGCAATGGCACCAGAGACAATCGAGGCCGCGGTTGCCACGAAGACCATCTGGAAGAACCAGTCCGACATGACTGCATAACCATTGTCGACGACAGCAGCCAGAGCAGATTCGTTCCCATCAAGCAGCGATACCTCATCTGCAGACGTGGAGTAGAAGAACTCGAACGTGCCTATGTAGTCGCTGACATCCACATACATCAGGTTGTAACCAACCATGAAGTAGGCAAGACCCGCTATCGAGTAGACACCGACGTTCTTCAAACAGATCATCGATGCGTTCTTGGTTCGCACCGCGCCCGACTCCAGCATCGTGAAGCCAGCGGCCATCCACATGATCAGTGCGCCCCAAACGAGAAACGCAAAAGTATTGAAGATGAACTGGGTCTCAAGGTTGACAGCGGAGTCAGCCGCCGAAGCAAGACTTGGCATGATGGCCAAGAACGTGAGCGTTAGTGCCGCGAGACCTACTACCTTGGTGGTCCTCCGACGGCGAAAAAGATTCGACACATTTCCTCCCTATGGTCGAGATCGATCAAAGCCCGAGCAACTTTAGTCTCAATCCCTGACACATCAGTGAAACGCTAATGTCTGTCGCCTCGCAGAGGGCGGCTACGATCACAGAGATGCTCCGTGACTCCAACGCTCAGCCAGAATTCGGGCATCAGCGGGTCTTCCTCACCGGTGGCAGCGGGTTTCTCGGGACGTCAGTTCAAGCCGCATTGGCCCGGCGCGGACTTCTTGACGTGGTCGCCCCCTCAAGTTCCGAGGTCGATTTCTTGGACCAGAATGAAGCCCGGGCTGCTATCGCCGATCACGCGCCCGACATCGTGATCCATCTGGCCGCCCGCGTCGGCGGTATCGGCGCCAACATGGTTGCCCCGGCTCAGTTGTACATCGACAATCTGATGCTCGGCACCAATCTGATCGAGGCATGCCGCATCGCCGAGGTTTCAAAAACCCTGGTCATCGGAACCATCTGCTCATATCCCAAACACACCCCGGTTCCCTTCCACGAGTCCTCGTTGTGGATGGGCTACCCCGAAGAGACCAACGCCCCTTACGGGATCGCCAAGCTGGCTCAGCTTGTTCACCTTCAGGCCAACCGAGCACAGTACGGGCAGCGCAGCGCCTACCTGATGCCCACAAATCTCTACGGTCCGGGCGACAAGTTCCACCCCGATGTGTCGCATGTAATTCCCGCGTTGATTCGAAAATGCGTAATCGCTCAGGAGGCGGGTGCCGAAGAAATTGACGTGTGGGGATCTGGTGGCGCTAGTCGGGAGTTTCTATATGTTGACGATGCCGCAGAGGGCATAGTTCTAGCTGCAGAGTTCTGGGAAGGACCTGAGCCGGTCAACCTTGGCGCAGATCATGAGATGTTGATCAAGGAACTCGTGGAGACCGTCGTTGAACTAACGGGCTATGAAGGTCATATCCGCTGGGACAACAGTCGACCAGACGGCCAACCGCGACGCGGCGTTGACGCCGGTCGTGCCCGCGAACTCTTCGGCTTCACCGCCAACACCGATTTCAAAGATGGCCTACAAGCCACAATCGACTGGTATCTGGCCAATCGCGAGCTAGCCGAATCCCGGCGTAGCTAGAGAGCGGAAGTAATCAGCCGTTTCTGCTACACCTTCACGCAGCGCAACGGTTGGGTTCCACCCCAATAGCTCGTGAGCGCGTGTGGTGTCGGGGCGACGACGCCTCGGATCATCGATAGGTAACGGGAGGTACCGAACGGGTGATCCAGAACCGGTGACCTCCAAGACAATCTCAGCCAACTCTGTGACCGTGAACTCGAAGGCGCTGCCAATGTTGACCGGATCGTGTTCGCCGGACTCAAGCAAAGCGACAATCCCGCGGACCTGATCATCGACGAAACAGAAACTGCGTGTCTGTGTGCCATCGCCGTAAACAGTGATGGGTTCGTTGGCAAGCGCTGCCACGATGAAGTTCGATACGACGCGCCCGTCGTTGGGGCGCATACGCGGACCGTAAGTGTTGAAGATCCGCACTATCCGAGTATCAAGGTCGTGATACCGACAATAGGCCATTGTCATTGCCTCAGCGAAACGCTTTGCCTCGTCGTAGACCCCGCGAGGTCCTACCGGATTGACGTTGCCCCAGTACTGCTCCACTTGCGGGTGGACCAACGGGTCGCCATAGACCTCTGAAGTCGACGCCAACAAGAACGTCGCCCCTTTCGCCTTGGCCAAGCCAAGGGTGTTGTGAGTGCCTAACGAACCAACCTTCAGGGTCTGAATCGGCATCTTTGAATAGTCGATCGGTGACGCCGGGCTAGCGAAGTGCAGCACTGCGTCCACCGCGCCCGCGACATCCACATAACTGGAAACGTCGTGCTCAACAAGCGTGAACCCCTGATGCTCGCGGAGATGAGCGACATTTGACCAAGTCCCGGTCGAGAAGTTGTCGATACAAACGACATCATCCCCGCGGGCAATCAGATGGTCGCACAAATGCGAGCCAAGGAACCCTGCACCGCCGGTAACAACGACCCGCACCGTCTTAATTCCTTCCGATGCCCTGATAGGTGAAGCCCCTGCTCAGCAAAGCCTCGCGGTCCAAAATGTTGCGGGTATCGACTACATGACGCGAAGCCATGGATTCTGAGAGCTTGTCGAGATCAAGCAGCTTGAATTCGTCCCATTCGGTCAGAACAACGAGAGCCTCCGCACCTTCGCAGGCAGCATAGGGATCGTCAGCCACGACGATCTCATCAATGTCAACCGTTGAAACCGCCGGGTCGTAAGCCCGAACCTTGGCTCCTCGGGCTAACAACAGGTCTGCTACCTCCAATGCCGGAGAGTTACGAGTGTCGTCGGTTCCGGCTTTAAAGGCGAGTCCGAGCAGGGCGATAGTGGCTCCGCTCAACGAAACCACAGACGCAACCTTGCTCACCACACGCTTGAACTGTTCGTCGTTGGCCTTGAGCACTCCTCGCATCAAAGAGAAGTCGTATCCGGCATCCTCGGCCATTGAGATGATCGCCCGCGTGTCCTTGGGAAAACACGAACCACCCCAACCGGGGCCCGGACGCAGAAACTCACTACCGATGCGCTTGTCGTAGCCCATTGCTACCAACACGTCACTGACATCGGCGCCGACAGCTTCACATACCGCGGCGATGGTGTTGACGAAGCTGAGTTTCATGGCAAGGAAGGCATTGGCCGCATATTTGGTGGTCTCAGCCGAAGCCGGATCGGTGATCATGACCGGGGCACCGATGCTCCCATGCAGGTTCGCCACACGATCGGCTGCGGCTGGGTCGTCCGCACCAATCACCACACGATCGGGGTTGAGAAAATCAGCAATGGCGGTCCCTTCCCGAAGAAACTCTGGGTTGGACACGACCGCGATATCGGGCCGACCCATCGCCTCTTCAACCAGCAGCGTCGAACCCACTGGAACCGTCGATTTGTTGACGACAATCGCCCCATGCCGAATATGTGCGCTGACCTCGGCCGCGGCAGCTCTCAGATGGTTCAGATCAACCGAACCATCAGCTGATTGAGGTGTAGGTACGCAGAGGTAGACAAAATCAGCATCACCGACAGCTTCGGCGGCGCCCACAACAAACGACAGACGCCGAGATTCAAGTCCCTCGGCAACCAACTCCGAAAGACCGGCTTCATGTATCGGCACGTCACCAGATTGCAGGCGTTGCACCTTGTTGACATCAATATCAGCACACACCACATCGTGGCCCAGGTGTGCAAAACAGGCCCCGGTGGTGAGACCAACGTACCCCGTGCCGATCACCGCGATCTTGCTCATAAAGAAGGCCAAGTGTAGAGGGGTGTTGCTACCGTCCGCTGTAGCCGGAGCGCCCGAAAGATCAGCCGCATGATTGGCCTTCGGGGGGGCGACCGATAACGCGCTCAGACCCTGAGGAGATGTCTGTGCTCGTATCGGAGGCTCCAGTCGTTGCGGGAGCAACTTGATCAACGCTTGACGACCGAACGACCGCAGACGACAGATCAGGGATATCCACGGTCCCGTGAGCCGCCACTTCCTCATGCATCTTTGAGGGGTCATGCGGGAACAGGAAGGAAATCTGCTCATGGTCGACACCCAACACAACCCGGAGATCACCAGTTGCGCCAGCATCTTCCACAAGCGCTGGAATCGGGATCAAGTAACGCGCAACTGTTTCAGCTTCCGAACGACGATCCGGCGGGTATAGGACCACCGAAATCCCTTGGTCGGTCCCATGGAGATACCTGGAGGTAACGTTGAAACCGAGATCGGCCAGAAGGCCACCGTCCTCGTTCAGCAGCGTTTCGTCTGTTGCGTAGAGATCCAAAATCACGTCTCGTGGCTCCGTTTGGTCGGCTGCTCCTCTGAAAATATCGAAGATCTCCTCGTGAATGCCGGGTACGAGTTCTTCACCGACATACACACCGGCCTCGTCATGAATTGTGTTCACTTGAAGTTCCAAGCGCGTGAGATTGTCGGGGTTGAAGTCGCTGAACGCCTTACCGAGATCAATCAACTCCGAAGGAGTGATTTCGCTGTCGAGAACCACACTGCTAGCACCCGATTCGATCAAGCTGACCAAAGCAGTTGGATTGCGCGCACCGCGGCTGACCGTACGACTCAGCGCAAGAACCAGAAAATCCTGCTGACGTTCAATGCGTCCGAAGTCAGAGTTGCCCACCATCACCCAGCGATCATCGATGAACTGTTCATAGGATCGAGATCGCACGTAGGCGAGTGCCGCAACACCATCAAGGACATGGCAGCCAGGTTCGACGATATCGAGACCGGTGTTGCGGTCACGGGTGGGACGATCGAACCAGACCGGTACACCGTTCAGAACATCAACTACCTGCCTGAATCCTAGGAAATTGATCTCCACGTAGTGATTGATTTCGATGTCGAACTGAGAGGTGATCGTCTCGACCAGGGTCTGCGGACCGCCAATCAACAGCGCCGCGTTGATCCGGTATTTTCCGGCTCCTGGGATGTGGTCTGTCAACAGGTCACGCGGAATTGACAGCAGCCAGGCCTGACCAGAGATCGGGTCGACCCGCAAGATGGTGATGCTGTCGGCGTTGAAAGTGCCGCGGGCATCATAGGTTCGCCCGATGTGAATCGGGTCGTTGGGATCAATGCCCAAAGCGCTGTCGTTTCCGATCAATAAGAAGTTGACCGGATCCCCTTCAGCCGTGTCGGTGATCAGAACTTCACGAGAGATCTCGACGCGGCCAAAGCCCGACACAGCATCGGAGATGTTCTCAATCAACCACGCGGCGGCGATGGCTGAAACGATCACCACACCGCACAACATCATCACGATGCGTTGCGGCCAAGAACGCCGCAGAACAACTTTTCTCTGAGTAACTCCAGGCGCTGGGACCTCTGACACATTGCGGAGCGTAGTGGTCTAATAGCCGACCGCGATATCACCAGTGGCTACGTTGCCGGTCGCAGGTGGATCACGTCTCCGGCTGTGATCGTCAGACTCGTTGCATCATCGCAGCGAAGGACGAGATGCCCTTTGTCGCTCAGCCCGACCGCCTCTCCCAGAAAAAAACGGTTTCCCGGCAGTTCAACCCTTACGCGGGTCCCAAGGGTCGCTGAGTTGGTCCGCAGTTCCTCCATCACCAACACAGGGTTGGCGAGCCGTGGCGCCAACGCGCTCAGCAGGCCGGACAGCAGCAGATCACGGTCAGCGAGGCTGCCCCGTTGAACCATTCCACACTCAACCATTGAGGTCGCTGCCATTGAGGTGGCTCCTTCCTGACGCTCAATAGCGGTGATATTGATTCCTACTCCCACCACGACGGATTCGTTCGGTTCGGCTACGTATTCGGCTAGCACACCACCGAGTTTTCCGGGAGCAGCGCCATCTTCGACCACTAGGTCGTTTGGCCATTTTGTCAGCACGGTAGCGGTAGTCAACTGATCGGCGGCCAGGCGCGCCGCTGCGCCTACCGCGGCGACGACGCCAGCACCCTCGAGCGATACAGGCACGCGAATGCTAACCAGCAGCGCATTCCCGGGGTCGTCGTCCCACTCCCGTCCCAGCCGACCTCTTCCCGCAGTCTGGTGGTCAGCTACCAGCACCGCCGGCCCAAAAGGACCATCACGTGCTTCGGCAACGAGGTCTGCATTGGTTGACCCGGTAACCTCTACGTGGCGCAGGGGTCCAAGTCCCGTAGCGTTGGCCACGCGGCTGCTTGCCGCAAACGGATCTCCCGCCGATGTCGCAACCTCATGGCTCATTCGACTAATCATTACCCTGTGTTTTCCAAAGTACTTATAGCAAACCGCGGTGAGATCGCGGTTCGAATCATTCGTGGATGCCGCGAACTCGGCATCGCCACTGTGGCGGTCTACTCCGATCTTGATCGCGATGCGCTCCACGTGCGCCTCGCCGACGAGGCCTACAGCCTGGGCGGAAAGACCAGCGCTGAGTCCTACCTCAACACCGACGCAATCCTCGACATCATTGAACGCAGCGGTGCCGATGCTGTGCACCCTGGCTACGGATTTTTCTCCGAAAACGCCGATTTCGCGCGCGCGATAACCGAACGCGGTGTCACATTTATCGGACCGGACCCCACCGCAATCGAGGTTATGGGCAACAAGATCTCGGCCCGCGAAGCCGCCGAGAGAGTCGGCGTGTTCGGCGTTCCCGGTACTACCGAGACGATAACCGACGCCGCCCAGATCATTGATTTTGGCAATTCGCAGGGCTGGCCGGTTGCGGTAAAGGCGGCTTTCGGCGGCGGTGGGCGTGGCATGAAAGTCGTAGCCGGCGCCGAAGAAGCTGCCGAGCAACTTGAGGCTGCCCAACGAGAGGCTCTTTCGTATTTTGGGCGCGACGAGTGTTACATGGAGCGCTATCTCACCAAGCCACGCCATGTGGAAGTCCAGATTCTGGCGGACAAGCACGGCAATTGTGTCTACCTCGGAACTCGCGATTGTTCCGTTCAACGCCGACACCAGAAGCTGATTGAAGAAGCACCCGCTGCAAACATCGACCCGGACATCATCGCCGCGATGGGCGAAGCGGCCGTCAAGGTCGCTCAAGGCTGCGATTACGTCAATGCAGGAACGGTCGAGTTCCTGTATGAAGACGGCAGTTTCCACTACCTGGAAATGAACACTCGTCTCCAAGTCGAGCATCCAGTAACTGAGATGGTCACCGGCATTGATCTCGTAGAACAGCAGATCCGCGTTGCCGCTGGTGAAAAACTGCCGTTCACCCAGGATGACATCGAAATCGACGGGCACGCTATCGAGATTCGGATAAACGCCGAGGATCCCGCCGGAGGGGCGTTTCTGCCTTCGCCAGGAACTATCACGGCGCTCAGAACCGCCGATGGTTTCGGTACTCGTTTCGACACCGGCTACCAAGCAGGTGACGAAATCAGCCAGTTCTATGACAACTTGATCGGAAAGCTCATCGTCTGGGGCAAAGATCGTCCGACCGCGATCGCCCGGGCTCTACGAGCACTCAACGAAACCACCATTG
Source organism: Acidimicrobiales bacterium (assembly GCA_047516945.1). Lineage (GTDB taxonomy): Bacteria > Actinomycetota > Acidimicrobiia > Acidimicrobiales > Aldehydirespiratoraceae > VXYK01. The sequence goes on from JAKZTU010000156.1 coordinate 18,968, forward strand.
AGGGGGTCGCGACCACCACCACGGCCGCGATAACCATTCTGAAACATCCAGACTTCGCTGCCGTCACCCACAGCACCAAGTGGCTGGAAGAGACGGTCGATCTGAGCACCATCAGCGTCGCTGCTGTAGCTGGGGTCGAAGACTCAGACGAACCCAAAATCAAGCGAGATGTCGACGTTGAGGTCAACGGCAAGCGATTCTCCGTCTCAATGTGGGTTCCCGAGAGCGCCGGAACCCCTAGCGGAGCAACTGCCCCACGGGCACGCCGCTCGGGCCGCGGCGCGTCTAGCGGTGGATCTGGCAGCGGAAACGTCACCGTGCCTATGCAGGGGACGATCGTCAGAGTGCTCGTTGCCGTTGGCGACACCGTTGATGTTGGCGACACCATCGTCGTTTTGGAGGCGATGAAAATGGAGAACAACGTCGCCGCGGAGAAGGCAGGAACGATCAAAGAAATTCGAGTCGTTGAAGGCGACTCCGTCGGCGGTGGAGACATCGTCGCTGTAATCGAGTAACGAACCTCGCCTTTCGGCGGCTCGGCTATTCGGCGGCTTCGCCCTACTCGGCGGCTTCGCGGAGCGCTTCAGCGAGAGTCGGATGCACCAGCGCACTCTCGTGAATGTCCGCAACAGTGAGACCATTGCTGACCGCTACCGCCAGCACTGAAATCAGTTCAGCAGCGTGCCGACCGACAATCGACCCACCAAGGACAACCCCAGTGGCGGGATCCGACACGATCTTCACAAAGCCGCGAGGATCATCGTTGATCTGGGCCTTCGCCGAGGAAGCAAAAGGGACTTTAGTTACGCGAACCTTGCGACCTTCAGAAAATGCGTCTGCCTCAGCGAGTCCGACATCGGCGATTTCGGGTTCAGTGAAAATTGCGGACGCGGCTTTGTCGTAGTCGATAACGCGGCGCCGAGACACCGAGAGTGCCCCGAGCGCGTGTTCCGCAATTTTCTGTCCTTGGATGCTCGCCACCGAAGAAAGCGGAAGGCGTCCACTAAGGTCGCCGGCTGCATAAATGTGGCTGATGTTGGAGCGCAGGTTCATGTCGACCGGTACATACCCGTCTTCTGAGTCCACACCAGCATTGTCCAGACCAAGCATTTCGCTATTGGGAACCGAGCCGATGGCCAAAAGTGCGTGCGATCCCGTCACCACCCGGCCATCGTCGCAACTGACGGTTACTTCCTCGCCTTCTCTACATATCCCGATGGCGCGCGCCCCTTTGAGCAGATGAACCCTCCGACGTAGGAAATCCTCCTCTAACGCGGCCGCCACTTCAGGGTCTTTGGCTGGGAGCACTTGTTGACGACTGACTATCAGAGTGACTTCAGACCCCATCGACTGAAACATGTGGACGAACTCCACGCCAGTGACGCCCGAGCCGATCACGACTAGGTGCTCGGGCATCGATGGAGGCGGATAAGCATCACGAGTGGTAAGCACCCGGACGCCGTCGACTGGTGCCCAATCAGGGAGGCGAGGGCGGCTGCCAGTGGCCAATACGATCACGTCGGCTTCGAAGTCAATCGTTTCGTCCGCGGTGGTCGCCCTCACCGTATGGGCATCAAGCATCGTCCCCGTGCCGTGAGCGAATTGAACGTGCTGACTGGCGAGCAGGCTACGAATTTGACTCTCTAAGCGGTGTTCGAGAGTCGCTAGACGATCTCGAAGTTGGTCAAGATCAACATCGGTTGCAACCTCAGAAAGCCCCATGCGCATGGAGCGTTGCACGAAGGATCGGGCGTTACCTGCTGCGATCATCGCCTTAGACGGGATGCAATCCCAGAGATGGGCAGCTCCGCCGATCGTGTCTTGCTCCACAAGCACGACCTCTGCGCCCAATCGTGCCGCTGTAGTGGCGCAACTATTGCCCGCGGGACCCCCACCGATAATTACCATGCGAGTCCTCATCAAGCGCAGATGCTAGCTGTCCGTTTGTCGCATTGTCGCTACATCGGCGAGTCTGACCGCGCTACATGGGGGCGCTATCGCTACTGACGGCTAGATTCAGCGGCTGTGGCCCTCGCCGCTTCTGAAGCTGACCCCGCTGATGACGCCGTTTGCGACCACGCGCCTGCGCCATTGAATTGGAACCCAATCACGCTAACGCTCGCAGCGATCGCCGTCGCCGTTGGAGTTGTCCTGCGTTTCGTTGCTCCCTCGCCGTTATGGCTGGATGAGGCGCTTTCGGTCAACATCGCGCAGCTGGACTTCGACCAGTTGGTTGAAGCGCTCCGACATGACGGCCACCCCGCTCTCTACTACTTGCTACTCGGTTGGTGGATTGATGCCTTTGGCGACAGTGACCTGGCGGTGCGCTCGTTGTCCGCGGTTTTTTCTTTGCTCTCGGTCTGTGTGCTCTACAGAATCGCCCGCCGATATGGCTCCACAACCGCGCAAGTAACGCTGCTGATCGCTACCACCTCCCCGTTTCTGATCCGCTACGGAACCGAAGCTCGGATGTATGCCCTGTTGGCCCTGCTGTGTTGCGTTGGTTGGCTTTGTGCAGAACGGGCAATAGAACGTTCGTCACCTGTTCGGCTCCTGCTCTTGGCGCTCGCCGTCGCCTCACTGATACACACTCACTACTGGAGTTTCTGGCTGATCGGCGCGGCGCTGATTGTGGCGGCAACCAACATCGCCTTCGGAGATAGCAACACTCGTGCGGTTGCGGTGCGTATCGGAGGTGCAATCGTTGCGGGCAGCGCCACATTGCTCGTTTGGTTCAGCGTGTTTTTGGAACAGCTTCGAACCACAGGAACGCCGTGGGCCGACCGAGCGCGACCCGCAGAAATCGTTGTTGAGACGATTCAGGCAATCGGTGGAAACAACCGGTTCGAGGGCGAACTCTTGGGGATCGTGCTAGCTGTCCTAGCGATACTGGGCGTGTTGGCCTGCCGCATCGACGGACGCGACCTGGTGCTTCGGTTCGGACTTGGGAAACTGGATCGCGCCGCGTTGTACGTAGTGCTGACGCTCGGGCTCGGTGGAGGCGGTGCCTTGTTGACCGCTGGTGCTTTCGAAGCACGCTACGCCGCGGTTGTGGTGGGACCTTTGTTGGTCCTGGCCGCTAGGGGAATATCGATGCTTCCACCACCGCCGAGGCTTGTGGTGCTGGTGGTGGTCGTAGCCTTCGGACTTGCTATCAGCGTCGACGAGGCACGCCGCGACCGAACTCAGGGTGCCGATGTCGCAGCACTGATGGACGAAAAAAGAGAAGCCGGCGATGTGGTTGTCTTCTGCCCTGATCAGGTTGGACCTGCGACCCTTCGTGCAATCGTTGGGCCTGTAGTCTCGTTTGCGTATCCACGTGGCGACGGCCACTTCGTTGACTGGCGCGACTATGCCGAGACGATCGCCGGCACTTCCGTCGATCACTTTGTCAGCGATGTGCTCATGCAAGCCGAGAACCACGATGTCTGGTTGGTGAGCGGATTCGGCTACAAGAGTTTCGGCGATCGGTGCGAAGTCATGATCAACGAGTTGGGACGAAATCGCCAAGCGCACCGACTACTGGCCCCCAGCGGAGTTTTTGAACCGATGTTGCTCACTCGTTACGAGGCGGTGCAGTGACAGTCCCGTTCAACTGGCGCGGGGACTTCCGGGCCGCCTTGGCCGGTTGGATCGAGGCCAGGATTTACGTCGCTGCCGCTTATGTCACCACCCTGGCGATCATCGATCGCCTTGAGCCGTCACGGGCGTTCTCGCCGGTTGACGATGGGCTGATTCCCTGGGACGGGACCTGGTACCGCGACCTGGCTGGGTTGGGTTACGACTCACCCGGACTCGAAGGGGGAGTCCGTTTCTTTCCGCTGTGGCCCTTGTTGGGTCGAGTCCTGGGAGCCGTTGGAGACCGACCCGACATCGCTCTGGTGATCGCGGCCAACCTACTTGCTCTGGTTGCGGGAATGCTGATGCACCGGGTGGCCCTGCAGGAGACCGACGACCCGGAAATCTCCAAACATGCGGTGCGAATCTTCTCACTGTTCCCGTCGGCTTTCGTGTTGGTGCTCGGCTACAGCGAGGCGCTCTTTTTGACCTTGGCTCTGGGTTTCGTGCTGTGTGCCAGGGCGCGAAACTGGTGGGCGACAGCCTTGTTGGGTTTCTTGGCTGGTCTGACACGACCGGTCGGCGGACTACTGGCCCTGCCCGCAACGGTGCGAGCCGTCCGAGGAGATCGCCGATCGCCGATGGCCTGGTTGGCCGTTGCTTCGGCACCGTTGGGAACACTCACCTTTCTTGTTTGGGCGGAACGCACCCAAGGAGGGTGGCGCGTCCCGATCGACGCGCAAGAGGAGCTCAGGGGTTCCGTCCATGAGCCGATCACCCGGATCATCGGCGCGCTCATCGATGGCGCTGCGGGTGACCCGGGTGAGCTGTTGCATGGCGGCGCGGCAGTGATCCTGGTGTTTCTACTGGTAGTTGCGGTGCGCAAGCTGTCGCTCGACTTGTGGGTGTACGCGGTTCCCTCAACGATTCTGCTCTTCGCTGCTGAAAACCTGAACTCGATGGAACGCTACGCCTTGGCCGTCTTCCCGCTCGTGATCGCCGCTGGGATTGTGAGCCATCGATCGTTGCTGAGGCGTTGGCTACCAACAGCTTCCGCTGTTGCCTTGACGGTCTTGACTGTCCTAGCACTGAACGGCATCTATGTCCCCTGACCACAGCGACAAACCCGCGCGCGTCGGCATCGATGTCACTGCCCTGGCCGGATCCGCCCAGCGGCGCTGGACATCTCGGCGCACTGCTGTGAGCCCCGCCGCGAACCATCTGACGACATGGAACCTGTCTAGGACGTGGCGGGCGTGGCCGAGCCTCTGCTCGATGGCCGCTTTGTATGCCGACTAGCCGTCCGAGACAACGACCTTGACGCCTTTGCACCATCTGTGCCCCTGAGCAGCCAGAAAGCCGCTGAGCGCCTAGGCGTTGCGGTGGGGCACCATCGCGAGCACCTCGGCGGTGTCGCCGTTGACCAGCACCGTCACATAGCGGTGCCGCTTGCGGATTGAGATCTCATCAACCAACAGCACCCCGCACCACCGCCGGCGATGATCGGCGACGAGGCCCACCCAGGCCAAACACCAACGCGTTCACCAGCCCCCATCTCGCCCCGTGACGGCGAGCCGCCGTGCTGATCGGCATCACCCGGGCATCGGCCACCAGCCGGCGCGCCAGACGCGCGGTGACACGGCCCTCGAACGCCCGATGGGTCTCCACGAAGCGCCGGCCGCAGACATCACACACCATCCGGCGCCGCTCCCAGATCAGCGTCACCGGCCGCCCCGAGATTTCCAGGTCCCGGATCTCGCGCTCCCTGCAATCGTGGCAGCGCCCGCTGGGCGTCCCGCAGTCTGGGCATCTCGGACGCGACACCGTCGAGGCCACCTTCACCGCCATCCACTCGGGCGCGTCAGCGACGACCGCCAGCACTTTGATGGGCGGCAGCCACAGCCGCACCGACATAACATCACTCGCCATTGAGGCACTTGAATCACGCCGGGTTTGGTAGAGGGGCTAGGGTGTCGTGTCTATGTCTTGGATATTTTCTGGTTTTGTGGTTGGGAT
>JAKZTU010000157.1:0-8624 GCA_047516945.1 Acidimicrobiales bacterium
CCACTGATCAAGCCCGGACACAATGCCAGCCGCCCGCGAGGCTCTTTCCCAGGCGGCCACCGGGACAGGTCTGTTGTCGGTGCGGTGCACCGGCGCGCTCGCCAACCAGGCGCAGACATCGTGCCGCGAAAAGTCGCGATCACTCAGGGCCAACATGGCGAGCAGTGCTCGTCCCAACAGGGACGACTCGGTGGTTTGAACCGATTTCCCAAACCATTCAATGTCTGCCGCGTCGAAAGCATCGGCGATCATGCGGGAGTACGGGTCGTGACTGCCGTAGAGCACCGCGCAGCGGTTGAAGGGTATTCCCTCAAGCGATGCCTCCACGATGCTGCGAACCGCATGGCGCACCTCGTCGTCGGCATCTGAAACGCTCAGCGCTCGGTCGGCGACAGGCGCTGTGACCGATGGTGGTGGCGACCACTCAACCCCAAGTTGCTCGATAGCGAGCCGTATTGGGGAGTCAGTTTCGGATACACCCGATGCTCCCGCGATGATGTGCAGTTCGCGGTGCATGCCGAGGGCGCGGAGCAAGCGGATCTGGTTGGTGTTTATTCGCTGCGGGAGAAAAAGAATTGCTTGACCCAGCCCGGCTAAGGTCGAAGCCCCGCCGACGATTGCGTCGACCGCAGCGTCGACCAGATCCTGCTCGTTGGAGTAGTCGGCTTCGATTTTGCGGTTGATGGCGTGGTAGACGCGAACCACATCGGCGGTACGGGATGATGCGTCCGGCAGCTTTCGCAGCGTGTCTGACGGTAGCTCCGAAAGTGCGCGATGAGCCTTTACTAGCGACCGTTCGGTCGCCGGGTGCGTGTGAACTCCCTCGAAGCGACCCGGTTCGCCGCTGAGGACCGCCCGCACAGCCCCGGCCAGAATCGGCGTGGAGATCGGCCGCTTGCCCGTAGCAGCTACCGCGGCTGATCCCAATAGTTCGGCAAGGCGGTAGGGAGTAAGGATGGTGACCGCCGCGACCCCTCGGCGCTGCCCGAGTGCACGCCGAGCGGCGATGCCCATGTAGTTGGACGGCACGATGACACTGACGGGCCGAAGTGGATCGACCTCCTTGTAGTGCTCAACAGTGTTGGCGAGGGCGCTGTGTGCCGCGTCTCCGTAGCCCGTGATTTCAAGAGTTGTTGGCATCAGGAGTCGATGGTACGCACGCAGTGTGACACCGTGGGGAATGATCGTGATTGATGCAATGAATGTGATCGGATCAGTGCCCGACGGCTGGTGGAAAGACCGTGATGGAGCGCTGGCCCGGCTCGTCGATGCGTTAGTGGCTTTCGACTTCGACGAATGGGTTGTGGTGGTCGCTGATGGTCGCCCGGTACCCGGTCTGCGTGCGGGCACCCGAGGCAATGTTGAACTGCGCTACGCAGGCCATTCGGCCCCCGATGCCGCCGACGATGAGATCATCGCGTTGCTTGTCGAATTGAGGTCTGGGCTTGTCGCATTGAGGTCTGGCGACAGTGACGACGTCGACTACGACCCGGTGACTTTGGTGTCGTCCGATGCTGGGCTGATCACCCGAGCCGAACAGCTCGGCGCCCGATCCCAGGGAGTTCGATCATTCCGCAAGCGCATCGGCTGGTGACAACCGGCCTAGTGGTCCGGCCGAAACAACGATAGGAGTAAGGACTCAAGGAGTAAATACTCCTATAATTGATCGCCCCACCGGACGACCCTGGCGAGAGCGTTGTGAACTACCGAGTAGAAGATCTGGCTGAAGCTGCCGATGTCGGTGTCGACACCGTCCGCTACTACCAGCGCCGCAAACTGCTCGCACCCCCAACCCGACAGGGTCGCATCGCTGTTTACAACGACTCCCACCTTCGTCGTCTGCGCCAAATACAGGACCTCTCCGACCGCGGATTCACGCTGGCTCAAATCAAGGAACTGTCAACTGGAGACGCCTCAGGGCTTCTTGCCGATCTCGCTGATCGTAACGCGCCTGACCCTGACCTCGACCGGGCCGAACTCGCACGGCGAGCAGAAGTCCCCGAGTTCATCATTGATGTCGTGGTTGGCGCCGGTTTGATCACTCCGAGCGGTGAGGGCGCTGAGCAGCGCTTCGGACCCGACGCGGTCGAGATGCTCGTCGCAGCCCGCACGCTGGTTGCCACGGGCGTGAGTTTCGAAGAGTTGACCGCTTTGGCTATGCGCCATGCAACCCATGTGGAAGATGTCGTCGACGACTCAATTGAACTGTTCAAACAACACTCAGACCGTCAAGGCGGCGACCGCGACGAACTCGTAGCCTTGCTCGCCCGCCTAGTACCCGTCGTTTCCGGTCTCGTGGCGCGGCACTTTGAGCAAACTCTCGTAAGCCGTGCCCTCGCCCGCCTAGGGGACGACCCTGCTATGGGTGGGGGGACCATCGTTGTTGGCAGGCGGCTAGCTGAACGGCTGGATCCCGTTGCGGTGTTTGCGGCATCTTCTGAGCAACACAGAACACTATGGATGCGTCCGGAGTCCGGTCTCTCTGTGGTAGGACTCGGCGCGGTCGAGACCATCGCCCCCGTCGGTGACGGACGCTTCTCGGCAACATCAGCGGCACGGGCAGCCCTCGCGGCGCGCACCCAACGGATCGGTCCGAGAAATGCCCCGGCTCCGGTTATTCTTGGAGGCTTCTCATTCTCGTGTGCAGACCAGTCCCCACCACCCGCTGAAGGGGAAACCACATTCCCCGACTGGACTGGGTTTTCAGATGCACGTTGGGTGCTTCCCGAGATCACCGTCGTCGACCGGGCGGACGGCACCTGGCTGTTGGCAGCCGCCAAAGTGCGCGACGGTGAAGACGAAGCCAGCGCCAGCGCCGCACTCGACAAGCGCCTTGATGCTTTCACAGCCGACTTGCCAGCGCCTTTGAGTAGTCCCTTTGAAGTAGCTGCGGGCGAGGTCGTTGCCGATGACCAGAGCTATCTGAACCTTGTCGACGATGCGGCTGATGCGATCGCCCGGAATCAGTTTCGCAAGGTTGTGCTGGCACGGGTCCACGAAGAGGGCAACGTCGATCCTATAGACGTCTTGCATCGGCTCCGGCATCGTTACCGGAACTGCGCGGTGTTCTCCGTAGCGGTCGGCGACCGACAGTTTCTAGGCGCGAGTCCCGAGCAACTTGTCGCCTTGGACGGTCCTGAGGTCCGTACCGAAGCGGTGGCCGGCACGGCACAGGTCGGCTCAACAAAGGTGACCGATGAGGTTCTGGCCGCTGAGATGATGGCTTCACCCAAGACTCGCGCCGAGCATCAGTTCGTGGTTGACGACATCATGGGACGTCTCGAAGTGCTCGGGTTACAGGGCAGTTACCAACCCGACCCGGAGGTCATGCGCCTGGCTCGGGTTCAACACCTGCGCACGCCGATAACCGCACAGGTACAACGCAGAGCTGGTGGTGTCAGCGACATGGATGTGATGCGTGTTGCCAGTGTTTTGCATCCCACACCTGCGGTTGCGGGTACGCCGACCGAGAAGGCGGTTGACTGGATCCTTGAGCGGGAAGGGTTTGCCAGGGGTTGGTACGCGGCGCCGGTCGGCTGGTGCGACCTTGATGGAAACGGAGAATTGTGTGTTGCGCTGCGGTCTGCTTTGGTGAGCGACTCGACCGCAGTGTTGTTTTCGGGTGCAGGCGTGGTGGCTGAGTCAATACCAGCCGAAGAGTTAGCCGAAACCGGTGTCAAACTTCGCGCCCTGCTTGATGTCATGGAGGCTCGAAATGGCCGTTGATTCCGTTTCGTCTGCTGATCCCGTCTACGACGCGGTCGCCGCGTTTGCTGCGGGGTTGGTGGAACACGGCGTGACCGATGTCGTGATCAGCCCGGGTTCACGGTCAACAGCTCTGGCGCTCACCCTGCACGCCCAACCCATGCTGCGCACCTGGATCCAACTCGACGAACGATCAGCGGGATTCTTTGCGCTCGGCCAAGCCCGCCGCACGGGTCGGCCCTCGGTGCTGGTGTGCACCTCGGGCACCGCGGCGGCGAACTATTTTCCGGCCATCATCGAAGCACACCACGCGGGTGTACCGATGATCGTGTGTACTGCCGACCGCCCCCCTGAGTTGCGCGACTGGGGATCGCACCAAACCATTGATCAAGTCAAGATTTATGGTGCCACTACCCGTTGGGCAGCCGATCTGGCAGTCGCCGGTGAGTGGTCTCCGACTCAGGGCCAGCTCGTCGCGCATCGTGCTGTGGTCTCGGCCACTGGGATCAACCCGGGTCCGGTCCATCTCAACTGGCCTCTGCGCGAACCGCTAGAGCCGCTTGCTGCGGTTCCGGTGGTTGAGCCGTCGGTTCGCCGGTTTTCGGCGCTCGGCGATGGCATCCTGGGGGCTCCGGCTACGCCCGGCGAAGGCAACGCGCCCGGCGGTAGCACCGCGTTAGCAGACTTACAGTCACACGAGCGGGGGGTGATCATTGTCGGCCCCGATGCCGCCAGCGGAATTGAGGCTCAGAACGAAGTCGTTTCCGCCGCATTGAAGCTGAGCGCTGCGACTGCATGGCCGGTCATTGGTGAACCAATCTCCGGCACACGACGCGCTCGTGGCGATTCGGTTGGGACGGTGATTGCCAACGCCGATCACATACTTCGCCACGCCGATATTGCTGCAGAACTCGCTCCTGATGTGGTGATTCGGCTCGGAGGGACCCCGACCACGAAACCTCTACGGCTGTGGCTTGAAGCACACCGGCCCGAACACCTGCTCCTGGTCGATCCAGCAAATCGCTGGAATGACCCCTCGTCTATAGTCACGCAACACGCAGCCGCAGACCCGGTAGCGGTGCTGAGGGCGGCTGGGCGGGTCGTGCGCCAAGGTTCGACCTGGTGTGAGCGCTGGAAGGAACTCGATCGCATCGCTGGTCGGGTCATCAGCGACGAGATCAAGCGAGGTCCATTGCTCAGCGCTCTTGTTACCTCGGTGTTGGCCGAGGCGGTGCCCGCTGGGACTTTGTTGATGGCCTCCAACTCCATGCCCGTACGCGAACTCGACTCGTTTGTCACGACCGAAGGTCCCCGCATCGATTTCGTCGGCAACCGCGGTGCCAGTGGCATCGACGGCGTCACCTCAACGGCTTTGGGTTTGGCATCGCAACACGACGGTCCTGTGGTGCTCTACATAGGCGATCTTGCCCTGCTGCACGATCTCGGAGCCCTGTTCGGTGCAGCTCGCTGCGGCCTGCATCTGACGGTCGTGTGTGTTGACAACAACGGCGGAGGCATCTTCTCGTCGCTTCCGATTGCGTCTCGCGGCAGCGAGGTGGACTTCGAGACGCTCTTTCGGACTCCCCACGGACTCAACCTGGCCGACTTAGGCGGTGTTGGTGGAGTGTGCATCAACGACGTGTCCTCAGCGGCCGAGCTAGCCGAGACACTGCGCTCAGCCTGCGAGAGCGACACGCCCGGTGTGGATGTTGTACTCGTTTCGGTAGATCCCGATGCCGATCTCGCCCAACACCGAGCCATCGCCAGCGCCGTGAACGCCGCCATCTCGTGAACATGGTCAGCGTCGCTTCAGGGGTGGACCTCCATGTTGAGCGACGGGGGAGCGGGCCGCCGGTGGTTCTGCTGCATGGTTTCACGGGCGATGGCACCACGATGGACGGCTTGGCTCCGAGGCTCGAGGCCGATGCCGAGGTGATACTTCCAGACTTGGTCGGCCACGGTCGCAGCAGTGTCCCTCGCGATGAACGGGATTATTCGGTTGATGCGATGGCCGCGCACATTGCAGCAATTGGCGAGGAGTGTGCGAGTGGCTCGTTTCACCTTGTGGGCTATTCGATGGGCGGCAGGGTGGCGCTGACACTTGCTTGTCGGTATCCGGAACCGCTGCGTTCGTTGACGCTCATCGGGGCATCGGCAGGCCTAGCCGGCGAGACTGAACGTGCGGACCGGCGGCTGTCCGACGAGGCGTTAGCAAAGTGCATTGAGCGCGATTGCCTTGAAACGTTCGTCGACCGTTGGATGGCGAATCCGCTATTTGCCACGCAGGCACGTCTCGGGGTGGACTTCTTGGCGGCTTCGCGAGCGCAGCGGTTGCGCAACTCAGCGGCAGGGTTGGCCCGAAGCCTGCGCGCCGCCGGCACCGGCATGATGGCACCGCTACACGATGATCTCAGGTCTTGTGCGGTTCCCACCGTGTTCGTTGTCGGTGCCGAAGACCCGAAGTTCACCTGGATCGCCGTCGAACTGGCTGCCCGGATGCCAACAGCCGATATTTCCGTGATTGACAATGCAGGCCATGCTGCGCATCTTGAGCAACCCGACGCGGTCGCTGCCGTTATCCGTCGACAAATGGACTTGGATTGACCATGGGCTTGATCACCGGGTTGCACGACTACCGGCTTGCGCTGGCGTCGCCGTTGGTGACCGCCCACGGTGTTGTAGACCACAGGGAAGGGGTGCTGTTCTCGATCAGCGACGGGGCAAACATCGGTTGGGGAGAGGCAGCCGCAATGCCGGGTTGGTCACGAGAATCTCTCGATGACTGCAAGATCGTGTTGGCGTCTGTTGCTCCCCGATTGGCCCAGTTGGATAGCGTCGACGATTCCCGCTTGACCGCTATTCTCACAGAACTTGAGGCTCAACCTCATGCCCGCGCGGCACTGGCTGGAGCAGCCTTCGATTTGTCCGCCGGCAGTCACGAGCTAAGCCTCGCTTCGCTCCTGATGGCACATCCTGTGCTCGGATCGGCTCCACCAGGCTCGCTGACAGCGGAGCTAGGAGAGCCGCCTTCGGTGCTGGTCAACGGGTTGATTTCAGACGCTCATCCCGAAGCAGTGGCCACGAAGGCGGCCGTGTTGGCACTCGAGGGCATCACCGCGGTCAAGTTGAAGGTCGCTGCTACAGATCCGCGGACCGACTTGGCCAGAGTCGCGGCCGCGCGATCAGCTATAGGCGACGACATCGAATTGCGCCTCGATGCCAATGGCGGTTGGGACGTCGACACCGCGGTTAACACGTTGATGGAGATGGCTGAATACAACGTGGCCTTCTGCGAAGAACCGACAGCCGGTATTGAAGGCATTGGCACGGTTGGTGCAGCAAGTGTGGTGCCCGTTGCCGTAGACGAATCGGCTGTCACGGTCAGCGACATCGCCGTTGCGTTGAGAACAAACACGATCTCAGTCGTGGTCATAAAGCCACAAGCCCTCGGCGGACCCGACTTGGCGCTAGCCGCGGTGGCGCTAGTCGAAGAGTTCGGCGCTGATGCGGTGGTTACCACCATGATCGACAGCGCCATCGGTGTGGCACACGCGGCCCATGTCGCCGCGGTTGCTCTTCCACAACAGGTTCACGGCCTGGCCACCTCAACTTTGCTGACCAACGATGTAGCCCCCCGCCTCGAAATAACGGCCGGTCGAATGCACCTCCCCGAGGTCGCCGGCTTGGGCGTGTCGCCCAATTTCTGAGGCCGAGGCGCGGTCCCTGTTTCGGGTACACCTGGGTCTATGGTTCGAGGATGGAAATTCTTGAGCGTCCAGAGCCCTTTGTAGGAGGAATTGACTTTGGTGAGGGGCCGCGCTGGCACGACGGCCGCTTGTGGTTCTCAGACTTTTATCAGCACGCTGTGAAGGCTGCATCGCTTGACGGATCGGTTGAGATCGTGCTTGAGATGTCGGGACAGCCATCAGGTTTGGGTTGGCTTCCAGACGGTGACCTGTTGCTGGTGTCGATGCTGGACCGGAAAGTGCTTCGCTACGACGGCACCGAATTGCACGAACACGCCGATCTGTCCGAAGTGGCCACCTTCCACTGCAACGACATGGTTGTGGACGCCCAAGGCCGGGCCTATGTGGGCAATTTCGGCTCTGATCTTCACGCCGGGGTTGAGCTTGTGCCGGCCACGCTGGCCTTGGTGCAACCCGACGGCACGGTGGAAGCAGCTGCTGCTGATTTGCTGTTCCCCAACGGGTCGGTGATCACTGGCGACGGGAGCACCTTCATCGTGGGTGAGAGTTTCGGTGGGGAGTTCAAGGCGTTCGACATCGGCGAAGCTGGGCGTCTCTCTAACAAGAGAGTGTGGGCTGCAGTTCATGGCACCGCCCCCGACGGCTGCTGTTACGACGCGGAAGACGGCATCTGGTTCGCTGATGCCATCGGCAAAGCGGCTTTGCGGGTGCTTGAGGGAGGCGAGATCACTCATCGAGTGGAAACAGAGCTGAGTTGCTTTGCATGCATGTTGGGCGGCGAAGACGGACGCACTTTGTTCCTGGTAACAGCACCCGATTCTCACCCGGATCTTGTGGGTGGCAGGGGTGAAGGTCGTATCGACATGGTACGTGTGGAGGTCCCCAGAGCCGGCTTGCCGTAGGCGTCAAGGTTGTCTTTCGTCAACCCGACCAGATTTCGCCCGCAGCTATCGCTGCATCTGTTTGTGAGTCTGGGTTTCGCTGATCGGGTGTTGTCGCCGTATGGTTCATACCCGTGGATTTGATCATTGTTCGACATGGCCGTCCTATCCGTCACGAAGTTGAAGGTGAACACGAGACGGCCAATCCGCCGTTGTCGGAGCTTGGACATCAGCAAGCCAAGCGGGTCGCTGAGTGCCTCAAGGGTGAGGGAATCGAGCACATTGCCGCCTCGACGATGCGACGGGCGCGTGAAACGGCGATGCCTTTGGC
>JAKZTU010000158.1:0-4241 GCA_047516945.1 Acidimicrobiales bacterium
AAACAATCCTGCCCACCCATGACCCCGCCTACGAACACAGCTACCAACGCTTCATCGAATTCGGCAACTCCGCGGTAGCCCGCCTCGACACGGTCTGAGTCTGACCGGGTTGGTATCCCCCCGCACTCTGCTACAGAATAAAACGGGGTAGTTTCGACGCTGAGTCAACCATCGAGGAGGACGGTATGCAGATCCGGCGAGTCTCGGGTGCGTTGGGAGCCGATATCACCGGTGTCGACCTGCGCGATCCCGACCTTGACTTCGAGGCGCTCTATCAAACGTTCCTTGAGCACGAGGTCATCTTCTTGCGGGAAGTGCACCTCAGCGAAGACGAGCACCTTGCGCTCGGGCGACGTTTCGGCACGCCCAGCATCTATCCCGTAGCCCGTGTATTGGGAGCGACCGAACCGTCAATGACTGTGATCGAGGACGGCCCCGACAGCCCACCCCTTGCTGATCGCTGGCATACCGATGTCACCTGGACTGCGACACCGCCCAAGGCCGCCCTGTTACATATGGAACTGACCCCCGAGTTCGGCGGCGACACGGTGTGGGCCTCGGCGACCCGTGCCTACGAAGCTCTCAGCCCCCAGGTTCAGTCGTTTTTTGCTTCGTTGACGATCAGGCACTCCAACGAGGATTATCTGAAACGGGTGGCCGAGAAGGGAGGCAAACGCGCCGAAGGGATCGTCGAGGCCATCGAGCGGGACTACGGCCCTGTTGAGCATCCTCTGGTGCGAACTCACCCAGAGACCGGCAAGCGAGCGCTGCTGTACGCCGAGGGCTTCATCGACCATGTGGTTGGTGTGAGTCAAGCTGAGAGCGACATGGTTCTCAAGTTCCTGCGCGAGCACGTAGCGGACGTGTCGTTGCATTGCCGCTGGCAGTGGCGTGAGGGTGACCTGGCGATCTGGGACGAGCGTTCGACGCTGCATCGTGCCGCTGGGGACCACTTCCCCCAACGGCGTATCATCCGCCGACTGGAGATCGACGGCGACCGCCCCTACCTCGACCCCAACGGTTCCTAGGGCCCGCCGAGACGGGTTGTCGGGCCCGACGTGATGTCTGATGCAATCACCATTGACACTCAAAATAGAAGTTATACACTTGTGGCATAACCCCTCTCCTCCTTCGTGGGGAGAGCTCGAGACCCACCCGTATGGGTGGGTCTCTGTATTTATTGCCAAACTTCGGGGCGTTGAAGGTAGCCGTTCGGCAACGTCACTTGGTCCGGCATCTGACAGGAAGGGAGTATTTCTCTGCGCAGTGGCCGAGCCGTCGTTGCCACGTTTCTTAGTTCCCGATTGACGGTCGTAGCGGGACTGATCACATCAACGGTGTGACCAGCATCTACGACGAGCTTGATTGCGATCTTGAGGTCACCATCGTTGGTCACGACGATAGCGCGGTCACAAACCTTGGTGTGGAAGTCGTTGACAAGGTGCGCCGCTAGAGCAAGGTCTGTGGATTTTTCCTCTGGGATCTGAACGAGGACTTTGGTTGGCTGCTCCGAACGGGCCTCGACCCGACCTAACATCCAAGCTGTCAATCGAGTTGGGGCTGGCCTTAGCCGTTCATACCATGTCCGGTTCGGAGCAATCGATCGCCATCTGGGCTCTACCTGAAACTTCCCTTCGAAGACCTCAACGCCGTCAGTTGCATTGATTGCTCTTATCAACACCCGATGTCGTTCAGGCGCACCGTTCTCTTCAGATGCTTTCGATGAAATCTGAGCGGTGAAGTACTTCACGGTCACTAATTGATCGTTGGCGGGGATCAATTTTTGTCCAAAAGCTTTTAAATCAAGCCATTTATAGTTCGTACCCCTGAGAGCACCGTAATAGAGGTTCAATCCATCGACGTATACAGTTGTTCTGCTCATAGGGTTGAATCATGACATACGCCCCTTGTCGAAAAAAGAGAACCAGCGTCGCGTCAGGTCAGGTCAGGGATAGCGCAATCGTGGGCCGGCTTCGGCCCAGTCCATGTGATTGCGGATGTATTCGTTGGCACTGTCGCGGACGGGTGTGAAGTCCCACGAGCAGTGGCCGTCGATAGTCATGGCGGCCTGAAGCATCCGACGGGTCCGCTGGGAGGCCACGACCCGCTCCCGTATGTCGTTGCTGTCCCAACGCTCAGCGGTCTCAGCGGCGAAGCTCGCAGCTAGTGCGGCGTGAGCAGGGTCGTCAGCGAGGTTGCTGCGTTCGAGGGGGTCGGCCTCGATGTCGTAGAGCAGGGCTGGATCGCTGTCGCAGTGGATGTACTTGTGTCGGCCACGGCGGATCATGAACATCGGCTGGGAGGTCATCTCGCCGGTGTATTCGGCGATGGTCTCATCTATGGGGTCGTGCCCCCCGGTTGCGCTTTCCCACAGGCTTCGCCCGGCAATGGGTAAGACCGGTTCGATGCGGTCACCGCCGTCGCCGGCAATGTCGAGCAGGGTGGGTAGCAGGTCCAGCAGCGAGCAGACGTTGCCGACCGTGCCGTTGGCGACTCCGGGACCGGCCATGATCAGCGGCACCCGCAGCGACCGTTCAAAGAAACTCATCTTGAACCACAGCCCTCGGTCCCCGAGCATGTCGCCGTGGTCGCTGGTGGCGATCACGATCGTGTTGTCGATCTGGCCGGTTTCGTCGAGGACTTTGATCATATGCCCCAGCAAGGAGTCGAAGTAGCTGGTGTTGGCGTAGTAGGCGTGGCGGGCGTTGCGACATTGATCGTCGGTGTAGCCGATGGTGTCGGCTTGGATGCCGTGACGGATCCTCAGCGTGTGGGGATCCGGCGAATCGAGACTGTCGTTGGGAAGGTCGATGTCGTCGTGGTCGTAGAGATCCCACCATTCGGGGCGGGACACGTACGGGTCGTGAGGGTGGATCATCCCAGCCGCCATGAACCACGGCCGCTCGTCGGCTTCACGGGCGAAGTCGTAGATCTGGCGCGTCGTCGAGAACCTGACTTCTTCGTCGTAGTCGATCTGGTAGGTGGCGATTGCTTGACCGGCGTCGGACAGGCTCTCCATGTTGTGGTACCACTTGTCGATCCTGTCGTCGGCCGCGTCCCAGTTGGGTGTCCAGGCGAAATCGGCGGGATAGATGTCGGTATTCAAACGGCGGGTGAAACCGTGGAGTTGGTCTGGACCCACGAAGTGCATCTTCCCGGTCAACACAGTGCGGTAACCGGCGAGGTTGAGGTAGTGGGCCAGTGTCGGCACCCCTGCCGGGAACTCAGCGGCGTTGTCCCAGGCGTCTATGGCGCTCGCTTGTTGGCCTGCCAGCATCGAGAATCGGGAGGGGGAACACATCGGGAAGTGACAGTACGCCGCGTCGAAGAGCGTTCCTCGTTCGGCGAGCGAGTCCATGGCGGGTGTGCGTACCAACGGATGGCCGTAGGCACCAGTGAAATGTGGTGCCAATTGATCGGCCATCACCATCAGAATGTTGGGCTGTTTCATACCTCGCGATGCTACTACCCAGAACTCTGTGGCGAGCGTACTACGGTCCAGTTACACAGTTCGTCGTCGAGCGAGGTTGAAGGAGCGAACATGTCGAACGGAACCTCGTTGGAGAAACATGCGGTTGGCAACGTGGCCATGAGTCGCTTCAACGCAATCGGTCTCGCTGCGATGGGACGTTATAACGCCATCGGTGTCGCCGCGCTGAGTTGGCTGAACGCTATGGGGATCGTGACGCTCGGCGGTTTGAATTCGATGGGGATCGTGACGCTCGGCGGGATCAACGCGATCGGTCTTGTGACGTTCGGTGGCGTCAACTCTGTCGGCATCGTCGCCGTCGGTCCCGGATCCACCACCAGCCTGGTGTAGACGGCGAACCCCCGAAGCTGCTGCAAACCCGTACATAACAATGCTCCATAGGCAACAATGCTCGTGTCACTCGCCGCAGAGAGTTCTGAACTCACCGCTCCCTACCGAACCTCTTCGCGAAGCGAGGGGCCGTGAAGGAGGTCCTTATGGCGTGAGGAGTTGTTGGACGGTGTTGGGGCGATGCTCGAGTGCGTCAATGAGTTGAGCGAAGGTAAGTTCCTTGCGATCTAGTAGAGCTTGGAGCCGATCTTCGACAGTATTGGAGGAGGTCAGGTAATACACGGTCACGGGCTTGTGTTGACCTATGCGCACGATACGATCGACGGCTTGCGAGTTGGTTGACGGGTTCCACCAGCGATTGATGAAGATTGCATGATTGGCCTCGGTCAACGTCAAGCCTTCTGATGCGACACGCATAGAC
>JAKZTU010000159.1:0-3212 GCA_047516945.1 Acidimicrobiales bacterium
CTTGTTGACGTTGAACGGAGGATTGGCCATGACGAAGTCGAACTTGCCGACAGAGTCGTGGAGGTCTTCGTAGTAGGTGTTGCCTTCTTTGATGTCGCCGTCGAGTCCGTGGACGGCGAGGTTCATCTTGGCAAGCTTGACAGTATCGCCGGTTTTCTCCTGACCGTAGATCGACAACTCTTCGCCGGGATCGCGTCGGTGACGCTCAACGAAGTGGGCTGACTGCACGAACATGCCGCCCGAACCGCACGCTGGATCGTAGATCTTGCCGTGGAACGGTTCGAGAATCTCGACAATGAGCCGCACGATCGAGGCGGGGGTGAAGAACTCCCCGCCCTTCTGACCCTCAGCGAAGGCGAAGTTAGCCAGAAAGTACTCGTAGATCAGCCCGAACCCGTCCCCCTCAATCGCTCCCGGCAGCGTGCGTAGGAGCCGCAGGAGCTCCCACAGAATGTTGTCGGGTATTCGGGAGTAGTCCCTCGGCAGCACGCCTCGGAGGTCGGGCTTGTAGACCTCGATCCCGCCCATGGCCGAGTTGACGGCCTTGCCGATGTCGGCGTCCTCCGACAGGTTGAGCAGGCCTTCAAACCGCGACTCCTCAGGCAGGTACAGCGCCCCAGTGGCTTGGTAGTCCTCGGGCCTGGTGGGTCTGCGAGCCGACCCAGGCCCGACCGTCTCGGAGGCCTTGTCGAACCGCTCGTCGGCATACCTCAAGAAGATCAGGCCCAGTACAGGCGCGGCGTACTCCGACGCCTTCAGACCAGAGTTGGCGCGAAGCTGGTCCGCCGCCTCCCACAGCTTGCTCTGCAGTTCACCAAGATCCGTCGCCACACCGGCCCCTTCCCGTAGCCGCTCCATTGTGTCCCAGCATCACCTAACCGCCAAGTCGCTCACCGACCCAAAGCGTCTGGCCAGACCCACCGTGTACGGATACCCCGGCGACATACTGGACAGGGTTACTGAAGACAGGCTGGCTCCATGTCAAGCTGTCATACGTTACGGCTACGTTGGCGTGGATGTTTGAACTGTACGGCCACCCGACCCATTGTCCGAGTACCGCCATCGAGCCGAAGGCGGACGGCTGCTCATGATCGAGGAAGTCAGGCCTGACTCATCGCACTACCAGCGGGTCGTGGAACTCGGCAACGCCAACAGCGCGACATTGGGCTTCCTCCCATACGCAGTCTTCAACCAGGCTGCGGCCGAGGGAAGGGTGCTCGTGTTTGTGGAGGACGGAGAGGTCAAGGGCTACGCGCTCTACGCGAGGAGGGTCAGGACGGGCGACATCTCCCTCACCCATCTCTGCGTCGACCAGGGCCAACGCGGTCGGGGCGTCGCACGCGAGCTAGTTGAGGCCATCGTCGAGCGCTATCCGAATCGCGCTGGGATCCGCCTTTCATGCCGCAAGGACTATGACGCAGACGCAATGTGGTCGCATCTGGGGTTTCACCGTCTAGGGGAGAAGCCGGGTCGCAGCCTTGCCGGGTTGCCCCTGGTGATCTGGTCGCGGCCCATTGCGGCTCCCTCCCTGTTCGACGAACTTGAGCAGGACGACGCTCGAATCGTGGTTGCGGTCGACACCAACGTCCTGATCGACATCCTGGAGCAGCGGGAGTTTCCTGCCTCGCTTGCACTCACGGCTGACTGGGTAGCCGAAGACGTGGAGTTGGTGGTGACGGCGCAGAGTCGCGCCGAACTGTCGGATCGTCGCCCGAGAGGTGAAGAGTTCGAGTCCGACCTACGCAAGTTCCGCACTCTGGAGCCATCTGAAACGGTGTGGCGTGCAACCTTGCGGTCTCTTGAGGATGACCGCGACGTGGCTCGCGTGCGAGAAGGCGATCTTCAGGTAATCGCCCAAGCCGCGGCAGGCGACGTCGCATACGTCGTCTCACGTGACGAGGGTCTCCTACGGCAGGCGACGCGCATCGAGCGACTAACTGGCTTAGAGCTCGTTGGGCCAGATGATTTTCTTCTTCGACAGCAAGAATTCGGCGGTGGACACGAACGCCAGACGCGATCCATCGCGGTCTCGGGCTTGTCTGTCTCGCCAGTCTCAGAGATGCCATCGAACACCGCGCTGTCGGCATACTGCCACCAACATCTTGACGAGCGCCCGGCAGATCTGCGCCAATGCCTGAGCGTCGTCACGGCCCATCCGTCGGGGCGCATCGAGCAGTTGGCGTCCGACGACGGGGAACCTCTTGCGCTCGGAGCCATGTACCGCGATGGAGACCTAGTGACCGTCACGACGCTTCGCAGCACCCCCGGAGCGCTGTCGAACGCGGCGGCGAGGCAGATGGTTCATCACATCCGTACCATCGTGGCCGCAGGCGGTCCGGCCACCATCGTGGTGGACGATCAGACCCGTTCACCAGTCGACCGGGCACTGCGCGATGAGGGGTTCAAAGCCGAGGGGTCGGCATGGAAGGCAGCAGTTCAAATTGGCGTTCTCGGCCCTGGCGATCCGTTGCCGCTCGAGTTGGGGCGCATCGGCAGGGAGCGGCTGAGCGGTCATCACGTGCGCGATTTTGAGCTGTACGCGTGGCCGTTAAAGATCTTCACCGGCGGCGTCATGTCCTATATGGTCCCGATCAAGCCCGAGTATGCTCGCGTCATCCTCGGGTACGAAGAGCCTCAACGACGGCTGTTCGAACAGCATCGCCGGGCAGCTGTCGCTCGTGAGAACGTCTACTACATGTCGCCTCGTCGCTTCATCGAGGCGCCCGCGAGGATCATCTGGTGGGTTTCCGGTGGAGGGCCCCTCGGGGGCATGAGAGCCGTGTCCTGGCTGGACGAAGTCGAGACGGGAGACCCACGTCGGCTTCACCGCCGCTATCGCAACTTCGGAGTGCTTGACGAAAACCAGGTGATCGGAACCGCCAAGCAGTCCAAGCAGAGCGGCCGTCTGCTGGCTACCGCACTGGTCTTCAGTCAAACGGAGATGTTCACGGAACCAGTCTCGATTGCCCGGTCAGGGGAGATTTGTGACAGCATGAAACACGGTTCATACTTCATAACAACACGCAGAATTGAAGAGAATACTATCCGTGAACTCTACGAGGAAGGGATGAGGCCGCAATGAGCAACGATTCGCAGGGGCTCGACTCAGACCGGATGATCGTGCTGTCGCTCAAACCCAGATTCGCACAGGCCATCCTCGCAGGTGTCAAGACTGTGGAGTTGCGTCGCACCGTACCGAAGATCGTCATCCC
>JAKZTU010000160.1:0-3279 GCA_047516945.1 Acidimicrobiales bacterium
GTTCCACAACCAGACCGCCATCTCACCGCGAGACACCAACCGGTCAGGCTCAAAGCAAGCACCGTCGAGACCGGTCACGTCGCCATCGACGGACCATTGCACCGGGTCGGTGAAGTAACGGCCCTCGGCTACGTCGCCGTATCCCGCCACAGCACCAGCAGACGACGCGGGCAACACCACCGCCGCTAATACCAAACCAACCAACAGAACTCGCGCGTGTTTCAACATAGTCAGCGATACTAGAGAGCACCCCCCCCACCCCCGCAACGCCGGCAGCGGTTTTTCTTTCCTAAGGCAGACCTACATCAGCGGTCGGTTGAGCAGGGTTCTGGATTTGGCGTCCGTGCGATTGCTTGGAGTGTCGACAGCCTCGTTATCGAAACCAACCCCTGTTCAACAGCGTGAGCGTCGCTTCCTTCGCAATTGTCATACCGCCCTCCGCGTTCAAAGTCTGCACCGAACACGGCATCGGTCTTCTGGCGGAGGTAGGCCCGCTCCATCGTGTACGGACTTTTTCGGCTCAGCGTCGTGGCAGCGAAGCCCTTCAGATCGTCATACGCCAGATTCGGAACGTTGACGTTCAACAATGCCGTTTCCGGTGGGAGGTCGTTGATGACATCGACGGCAACCGTGGCTGCAGATTCCCAGAATTGTGGACGACCGCCCCTTTGACTGATGCTGATCCCGGTCACGCCTAGGACGTTCGCGGCCAACGCAGCACCAACGGTCCCAGAGAAGTGAACCGTTTGTCCGACGTTCCATCCCTCGTTAATTCCAGAAACGAGCAGATCGGGGGCCGCTCCGAAGAGTTGTTTGCAAGCGAGCAAAGCCGCGAGGGCGGGCGGCCCAGCAAAGTGGTAAGCGGCCCCTGAACCCAGAAGTTCCGGGAGTCTGACACGATGAACGTCCGGTAGAGGCTCACCGAAGTGCCCGATGGCGGTACCCGCACCCGAGTACTGGCTTGACGGTGCAAACACCGTCACTTCGCCGACACTCGCGAGTTGGCGGGCGAGGTGGTGCAGCCCGGGGGAATCGATTCCGTCATCGTTAGTCACCAAAATACGCACAGCGAGATCTTGACAGTTCCCTACGATGACCGCAGCGAATTCTGCACTAGTCATGACCCTCGGCAGCCAGTGGCCGAACAAACATCGAGACTCTGCCCCTATGGAGACTCTGCCTGGAATGCCTTTGCAGCAGCCGCCATGCTTACCTTGCTGGGGGTGGGCTGGAGTCGGCGGGTTGGAGGGTGAACGGATGGCCGCGTAGCGACTGGACGACACGAAAGTGGCGTTCATCCAGTGTGCCGATGGCATCGGTTTCGTACTTGTCCGCCAACACGACTAGCGAGGCATCCGTTAGTCCGAGAGGCAAGTCGCGATAACGCTCTACTAGCGCCCGTGCCGCGATCAGCTCTGCTTGGCCGAACGACGCCAGTTCGTAAGCCCCTGAGGAGAGTTCTGCGAGAACCGTCAATTCGGCATTGACCCCCGCGAGTTGTGCCGTGAGGTAGTCCAGTTCCGCCAAGACCAACGGCGAGACCACTAGCGGGCGAGTTGTCGCAAGTACATGAGCACACGCTTTGTGCATTCGCTGATCGGGAACGAATGCCGCCAGCAACACGCTCGTGTCGACGATCACCTTCCGAACCCGGTTTCGGCCAGCAACTCGTCAACTCGCTCCGCTAAGGTCGGGTCTCCCCAGCCTTCCGCGAACAGCGGTACCGTTGGGGTCACCTCCCGGCGATTCAGAGCATCAGCAAGCGCTTCGCGCACAATCGCGGCCTCCGTCTTACGTTCCTGATGCGCCGCCAGTTCGAGACGCTTCTTCAGATCGTCGGGCAAGTAGATCGTGGTCTGCTTCACGCCATATATTGTACCATATATGTTGCCATTGCCAAAGGGTGCCGCCAACAACACGCTCGTGTCGACAATCACCTTCCGAATCCGGTTTCGAGTATCGAAAATTTGCCGTGGGACGGTCTGTGGTTTGGATATAGCGAAATATCTGACTGTCTACATTTTTTTGTAGATACGTGAATAAAACACTATAAAGCCCGCTAATCAGCGAAACCGCCGCATACAGACAGACCGCAAGATGCGCACCTGCAGCATGGCGACCCGGACCGCGGGCATGCACCTGAGCAACGCCGGCAACGCCCAAACCACTATCTCCATGACCGGCCGCGAGCACATGACCGACAGCAGCGTCCCGAACGACAACAACTGATCAAGTACTGGCGGCAGTTGAACTTGACGAGACCAGACCCGGCTCTCGATTCACAGTTCTCGTAGACGCGTGGGCATGCTCACTAGCGATGGCCCGAGCGCTCCGCGACCTCGACAACGGTACCGCCGCGGTGTTGATCGTCGCCAGCCTCTCACGGCTCGGCCGGTCCACCCGCGACGTGCTCGACCTCGCCGCCCGCGCCGACGCCGACGGGTGGGCGCTCGCGATCCTCGACTTGAACCTCGACACGGCCACCCCGACTGGCAGGTTCACGCTCACCATGCTCGCCGCGGTCGCCCAGCTCGAACGCGACCAGACCTCAGAACGCACCGCCGCCGCCCTCGCCGCGAAGAAAACACAAGGCCACCGGCTCGGTCGCCCCGCCAGCACAGCCACCCGCCTCGCCGGAGCCCGAGCGCTCGACCTCCGCGCCGACGGCCTGACATGGCGAGCCGTCGCCCAGGCGCTCACCGACGAGGGCTACACCACCCGCGAAGGCGTACCGTGGCACCCCCCACCGCGCACCGCGCAGCCCGCACCGTCGCCCTCGACAACGACGCCGCCGACAAACGCCGAGCCAACGCGGCACGGTGACGCCCAGGACCTCGCCCGGCGGTATGGCACCGCCCCCGACCTCACCGCCCGCAGCGACCGTCGCTATAGGTGCGCGTCCACACACACCGACCCGGCGGCGGTCACCGAATCGGTGGGGGGCGTGGTGTGCGATCAGCGCCGTCGGCGACCCGATCCGGCCCGGATCGTCGCCCACAGTCGCCACCATTGCAGCGAGATCGCCTCGGGGTGGGGGATAGGCACCCGGTAAGCGCACCACCGACCGGGACCCCCGCCGACGCTACGGCGGTGGGTGTGTGTGACCTCGTGCCTACATCGGCGGTACCCCAGCGGCGCGAGGGATCGGGCGGTGCCATACCGACCCCGACCCCGTGGCAGACAAGCACCGGTGGCGCTGATCCGCCGCCGTCACCGGGTCGGCGCGTCGGTCTGCCCGTAGTCGTTGGAGCCCCAGCAGGTGATCGTGTCGTCGCTGCG
>JAKZTU010000161.1:0-6353 GCA_047516945.1 Acidimicrobiales bacterium
GCAAGAACGCGAACACAAGGCCGCGCAGGACAGCCAGACCAGGCTGTTCTGAGCAGAGGGAACGGGAGCACATCATGTCCAACACACCCACACCGTGGTGGGAGGTCATCAAACTGCGAGATGAAGTCACGAGCAGTGGAGGTGCCATTGACGATGTTCAAATGTCGCTGCACAACGCCGTGTTCGGCAAGGAGGGTGTCGGTGCTGGGTTGACTCCCTATTCGGATGCGACCTACTTCGGCAGCATCACCCATCCGACAGGAAACCTAGTGGAGTTGATGGCACGGGTCGCTGTGCGGCTCGGGGTGCCCGGATCGACTCAGACGAGCGCCATGTGGCGGCTCGATCAAGCTATGGGCGGCGGCAAGTCGCACGGGTTGATCGGGCTCTGGCATCTAGCGGCGCATCCCCAAGAACTCGCCGAAACCGACCTGGGCAGGGAGGTCATGTCGACAGCAGAGAGCATCGCCGGGCGAGGAAACGTCCGTTCCGACTTGGGCAACCCGATATGTGTTGTCTTGGATTGCGACAACACAACCGCGGATACGGAGAACTTCGGCCCCGCACGGCGGCTCGGAGAGCGGTTCTTGTGGAGGCTCTTCGACAAGGACGGCCACCGTTACGACGCCTTCAAGGATCACATCACCAACAAGGCGAAGTTGGCTGAAGCGCTCAGCAGCACCGGACGGCCTGTGCTGATCCTCATTGACGAGATCATGGATTACATCCGAGTCGCGGCAGCATCCGACCCAGACGGGGCAGCACTGGATATGGCGTTCCTGCGGGCACTTCTCGATGCCGTCAACGACGTTCCCAACTGTGCTGCGGTTGTGGTGATGATCGCCTCCGACAAGGACAACATGGTGATGACCGAAGCCGGAACCAAACATCGTGTCGAGATGGAGGACTTGCTCACCCGTAACGCTCGCACCACCGCCGTTACCGGGGGTGGGGACTTCGCGGAGATCATCCAACGCCGACTGTTCACCGAGCGGCCCTCCAAAGAGATCACCGATGCCACAGCAGGTCGGTTCCTCAATGAGTTGCGTGGCGCTTGGGAGACGAAAGTCTTCAAGAAGCTGGGCGGCTGGTCGAAGTCGGACTTCCGCAACCAGGTCGCTCGCTGCTATCCGTTCCATCCTGCCCTGATCGCGCTCGCTGAGGACGAGTGGGCGCAACATGCTGGATTCCAACGTGTGCGATCCATGATCAGGGTGTTCGCATCAGCGGCGCATGAACAGGCTCGCCGTGCCGCAGCAGGTGAATGGGCACCCGAACTGATCGACAGCGGCGACCTGCCGTTGCAGTCGAACCAACTCCGGGAATCTCTGCTCAGTTCCGGTCTGGTCGCTGATGAGAAGACCCAAGCCAACCTTCGAGAGGTCGCCAGCGTCGATATTGTCGATCAGCACAACACCGAACGGGGAGCCGCGCGTCGTCTTGACATGTTGCGTGAAGAGGGTTGGGCCAAGCACAATCCTCGGGCAGCCGAACGGATGGCGACAGCGTTGTTCGTCCGGTCGTTGTGTCCTCGCTCGGGTGGTGCTCGCGGAGCGACCGAAGCGGAACTGTTCGCAGCGTCGTTCGTTCCTAGCGGTGCTTACGGAACCGGAGATGCCGAGACGGTCGCCGCCGAGTTGTTGGAGACCGAAGAAGGAGCGGCGTCGGTGGATGCCCTGCCGGGGCGGGGTGGCGCTCCGAAGCGGTGGGTTTTCGAGACTCGTAAGACGTTGGCGATGCTGACACGGGCTGAAAAGAAGACCGTCAGCGACCTTGACCGTGACCGTGCCATCACCGAGCGTGCCTTCGATCTCGCATCCTCTGGTCCGTTCGCCTGCATCGTGGAAGTCGATGGCGGGGACGCTCCCGACAAGGGGGGCACAACACAGGGTTGCGTTGACGTGCTCTCGCAGACAGGCATCGACAACAAGCACCAGACGCGGCTCGTGATTTTGGACTCTCGCTGGTTCTCGCTGTTCAATGGCGACGACACCGCCACACGCGAAGCAACGACCGCAGCGATGGGTGTCGGCCCGAACCCGATGAGCGTCCAGTGGGCGTCGTCGGCGGTGTTCGCCTGCGCCAACACCGCCGTGCGTGCCCAGGCCCGCGGCCTTGCCTCTGAGTGGATCGCCCGTAAACGGGTCGCGGAGCATCCTGCTGTGAAAGCCGACGAGGGCATGCACAAGCTGGCGCAGGAGGAAGCCCGAGAAGCTAAGAAGCGGCTCGACAGCATGGTGCGACAGTGCTACAAGCACATCATCTACCTCGCCCCGAAGGGCGACTATGAGCGCAGCGTTGAGTTCCTGAGACTCCGCAAGGACACCCAGAGCGCCTTGAACGGCTCAGACGTGTGGGAGGAACTGCGCGAGCGCAGAAAGGTATTTCACCCTGGCGAGTTCACCCGCAGCGCCCTTATTCACAACCTTCGTGACAACGACTACGGCTGCCCGATATCGGAGATACGCGACAGCTTCTGGTCAAACCCGTACAAGCCGCTGCTGCCCACCGGCGCGGCAGAACTACGAGACGCCATCTACGAAGCCATCGAAAACGGCGATGTTGAGTTGGTCAGCCCTGATGGTGTTGTCTACCCCGTACATGCGCGCAACGACATCAACCTCGCAGCCGACAACATCCGCATACGCCGCGCTACCTGCCCGACCTGTGGCATTCCATCCCGAGACTGTGAAGGTCACCCCACCTGCGCCAAGTGCGGCCAACCAGAACCAGACTGCGCCTGCGACAAGGGTTCAACAACCCCCGATCCGCCATCCGCACCACCACCGGAGCCGAAGGTCAAGCATTGGCAACTCACCCTCAACATCAACACCGCCGTCAACCCCGACGAACCCGACGACCACCTCGTGCACCTTCTACGCGAATTGTCCAACCAACTCGAAGAAGGCGAAATCGCCCACATCAACCAAACCACCCAAATCACCATCACAGGCGAACAAGATGTCGCCGACAGGCTCGAAGACCTCGCCAAAGAAGCAGGAACCGGCGTAAACGTGATCCAACTATGAAGCGAGAGGGACGAAACCTCCAGAAGGAGACTCTGAGAACTTGTACTGGTGCTCGTCGGACTCGCCAAAGCCATCCACGAAACAGTGACACGAGACAGCGGGAGGTAGTTGACTTTGTGTAAACAACCGGGACCATCCGATAGCACTTCCGGCTCCAGCCAGACCGACGACAACAGCCGCGAGGTATCCGAGATCATCCTGTTCGAGAGCAGGGAACGCCGCAAGGGGCAGGAGTACCGGCTGGAGCACTACCAGAAACTGTCGATCCATGTGTTTGGATGGACGCTTGTGTTCTGGTCGATATTTGTCTCCCAACGCGACCTTCCAACATCCTCATCATGGTTCTGCGTAGCTGCGATTGCCGGAGTGCTCTCATTGATCGCAACGGCGTACACCATCCTGCCGAGTAGTTGGACAGAAGCTCCGCGAATCCAGACCATGGTCACGAGCTATTACGAGCAAGGAAGACCGCGTCGAGAGTTGGAGCGCAGCCTTATGGCGAACATGGAGGAGACCTTCCACGAGAACGAGGCACGGTTAGACAAGATGGTCTTCGCTGTGCGAGCAGAAAGCGCTGCCTCACTGGTGAGCGTCGTCGCCTTGGGCACAGCGGTCACCTTGTAGTATTGAGCCATGAGTGACAACGAACCTCCGAGTGGCGGCGACAGCAAACCGCCGACTCCTCCTGCTGAACCTTCTCCCCCGATTGGGTCCCATACCTCAAAGCGCACCAAAGCGCCACCGAAGACGAACACACGCGAAGGCTCATGAACGGCCCTGAAGCTGACTGACGGGGATGACTGCCGCCTGTCTGAAACCGTGGCTCTTGAACCCGGCACACAGCCAGAAGCGTCGGACGATCCAAGAGCACCGCAACGTACGCCCCTCCTATCGGGCATCACGCCTCTGCACGTTGCCGATCTGTAGGAGAACAGGCAACGGCAACGACGTTTCTATGTGTGTCTCGATCACCTTGTCGCGCTAGTCGAGGCGTGTCGCGTGCCCACACGTTGTGTCGGGAATCCGACACAACGTCGGGTGCTGTGGTTCACCGACGGTGACGCGTAACGTGACATCTAGGCGGTGCATCTCGGTTACGCGACACCTACACGTAGACCCGAACATGATCATCGGACTTCCAGCACTGCTACCCGGCGGCGGAGGGCGCTGGGTATGGCTAGGGCTTGTAAGTGCGCGACGCTACTGAGACGATGGGGATTCTGACGCTAAGCCGAGTTGTTCTCGCTTATACCGGTTGACTTTGCGTATCAGCCTGTTGAACTCGTGGTTTCTCGTCTCGAAGTGATCCGCTAGTTCTGCTGGATTGCGTTGGAACGTATTGTTCAACAACCGTGAGACCTTGTCGAAGCCGCTGGTTGAGATGCGCTTTCCACATCGCCAACACTTAAGAGAAATTGAGTCCCGATGCTCGACCGTGAACTCCAAGTTGTAATTCTCGCCGGGGTTCGTCGGAGAGGATACCCGTGCGTGAGAACATAGTTCCTGAGCACGTTCAAGAAGCACTGCGGCTCGCCTTCTGCGCCACCACATCCACCAAGCATGGGTATCAACAGAAACCGAAACAATCGAAGCGGTCACTGCACTGACGATAACCGTTTGCCAAAACATCGGTAGGACACCTTGCCGTTCAAGTCCAGCACGAGAGTCAGGTGGGGTTTCGCGCCGGTCTGACCTTAGCAAGCACCCCGTACAGCAGCACTCGGAGAGACACGCCGACCCTGCCGAAGCCGCGATCCGTTTCGCTATACGAGAAATCCGTTACAGCCAACCCAAGCGCACCGCCGCCCTCTGAGACACAGGCGCTATTCCAGCGCTAGAACTTGATATTGATGGTGCGGGTACGGCCCAGTGTCTTATCCAGCATTTTTTCGACTTCTTTCTCTGCGTGCTGAAACGCACGCTTTTCCGCCTCTGGCCTGACCAGTTCCTGCGCCATTTCTTCCTTGTGTCTCTCACAGGCATGCTTCCGGCGGGTTCGGAACGTGAGTTGCACCTCCGCCTTTGACGCGCACCCGCGGATGTCGCATAGAGCGCCATCGAAGGCAGGCGGTCCAGTGTTAACGCTGACTGATCCCAAATTGACTCTACTCATGGACCCATTCTACCGCGAAGGGCGACATCACGGGGTCGCCACCCGGTGTCAACATCTCACGGTGGTGACGATAAAGACGGTTAGCACCAGCGGAAGTCCCCGGGCGCTGATGGGGGTTAGGCACAAAAACCGTTCTGGATTGGGGTTTGACCGTTCCGACCCCTTCCGAACGCACCCATGCTGACCTGCGGCTATTAAATAGTCCGCCAACACCGGAATGATTACCGCACGACGACGAGGGTTAGACGTCTAACGCCTGCAAGTCGTGTAACTCTTGTAACTCTCGCCGTGTTCGGCAGAAGCGACAGAAATGGTCGCCCTCCGGCTCGCCTTAAGCCATGAAAACAGACCCTTCGGGGCATTCCCAGCCGGACAGCCTGTCGTCCCGCCCGCCGAACCACAGACGAACCCGCCGCCTGACCCAACGTCGCACTCTGCTCTCTGGAAGCACTAGTCGGATACGGCCCCTCAACAATGAGCGCTCGCGGTTCCGCCCGATCCTTTCCGCTTCGTTGAGTTCTCCGTAGTCGACGCCGCAGTCAGCGCAAACCACCCCGCGGTGGCATTCCCTTAACTCCTTGACCCACCGCGGTGTTTCCTTCACGTCGGAGTAGTCCTTGATCCGGTCATAGAGACAAGGGTTGTTCTTCAGCGCATGTAGGTTGAACCACGGCATACGGTACTCAATGTCGTTGTCGAGCGAGGTTCGTTTGTCTTCGGGGATTTCGTTGCCGGGTCTGTAGCTCCGAGGGACCAGCCATCCAAGCACGTTTCGCGTCCATCGGTTGCGCCTCGAATTGTCGGGATGTATCCCGGACGCTGCGTTCTGAAATCGTGTCCATCTATAGACGTACCGGACGACAGCCCATTCCTGAATCCTTGTCCTGAGCCGTGCTTGGGTGCATAGGGCGACGATGACGCCGATGACTGTAGTTGCTTCAGCGGCTGCTCTCACGGACGGTCAAGGGTATGGCGGTCCCGTGGATACGTCACACCAGAACCGGCGCGTAAGTTGAGCTGGCGACGTGTCGTCCTGGTTCTTCGATAACTCGGTCGGCCGTGAACGACACCGCTGGCTCTGTGACTCCAGAGTCTAGTTGCGGGGGATCACACCGCAGCGCTTCGAAACTTCGTGAGCTAGAGCACGAAAGTCGAAATAGCAGTCTTGGACTGCGTTGATGTGTCCCCCGATTGCACCGTCTGCGGATGTC
>JAKZTU010000162.1:0-78846 GCA_047516945.1 Acidimicrobiales bacterium
GCTCAGATCGTTGCGAGCAAGATTGAAACCGATGAGGTGCGGCTGTACAGCGGCGAGGTCACCGGACTGCGTGACTTGCAGGCGCTGCAGGAAGAGATCGCTTCGTTGCAGAACCGTCAGAGTGATCTTGAAGACGAAGCCCTCAGCGCCATGGAAGAGGCCGAGTCGCTAGCCGCTCAGGTTGCTGGGCTGCGTTCTGAGGGCGAACTTGTAGATGAACGAATCACTACTTTGACCGTTGAGATCAGTTGTGCTGAGGCAGAGATCGATGCTCGACTCGAAACAGTCCGCTCAAATCGAGCAGATCTCGAAGCGGCACTCGATAGTTCGCTGATCGCCGACTATCAACGTTTGCGTCCCGTGTTCGGTTCTGCGACCGTGGTGCGCTTCGAGGCAGGTAAGTGCGTCGGTTGCCCTTCGATGATGCCAGCGATGGAGGTCGATCGGATGAAACACACCACTGACTCCGACGTGTTGTCATGCGACGAGTGCGGTCGGATCGTTTTGCTCTGACGTGTTTGTTTTCTTTGTTGCGGTAGCGGTGATCGGTGTTCTCTTCGTATTTGACAGCCCCGCGATCGACTATCGGTACGTTGCGGGTGGCGCGGTGCTGCCACTGATAGAGGGCATCTCGGGACGCCCACTGATCCTTCACACGCTGGGAGGTTCGGTCGCTTTGTTGGCTCTTGTGATGGCGGTGACTGTTGGGTCGCGTCTGGTTCGGCGTCGACTGTTGGGCGTGCCCATTGGGACTTTTGTTTTTCTCGTGGCCTCGGGGGCATGGACGCGCACCGAGTTGTTCTGGTGGCCGTTCGCCGGGTTCGACGGTATTGCCGCCGCGCCACTGCCGGAGTTTGATCGCCCTGCAGTCGTGCTCGTTATGTTGGAGATGCTCGGGATTGTTGCCATCGTTTGGCTGGTCCGCCGCTTCGAACTCACGAAGCCCGAAAACCGCCGGACGCTGTTGAGTTCGGGTCGATTGCCCCGAGAGCACCTCCGATAGCGGCCACGGTCTCGTTATGGAGCGGCCTCGCTTGGGGTTAGTCCGCTCGGCCTCTAATGTAGGACTATGGAGTCGGGGAGCGCGTCTTGGGCTGTTCCGGAAGACGAGGTGAGGTTTCGCTTTGTTGCTTCAGGCGGACCTGGCGGACAGCACGCCAACCGATCCAACACCAAGGTTGAGGCCGTCTTGCGCATCGAGGAGTCGACGATGCCCGAGGACCTTCGTGAGCGGGTGATCGAGCGATTTGGAAACGTGATTCGAGTCACTGTGGATGCCGAGCGATCGCAGCTACGAAACCGCCAGATCGCCCTTGAGCGGATTCAGCAACGGATCGACGCGGCCAGTCGGGTGAAGCGCAAGCGAACCGCCACCAAGCCCACACGCGGCTCTCAGAAACGTCGGATTGAGGCAAAGCGCCGTCGCTCCGACACCAAACGGTTCCGGCGTACGCCAGGCCTCGACGACTGAGGTGCGGGACCTGCCAAGGCCGGCTTCGAATCGGCGGGTGTGACGGGGAGTCGGCCTGTAGGCGGGATTCTGTCCGGGAGCCGGGTTGCCGACTCCGTGGATGACCATCCATCTTTGCGGCCTACCCGGGAGTGTCTGCGGACGGGACGCCCTCTCCCTGCATGGCCTTGCTCCGGGTGGGGTTTACCTAGCCACCCCGGTCGCCCGGGGTGCTGGTGCGCTCTTACCGCACCTTTTCACCCTTGCCTTCCTGGTAGCCCCAAAGGGACCAGTCAGGCGGTTTGTTTTCTGTGGCACTTTCCTGCGAGTCACCTCGACTGGCGCAAGCCAGCACCCTTCCCTACGGAGTCCCGACCTTCCTCGACGCAGCGAACTGCGCCGCGGCCATCCAGCCGACTCCCCGTCACACCTTCAGTTTGCCCCAACAAGTGAGGGTTTGTCTCAACAAATAACCGCTTCGTCGACTCGCTCGGTCTAGCCGTCGAGTACCGCGTCGAGTTGTTCGCACATGAAACCGATGTGATCTGCGTTGAGGCCGTGGTGAATCGGCAGCGACATGGCGTTGTCCATGATGTGATCGCAGTTCGGCAGGCCGCCTTCGGGAGCGCGGTGCTCGATTCCGGCGAATCCTTTCTGGCGCAAGATGTTGCCGGTCCAGACCATACGCGTGGTCACGCCGCGCTCTTCGAGTTGTTCTTGGACCTCACTGCGGTCGCTACCGAGGTCATCGTCGATGGTGAAACAAAAGCGCATCCAAGTCGTGTCGGTCTCAGGTGTGGTACGGCCTCTAGTCACGCCATCACGTGTTGCCAAGAAGTCATCGAGTCGCCGCCAATTGTCGCGACGCTGTTGGTTGAAACCGGCGAGCTTGTCGAGTTGTACCAAGCCGTAAGCGGCGCTGATCTCGGTTGGTTCGAAGTTGTAGCCGATCGAGTCGAAGGTGAAGATCATGTCGTACGGCGTGCCATCCGCGAGATACCCGAAACGATCCTGGAGACCTTTGTGTGAGCCGTACAGGTACGGCTCGGAGCGCCGTCCCCAGCGTCGCAGCTCAAGTCCAAGATCAAAGAGGTCCAGGTCGTCGACACCGACTAGACCACCAGCGCCGCCTGCGGTCATCGCATGACTGCGGGCAAAACTGGTAACTGCAATGTCGGCTCGGGCACCGGTGCGCTCGCCCCGCTGCCAGGAGTCGAGCACATCGCAGGAATCCTCCACGACCTTCAGCCCGTGGGCGTCGGAAATTGCACGGATCGCGTCCCAATCAGGGCAGTTGCCGCACAGATTCGGGGTGAGGATCGCTTTTGTGCGAGGCCCGATCATGGCTTCGATTCTGGCGTGGTCGATTTGGTAGGTATCAGGCGTTATGTCCACAAACACGGGGACCAGACCTGACTGCACCATGGTGGCTATGTCGGTTGAGAAGGTCAGCGGAGAGGTGATGATCTCGTCGCCGCGCTCGAGTTGCAGTAGATCCACCGCGATACGCAGAGCGGAAGATCCGCTGTTGACCATGATTCCGTGCTGTTTGGACAGCAGCGAAGCGGTCCTCCGCTCGAACTCAAAGACATTCTCGCCTATATCAAGCGTCGATGAGCGCAGTACGGCCACGACGGCCTCGATCTCGCGTTCATCGTGAACCGCGCCCGAAACTGGAAGCTTCATCTGATGCCCCTTTTCTGTTTGAACAGAATCTTTATCAATTGACTCTGGCGCGATTGGAAAGGTAAGCGCCAATTCCAGCGCCGACAGTTCCGATAGCCGCGGCCAGCAAAGCATTGAAGGTCAACGCCAGCGGGTTGATTCCGTCGCCACCAGCGATGCGAACAACCGCGGCGACGGATTGCACGACCGCGAATGCGATGAGCGTTGCGGTTGCGCCGTTGATCATCGGAGCGTCGGTCGCCAGCCGGCCAGCAACTGCGCCTCCCAAGAGGTAGGCCGCCACGATTGCCAAAAGCGTGAGATATACCCAATTCGACTGTGGGGTTTCGCCACTGTCGCTGAGGATTGCTTGTATCACGGCCGCGGGCGCGGTAATCACCAGACAAGTCACTGCACCCGCTCTTATGGCCGCAGGAAACAGGGACTTTGACACGGAGCCGAGGCTAGCAGCGCGCTACGGTCGCGCTGTTAGCTGTTGGAACCCTACAGAGACGAACATGACACCTATGACACCTGCGACAAGCATCGACGAGCATGGCGGTTGGCCGGCCATCCTCGGCACGCTGGCCGATGGCGCTGACCTCAGCGCGGAGATCACCAGAGCGGTTCTCTCCACGATCCTCAATGGTGAGGCTGCAGACGCGCAAATAGCCGCGTTCATTGTCGGTCTGCGAATCAAGGGTGAGACGGTGGGGGAGTTGGTGGGACTCCAGGTGGCCATGCTCGATTCAGCAACTCCGCTGTCGGTGCCGGACAACACAATCGACATCGTTGGTGCGGGAGGTTCGCCTAGCCGTATACGCCATGCTCTCAACGTCTCGACGATGGCAGCGTTCGTGGCTGCCGCAGCCGGCGCGACGGTGTGCAAGCACGGTAACCGCAAGGCCTCGTCCACCTCAGGCAGCTTCGATTTGCTGGAGGCTCTCGGAGTCGATGTCGACATCGCTCCCGGTCAGCTCGAGGATCAAGTCAACAGCATCGGCTTGGGGTTTGCCTTCGCTCGAAGTTTTCATCCGGCGATGCGTCATGTGGGTCCCGTACGGGCGCAGCTAGGCATCCCGACGGTGTTCAATATTTTGGGTCCATTGAGTCATCCGGGTCGCTTGAGGTGCCAGGTTGTCGGTGTGGGGGATTGGTCCGCCGCAAAGCGCATGGTTCAAGTACTCAAAGCAACGGGATCGCAGCGTTCGCTGGTTGTGCACGGTGACGGCGGTTTGGATGAACTGTCCACGACGGGCCCTTCGAAAATCCTCTCGCTCGAAGAGGGTGAAATCACCGAGATGACGGTCA
Source organism: Acidimicrobiales bacterium (assembly GCA_047516945.1). GTDB lineage: Bacteria > Actinomycetota > Acidimicrobiia > Acidimicrobiales > Aldehydirespiratoraceae > VXYK01. Next base: position 4,427 of record JAKZTU010000162.1, read on the forward strand.
CTGCGTCGTCGGTCGGCTTGGCCTCGGCCTCACCTACCGGCATAGCCGGGGGCGACACCGAGGCGAACGCCAGGATCGCTCGCTCGGTCTTTGCGGGCGACCGCGGACCTCACAGAGACATCGTTTTGCTCAATGCCGCTGCTGGTCTGGTTGTTGCGGGTCTCACAGCAGATCTCAGCGAAGGGGTGGCGTCGGCCGCGGCTGCAATCGACGATGGGCGCGCGGAGGCAAAACTCTCAGCTCTTGTATCAAGGGCCTGGTGACACCGCCGCACATAGGGTGGTTAGGCGATTCGCGACTTTGGCATGCCTGCTGATCGAAGCGATCCGGGTAACGCCGTGACGCCTGTACGGGATGCAGTGCGGCGAGCTGGACTTTTGGTCTTGGACTTGAAGACTGGTAGGGCGGGTAGGGGGTTGGCTAGCACACCCTCGACCTCTTCGATAGTTACTTTGTCGATATTGCGTTCGATCCAGCCAACGACTGTGAGCAACTCGTCGGCTTCCGCCCGCTGCGGAACAGGCAAGGGCACCACGAGCAAAGACTCTGTTGTTGCTGTGGCTTCAGGAGTAGGCAGAGCATCCGGCCCAAAGAGTTCGTCTGAGTCTTCTGCTTGGCCGCTGCGACTGAGTTGTCCTCCGACAAGCTCCACCCAGCCATCGCCGATACCCAGACGCACGCGTCCAGCGCGCCGCAACAGATCAAAACGTCGATGCCGTCGTAGCAGACCCGCTAGTGCCTCAGCTCTGTCTCGCACATCGGCCGCTTCTTCGTAACGCTGCGTCTTCGCCAACTTCTCGATTCTTGCGCTCAGCGGGGACAGCAGAAGATCGGGGCGCGAAGTCAGGTTTGTGACGAGCTCTTCGATTACTGCCGCGTATTCGACTTCAGGTGTCGCCCCAGAACACGGACAACACGAGACCCCCAATTGAGCTGAGGCGCAAACGCTCGCAGTCGGCGACGCTCTTGAGGCGATTCCACAGCGCCGAACAGGTGCCACGCTATGGATCGCCTCGATTATCCGTTTTGCTACCCGTGTTGATGCCACTGGACCCAAATAGAGAGCTCCGTCATTGTTCACTTTTCGCACTACCGAGAGGCGAGGGAACCGTTCGTTGAGAGTCAGCTTGATGTATGGATACTTGCTGGCCCGGGTGCCTTGTCGATTGAAGCGCGGCAGATACTGATGGATCAGCCGCAACTCCAATACGGCCGCCTCGAGGCCGTTTCGACACACCTGATGGTCGATGCGATGTGTTTCGCGCAGCAGTTGGCCGACTTTGCGCCGTTCGTCGGTAGAGAAATAGCTGCGAACCCGAGAGCGCAAGTTGGCAGCCTTGCCGACGTAAAGCACTTCATCGCGAGCATCACGGAACAGATAGACGCCGGGTTCGCGTGGGAGCCCGTCGGTCAGCTTCAGTTTGTTGGCTTGGGGACTGCCTGCAAGCTTGGGAAGCGCGATGAGGTCTTCGAGCCCCAATACCCCCAACGTGGCGGCCCGCTCGAGAAGAAAATGCAGCAGGTCTCCGGTTGCCAGCGCGTCGTCAAGGGCACGATGGCTGGGTTTGTGGCTTAACCGCAGGCGGTCGGCAAGCGTGCCGAGCTTGCAGTTGGGAACCTCATCGCGCAGCAAGCGGCGAGCCAGACCAAGCGTGTCGATCGAGCGTGCCGCTAGGCGGGGACGGCCAAGTTGTGTCAAAGCCGCGTTGAGAAAGGAGATATCGAAGCGGACGTTGTGCCCGACGATCACAGCTCCGTCGACGAACTCCAACAACGATGGCATCACTGCTTCGATGCGAGGTGCCCGCATCACCATGGCCTGGGTTATACCGGTGAGGACCGTGATCTCTGGTGGGATCGCGGATCCTGGGTCGACCAATGTCTGGTAGGTGCCGAGGCACTCACCGCCGCGAAGTTTGACGGCACCAATTTCGGTGATCGCACAGTTGGCTGCCGAAGCACCGGTTGTTTCGAGGTCTATGACGACGAAAGTGACCTCGTACAGAGGAGTGCCGAGGTCCTCGAAGCTCTGCTGGTATACGAACGTTTGTTCGAGCACTCCAAAACACTGCTCGAACACATGTTTGTTGTCAAGGACGTCAGCGATGTCGGCGCTGTCAGCTAAGCAAGTCTTGTAGATGGTCGGCGAGACGAATGGACAGCGCGACTATCGAAAAGGTTGGTGTTGCTGCCCCGCCGGTTGCGAACACGCTGCTTCCGGCAACCCAGAGATTGTCGACTTCGTGTATGCGACAGTTGGCGTCGACGACCCCTTGGACTGGGTTGTCAGACATGCGGGTGGTGCACATGTGATGAAACCCCACCCCTACCGGAAACCCCGACAGGTCGATCTCTTCGGGGATAGATCTGAAGATCGTTAAGAATTCTCCGCTGACCAGATGGTCGTGGGCATCGGCGTGGACCCCGCCCAAAACGAGCTGCACCCGCCCCCAACCGGCTGCTCCTATGGCCTCGGCCATCACCCGGAGTCCAGCGATCACACGGTGTCTGTCAGTCGCCGTGTATTGCCAATCCAGTTGTACCTGGCGCATTCCCAAAGCGTCGGTATTGGTCCCCAACATCACGCGGCTATCTGGATTCGGCTCTTGTTCGGCCAAGGCTTGGAGATACACGGCGGTACCGGGTTCGGGCCCGGTATGGGCCATCAGCGCGCTGATGTCGCCAATGGTTGTTCCTTGCTCTTGCAGCGGCACTCCGTCGGGCAAACGACCGGGGAGAAACTGCAGTTCGAGGCCGGTGGTTGCAACTGAACGCAGGTGTGCATCGGTGAGTCCGAGGGCGAACTTTGCACCGTGGACATAACCGGCATGTCGGCCCTGTGAGATGGCCACCTCGCCGCCCTGCAATCCGCTGACATCGTCAAAATCCGGCTCAAGCACGCCGAAGCCGGCATAGATCTGTAGGTGTTCGGAAAAATAGCGTCCTACGAGATCGTTGCTGTTGCCCAGACCAGCGGGATCATGGTCGGTTGATGCCAATAGCAAGCGTGCATTCTCGATTCCGCCGGTAGCCAAGATATAGGCTCGCGCCACAACCGTGAAGGAAATACCACTCAAAGTGGCAACATCTACATGTGTGACGGTTTGACCGTTGTCGCTGGCGAGGTTCACGGCGTTGGCGTGAAGCAACACTTCGATGTTGGCCGCGGCGCGGAGATCAGAGGCATATATGTCTCCGAATTTCGTCGGGAATGTGATCTGGAACGCCAGGGGTTCAACCGCGAAGGTATCGATTGGCGGAGCGCTGACGCCCAGGCGCCGTTCCCAGGTATCAACCGAGAAATCTCCGTCGCTGATTCGAATCCATTCGGTCGCTCGCTGCCAATACGGAACGATGTCGGCGTAGTTGATTGGCCACCCCGAGACGCGAAGATGATCTCGGGATTCGAAATCAATGGGGGACAACGGCCGACAGAAGCCAGCCCAATGGTTGGTGGTGCCACCGAGGTGACGCAGTCGTGTTTGATCGAGGCTTACCGGATTGTCGAGCGAGGTTACGGGCGCGCCGATGCTTTCACCCTGCGCCAGTGCTTGCGTCGCTGCGTCTGATTCGGTACCTCCCGATTCGAGTAACAAGACGCGCAAGCCGGAGTTGAGCAGTTCCATTGCCATGGTGATGCCTGCGGCGCCTCCGCCGATGATGCACAGGTCTGCTTCCAGAGAGCCGCCGGAGTTGAGTGTTCGAGCGTCGGTCAACATGTTGATTCGGCTGACTCCGAACAGAACAGTGCGATCACCGCGGCCGCTCTTGCTTCGGAAGCGGCGAGGATCCATCCGTCTACGGTGATGGTGTCGCTCGTTTCGAAATCGGTTCTGACACGAGCCGCGGCACGTTCGAGGGGATCACTGTTGGGATCAACCGTGGGGAGTTGTGCCAGCAGTTCAGCGATGTCGTTTTCGCCGGTCACTTCAACCACTCGTTGGCCGAGAGTGAGGATGCGTGGATCCACCTCGCCAATTCCTGTCACCGTTACCGGCGCAACTGTTGTTGTAGTGGTGGTGCTGGTCGTTGTGGTGCTTGTCGTTGTGGTGCTTGTTGCAGAGGTGATCTCGGAAGTCGTGGAACGAGACCGGTCGAGCCATCCGGCTGCGCCGCCGATGACGAGGGCAAGCGCGCCCCCGCTTCCCAGTCGGAGAACTTGACGTCGAGAAACGTTGCGTTTGCTAGTTGCAGCAGAGGGATCGTCTTTGAGCGCAGACGTATCGGGTGCATCGGCGTTGACCATGACGCCAATCTATCTAGCAGTGTCACACCCCCTGCGTAGCTTGGGTGCATGGCAATACACACTCATCTTCGATTGGTTAGCGACGAGTTAGATCCTCATTGCGGCGCTTCTGCTAGCGAGCAAGCGGGGCTGATGATCGACTGCGACATGTGCGTTATGCAGCACACAGAAACGTGTGACGATTGCGTGGTCAGTTATCTTGTCGGCCACGTTGCCGGCACTCCGGTGGTTCTCGATTTCGAGGAACGACGGGCTTACGAATTGCTTAATGACGCCGGACTTGTCCCATCAAGCAGGTTCGTTCCACGCTCGGATGCGGTTTAGTTCTGCACGGTTTTGGTTCTGCGGCGTCTGGTTTCTCATTTGTCGTGCCACGATAAATAGATGACTCCAACTGTCGCCGACCTGGTCGCCATCGGCCGCAGCGCGGGGTTAGCGGCTGTAGGGGCGACCGAAGCGACCCCGTTTGAACGCACGCTCGTAGATCTTGAACAACGCAAGGCCGAGGGTCTGAGTGGTGGCATGCAATTCACCTACCGCAACCCGTCACGCTCAACCGATCCCCACAGGACCATGGATGACGCAACCTGTTTGATAGTCGGGGCATACGATTACCAACGCGAACTCCCACCTCGTCCCGGCGATCAACCAACCGGCAGAGTTGCCACCTATAGCTCCGAAGACCACTACGCGTCGCTGCGCGCCGCGCTCGAACAGATAGCCATCCCGCTGCGCGCGGCAGGTCACAAGGCCCTCGTTCTGGCTGATCAGAATCATCTCGTCGACCGAGCAGTTGCTCATCGAGCAGGTATCGGTTGGTGGGGCAAGAGTTCCAATGTGTTGGTGCCTGGTGTCGGCAGTCTGGTGGTGCTCGGTTCTGTGCTAACCAACGCACCCCTAGAGGTTGAAGAAGTCAACATCGTCGAAGATGGCTGCAAAACATGCACAAAATGTCTCGACGGATGCCCGACCAAGGCGATTATCTCGCCGGGCGTAGTCGACGCCAACAAGTGCCTGGCATGGTTGCTTCAGGCATCGGGTCCGTTCCCGGTCGAATATCGAGAGTTGCTCGGCGACCGCATATATGGCTGCGATGACTGCCAAGACGTGTGTCCACCGAACCAGATCCGTGCCAAGAAACCTTCCCCGGTGGGCGCTGACGGCGCTTGGGTTCCGATCCTTGATATTTTGGAACTTGACGATGAGGCGCTGATGGCTCGTTTTGGACGTTGGTATGTACCTGATCGCGATCCGAATTACTTGCGCCGAAATGCTCTGGTGGTTCTAGGCAACATCGGTCGAGGCGACGACAAACGAACCGCAGAGGTGCTCACTGGACTATTGGCTCATCGTTCTCCCATCGTCGTAGCTCACGCTGTTTGGGCAGCTCGCCGACTCAGCAGGGATGATCTCCTACTTGAACTGAACGAGCACCACCAGATTGACGAGATGGTGTCAGCAGAACTCCGACGGCCGGTCACCGCCGTGGCATAGTGGCGTGCTGTGGCCCGCCATCTCTTAGTCACCAACGATTTCCCCCCCAAGATCGGTGGCATCCAGAACTATCTATGGGAGCTTTGGCGGCGACTCCCGCCTGATGAAGTTGTCGTTTACAGCACGCCGCATGCCGACGCGGATGCTTTCGATGCGGCTCAGCCGTTCACGGTCATTCGCAGTCGCGAACCTTGGCTACTGCCCCACCCGCTGTTAGCGCGCCGGGTCGATCGACTGGCAGCCGATTGTGATGCCCAACTGGTGATTCTCGATCCCGCTGTTCCGGTTGGTCTGATCGGCCCTCATTTGAACCTCCGCTATGGCGTCGTCTTGCACGGTGCGGAAGTCACGATTCCCGGTCGTATTCCCGGTGTGCGCAGTCTTTTGAATCGAGTACTGGACGGTGCCGTCGGCGTGATCGCAGCCGGGGGGTACCCGGCGCAGCAAGGTGAGCGATCATTGGGGCACTCCCTGCCTGTCAGCATTATCCCACCCGGTGTCGATACCGGACGGTTCGTACCACTCGACCAGCACAGCAAACAAGCTGCGCGATCGGCGCTGGGTTTGCCAACCGAGGGTCCGTTGGTGGTGTCGGTAAGTCGCTTAGTTCCTCGCAAAGGGATGGACACGTTGATTGAGGCATCGGTTGCGATTCGTCGGACTCATCCCGAGGTTTGTGTTGCTATTGCCGGTGGTGGTCGTGACCAAAAGCGACTGGGTTCTTTGATCGCCAAGCTTGATGCACCGGTGAAGCTTCTGGGCAGACTAGAAACCGATGAGTTGAGTCTGCTGTATGGCTGTGGCGATGTCTTTACGATGTTGTGCCGCAGCCGCTGGGGCGGACTGGAACAAGAGGGTTTCGGCATTGTCTTTGTGGAGGCTGCGGCGGCGGGTGTCGCTCAGGTGGCTGGCCGCAGCGGGGGCGCGCACGAAGCGGTTGTCCATGGAGAAACCGGTTTGATCGTCGATGACCCCACCGACGCCCGTGCAGCCGCGGGCGCGATCTCGGAACTACTCGACGATGACGAGCGCCGAGGGGCTATGGCGCAGGCCGGCAGAGCGCGAGCTGAACAGGAATTCTCCTACGACATCTTGGCGAGCCGGCTAGCTACGGCGATCAATACCATGGTGCAGCAATGAGACGGCGAGAGCAGTGGGCACCAGGCCAAGCCATTCTCAACTGGTCGTGGTTCGGTACGTCGCTGTTCACGGTCACCGCGGTGGCAGCCACAATCTGGCCGGCTTGGTTCGAGTGGCCCAATTTGGTCGTTTCTTTGGTTTTGTTCGTGGCTGGCACCGGGGCGATGGTGTGGGCATTCTTGCTCGCCGCGGAACGAAGTCGCCACCATGCCATCGGGATCGGGAGCCTTTACTTTGCTGCGGGAAGCGCCCCTAGCCAAGTGCAAAAGATCCTGCTGAGTTCACTAGCGGTTGAGGTAGTGGTGGCACTGACCACGGCATCGATACGGATTTACACGCCATCGGCGTTCGGAATCCTGGTTCCGGTTTGGGCTCTCGGTCTCACAGGACTGTGGTGTGCTCGCTTCGGCGAATTCGAGGTGCGCCAATCCGACCCGCAAAGCGGTTAGGGTCGAACGCGATGGTTGATCAGGCGACCGAACGAACAACGATCATGGCCACGCCGGAACAGTGTTATGCCACGGCGATTGACTTTGAGAAGTACCCCGAATGGGCCTCCGACATCAAGATGGCTCGGGTCCTCTCGCGTGACGACGAAGGCCGAGCTGTCGATGTGGAATATCGGGCCGCGGCTATGGGACGTAGCACTACTTACACGTTGCGCTATTTCTACGGCGCCAACCCGCGTCGGCTTGCCTGGCGTTTGCAACGAGGTGACATCACCAGACGCCTCGACGGCGAGTATGAATTTCTGTCGGTGCCATCCGACCCCGGATCTACCGAAGTCGTGTATCACCTAGCCGTAGATCTGAAAGTCCCCCTGCCGGGTTTTGTCAAGCGACGCGCTGAGGCTCGCTTGTTGCGTACGGCTCTTGAGAACTTCACCAAACACGTTGAGAGCCGTTCGTCGTGAGGGCTCCTGCTACCGATCAGCGCAACTGGCATGGATGAGAACGGGTCGGTGGCCGATGGTGAAGGCCGGTTCGATGAAGTGCGGGAGGCCGCTGAGGCAGTCTTGGCATCTCTAAAGTGGCTGGTCGAAGCTACCGAAAGAGTTATCGAAGATCCAGAAGCGATGGCAGCGGTAGCAGCGACGGGGAGGTCTTTCGTTGATGCTTTCACAAAAGGATTCAGGTTCAACGAAAACCCCGGAGGCTCTGATGCTCCCGGCACAGATCAGTAGCGGTCGATCATGAAGTTCCGCCGGATCAGCGGGCTTCCGCCCTATGTCTTCACGATCATTGACTCGTTGAAGATTGATGCACGGCGAGCGGGTGAAGATGTGATCGACCTCGGCTTCGGCAACCCCGATCTCCCATCTCCCCCCACCGCGGTAAACAAGCTGATTGAAGCGGCCCAAAACCCTCGGAACCACAGGTATTCCTCCAGCAGGGGAATCCCAAAACTCCGTGCCGCGGCAGCTGATCTTTATCAGCGCCGATTCGGTGTCGAACTTGACCCAGAGACCGAAGTGATCAACACGATCGGTGCCAAAGAGGGATTCAGTCATCTGATGTGGGTCTTGCTGGAGCCAGGAGACTCAGTCCTCGTACCCTCCCCGTCGTATCCGATCCACCTCTTCGCTCCGCTGTTTGCTGGTGCCAACGTTCGCGAGATGCCCTTGACCAGCAATCAGGAAGACTTCTTCGACACTCTCAGGATCCGCTTCGAGTATTCCTGGCCTCGTCCGCGAGTCATTGTGTTGTCGTTTCCGCACAACCCGACAACCGCATGCGTTGACCTTGATTTCATGCAACAGGTTGTCGATTTCGCCCGTCAACGCGATGTCATCGTGGTGCACGACTTCGCTTACGCCGACCTCGGTTACGACGGATACATGCCGTGTTCAATCCTCGAAGCCGATGGCGCAAAAGAGGTGGCGGTCGAGTTTTATTCGATGACGAAGAGCTTTTCGATGGCGGGTTGGCGTGTCGCTTTCATGGTTGGCAACGCTGAGACTGTGGCTGCTTTGGCGAAGCTGAAGAGCTATCTCGACTATGGCTCGTTCCAGCCAGTGCAGATCGCCGCCACCGTAACCATGAACGAAGCTTCGGATTTCCCCAGCGAGGCCCGTCAAATCTACGAGAGCCGACGCAACACGCTTTGCGATGGGCTTGCTCGCATCGGCTGGGAGGTTGAGCCACCGAAAGGGACCATGTTCACTTGGGCGCCGATTCCAGAGCCATATCGCCACCTGGGTTCAGTCGAGTTCGCGTCGATGCTCGTCACCGAGGCCAACGTCGCGGTTTCTCCTGGCGTGGGTTTTGGTCCCGGTGGGGAAGGCAATGTGAGATTTGCCCTGATCGAAAACGAACAGCGAATCAACCAAGCAATACGTCAAATGCGCTCTGCCCTAACCAAACTCGCCTAGCGCCAGCTTGATTCAGGGTCTATTCGGTTAGATCCCACTCTAAAGATCGACTCACTGCTCGTTGCCATTGGGCATAGTCTGCATCAGCACGCCTGCGGTCTGGATTTGGCTGGAATCTGTGGTCGGCGTCGGACTGGTTGGACAAACTGGCGACTTCATCAAGTCCGCTCCAGACGCCTTCAGCAATCCCCGCGAGGTAAGCGGCGCCAAGCGCTGTCGTCTCTGCGACCGACGCTCGCACAACGGGAACGCCGAGCTGATCGGCCTGGATCTGCAATAGGACATCCATCACCGATGCACCACCGTCGACTCGGAGTTCGCTAAGACACGTTCCGGAAGCGGCAGACATGGCTTCGACCACGTCGCGGCTTTGGTAGGCCATAGATTCCACCGTCGCGCGGACGATTTCTGCGCGACCGGTGCCGCGGGTTAGGCCCACGATCGTGCCGCGCGCCCGTGCATCCCAGTGGGGTGAACCGAGCCCTGCAAGTGCCGGAACGAAAACGACGCCACCAGTGTCGGAGACCGACGCGGCGAGTGGTCCGGTCTCGGCCGCATCGTCGATTATGCCGAGACCGTCGCGTAGCCACTGAATCGCCGCCCCGGTAACGAAGATTGCTCCTTCGTAGGCGTATGTCGTTTTGTCTTCAATAGTCCATGCAACGGTTGAGAGAAGCCCCTCTACTGGTTCGGGGCGTTGGGCACCAACGTTCATCAGCACGAAGGAACCGGTCCCGTAGGTGTTCTTGGCTTGCCCAGGCCAAAAGCAGGTTTGACCGAATAGAGCGGCCTGCTGGTCACCGGCAATCCCACTGATCGGTACTCTGGCGCCCGTAGGAATGTCGGCTGTTGTCTCACCAAATCGTCCCGATGATGGCAATACCTCCGGCAGCGCGGTCATCGGCACGTCAAATAGTGAGCACATCTGGTCACTCCAGGACATTGTGCCGATGTCGAACAGCAGGGTCCGGCTGGCGTTGGAAGTGTCTGTGGTGTGGTGCCCGCCGGTCAGGTTCCAAACGAGCCACGAGTCGACCGTACCGAAGGCCAGATGCTCGTCGGGCGTGACACCCCCTTGCTTGAACAACCATTCCAGTTTGCTCGCAGAAAAATAGGGGTCAAGGACGAGTCCCGTGGTTGAACGCACCAAATCGAGATGCCCCGCGGCCTGCAATTGCTCACATCGTGTGGCGGTACGTCTATCTTGCCAGACGATGGCACGATGGAGGGGTTGGCCGCTACGCCGATCCCAGACCACCACCGTTTCTCGCTGGTTGGTAATACCGATCGCGCTGATGGGTTCAGCAGTCGTCTCCACGATCTCGGCAAGGGTTTCCAGGACCGCTTGCCATATCTCGACGGGGTCGTGTTCCACCCAGCCTGGTCTTGGAAAGTGCTGGGTGAACTCCCGATATGCAAAACCGAGCGGCACGCCCTGTTCGTCTACGGCGAATGTGCGAACTCCGGTCGTGCCTGAATCGATAGTGATAACAAGTCCCATGACCCGACGTTATCTGTTGGTAGCGTCGCTGGAATGAAAGTTGGGGTGCTTACCGGAGGTGGCGATTGTCCTGGCTTGAACGCGGTGATCCGAGGCGTCGTACGCAAGGCTGAACGGGAATACGGCGACGAGGTTGTCGGGTTCCTCGACGGTTGGAGTGGCCTGCTTGATGATCGCTGGATGCCACTTGATGTCGAGGCTTGCCGAGGACTTTTGACCCGCGGAGGCACCGTTTTGGGGACGAGTCGCTACCAGCCTTACATGTTTGATGACGGGGTTGAGCGCGTAAAAGCCACCATGGCCCGACACTTTGTTGATGCGCTGATCGTCATCGGAGGAGAGGGAACGCTCTCGGCTGCTTCTCGAATTCACGCCGATGGCGTACCTTTGGTTGGTGTACCCAAGACCATCGACAACGACATCGGCGGGACAGAGAGGACCTTCGGCTTCGACACAGCGGTGCAAATTGCCACTGATGCGATCGACCGACTACACACCACAGCAGAGTCCCATGATCGGGTGATTGTTGTTGAGGTGATGGGCCGCCATGTGGGGCATATTGCCACTTGGGCTGGGATCGCCGGTGGTGCCACGATAGTGCTGGTTCCAGAGGTGCCTTTTGATATCAGCGCGATATGTGAATCGCTCAAGAGAAGGCACCGGCGAGGCCGCTTCTCTTCGATAGTGGTAGTTGCGGAGGGTGCGGTTCCTGCACCTGGAACGCTTGAGGTCGCCGAGCCGACAATCGACGAATATGGCCACGCCAGACTCGGTGGAATCTGCAACGTTGTGGCCCAAGAGATCGAACAACGTACTGGTTTTGAGACGCGGGTCACGGTGCTTGGACATGTCCAGCGTGGTGGCACCCCTTCCGCGCTGGACAGAGTGCTTTCCACTTGGTACGGGGTTGCCGCCATGAGTGCGGTGCACGAAGGTGACTTTGGGACGATGGTTGCTTTTAATAACAACAAGGTCGTCCGGAGGCGTCTCGATGAGTGTGTCTCGACGCTGAAATACGCAGACCCGGATCTGCTGGAAGTGGCTCGCACTTTTTTCCCTTAAGGCTCTTCCTTAAAGCTGAACTGCGAACAAAGGCCTATCCCTCTACGTCACCTGGATCTTCATCTCCAGACTCAGGCTCACCCTGAGCTTGAGATTCGGGGTTGAAGGAAGCGTAGTTGCTGCGGTCGACCGTTTGGTCCTCGTCTGTGGTCTCGGCGCTAGTCGGGAGTGCTTGGCGCTGAGAATCGATCAAAATCCGGACTCGGTTCACATTGCTACCGGGTTCGGTCGCAGTCCAGACGAGTTGGGCCACGGCTTCAAGTAAAATCGGGCTTACATCAGCCTCGGGGTCATCCTGGGTGATATTGATCGTCAACAGATCTCGGTCCCGTGTTGCGCTCAACAGATCAAACTCAAGCAACTGATTCACCAAGCCGATATTTCGCTCATCTTCGGTGCGGAACTCGTCAAAGAGGGGCCGCAGCCGGCCTGCGTTGGTGGTAAACGGTCGGATCTCTCTGACAACCGGCACCACGATCGATTCGACCTGGTCGATCAAATAAAAAGTTGCGGGCTCGGTGGGAACCACAGGTGCGGTGATTGTGGTCGTGGTGTAGCCAGGGCGCAGGTTCTCTGGCAGATCACTCGTAGAAATCTCAGATGCCGGCCCGTCAGTCGGAACTGAACAGGCGACGGCGAGCAACGCGATTACGAGTGCCGTGTTGAAAATCCGGCTCACTGATCGTCTTCCGGATCGATTCGTATCGGCAGAGCAACGACCATCCGGGCTCCCGGCATTCCGTCGGGCCGATCCTCGACCCAAACCTCCCCGGTGTGCAGTCGCACATGTTCTGAGACGAGTGACAACCCGAGTCCTGTGCCAGTATTGTGGCCGCGTCGTCCGCCCGAACTGCCCCGACTGAAGCGGTCAAAGATCACTTGCCTCTCGTCCGCGGGGACCCCCGGACCATGGTCTTGGACTGCCAAGAACGCCACATCTTGTTCGCTGGAAATCTCGACCTCAATGTTGCCCCCGCCATACTTGTCCGCGTTGTCAATAAGGTTGGCTATCACCTGCGCAAGGCGACGTTTATCAGCGACGATCACTAAAGACTCACCCTCTTCGCTTACCGAGAGTGCGATATCAGGTCTGGTCGAATAGCTGATTGCGTGCCGGACGAACTCGGCAAAAAAGACCGGTTCGGCCTGCAGAGCTGCGGTACCGACGTCGTACCGACTGATCTCGAGTAGATTTTCGACCAGTTGGGTGAACCGAGCGATGTCATCGGTCAGCAGTGCCAGCGCTGTTTGGCTGCGTTGCGACATTTGATAGCGGTCATTATTGAGAACCTCCGCTGAAGCACTGAACGTCATCAGCGGAGAACGAAGCTCATGACTAACTTCCGAGGCAAAGCGGGCATCGCGGTCAATACGGTCCTCAAGAGATTGGGCCATACCGTTGAACGAAGCTGAGAGCGAAGCCAAGTCAGCGTCAGCCGGCGGATCGAGCCGGGTTTGAAGTTCGCCCGCAGCTAGTGATTCAGCAGCCGCGCGAATATCAGCCAGCGGCCTCAGCGCGCGACGCGAAGCCCACAATCCGAACGCAGCCGCAACGAGAGTTGTGACAGTGCCAACACCAAACAGAATCAGGCCCAGCGAATTCAAAGTGTCATCGACTTCGCCAATGAGCACAGCCTCGAAATACGCGGCATCGCGGCCCGGGAGTTGAACGCCGCTGACGATGGCAGGTTCTCCGCTCAGATTGACCCGGGTGCGACCCGCCGATCCTTGAGAGATGAGCTGCAGAAGCGTAGCGGGCACAGTCTCCTCGCTGAACACCACCGGGTTCAGCCCTACCCACTCATCACCGAATCGAACCAGCGGCAAAGCACCTGAGGTAGTTGTCAAGGATTCCAGAATTGCGGCGACCCCTTCAGCGGCAGGTTCATCGCCTATCTGACGTTGGAACCGCTGACCGTTTTCCGCAAACGAAGCCAGCGCCGCGGCGTCGCGCTCAACCAAGAGACTTCGACGCGTCAGCGTCAAGGTCAACAGTCCGATCGCAGTGGCTAAGAGCAGGCCCCCCAAAGCAAAAAGAAGAGTGATTCTTGCCCGCAGCCCGAGTCGTTCCCAACGAGACACAATCACCAATCTCTCCTACGCGGCCAGTTTGTAGCCCAGGCCCCGGACAGTGACGACGTGACGCGGGTTGGCAGGATCGGACTCGATTTTGGTACGAAGCCGACGAATGTGCACGTCAACGAGGCGACCGTCGCCGAAATAACCGTAACCCCAAACTCTTTCAAGTAGCATCTCGCGGCTAAACACCCGACCGACGTTGGACGCCAGTTCCACAAGAAGTCGAAACTCGGTCTTGGTGAGATGTACTTCTTCTGTCCCGACTCGTACCACCCCTTCGTCAGGGATTATTTCCAGCTCACCGAACACAAGCTGTCGAGCGCCCGGGTCCGAGGTGCGGACACGGCGCAGCAACGCCCGGATCCGTGCCGATAGTTCTTTAGGGGCGTGGGGTTTGGTCAGGTAGTCGTCGGCTCCCGCCTCAAGTCCCGCGACAACATCATGAGTGTCGGCTCGTGCCGTGACCATAACGATCGGCACATCGGAGACCTTGCGAATCGACCGGCAGACCTCAAAGCCATCCATCCCCGGAAGCATGATGTCTATCAAGACAACGTCTGCGGGGGTTTGGCCGAAGGCCAGCAGCGCGTCTTCGCCCGACTCGGCTTCGGCTACCTCGTATCCCTCATCTTCAAGAGCGAGTCTCACAGACATTCGGATTCGCTCGTCGTCCTCAACGGTAAGTATGCGTGTGCTCACAAAGACGATGTTCTCAGATTTTCAGCCGTCACGTAAGCCCATCTTCTTGATGGGCTCGTTCGCGTGCTTCTCGTTGGTTCCATTCAGCGGCAGCTCGTAAGGCGAGAACTGCCACAACAGCAACTCCCGCGGCGCAACCAATCGCGCTCACAAGTCCCACGATTCCCGCTTCGGTGGGGCAACTCTCGGCGCATTGAAGGTCGAGGACCACATAGCCGATAAGACCTCCACAGAGTCCAGCGAGCAGAATCGACACTACGGCCAGAACACGCATTAATCTGTTGGGAGCAGAGGTTGTCGTCATTGCCCCGATCCTACCGACGCGCTAGCGGCGTCGCCGCCTAGAGTTCCGGCCGTGCGCTCACTCGTTGTTCTTCCGACATATGACGAGGCTGCGAACATCGCCGAGGTGTTCCACCGCTTGCGTCTGGCCTGCCCTGAGGCCCGGGTGCTCGTGGTTGACGACGCCTCCCCGGACGGCACTGCAGACGTTGTTGAGGCTTTGGGCGAGGAGTTCGCTGGTATTGAACTGCTGCGGCGAAGTGGAAAATCAGGTCTTGGGTCTGCATACCGCGACGGATTTCGGCGGGGATTGGAGCAGGGATTCGACATTCTGGTAGCGATGGACAGCGACCTGTCACATGACCCAGGAGTGCTCCCACAGCTTCTTGAGGCGATTGAGCAGGGAGTGGACTTGGCCATCGGCAGCCGCTACGTCCCTGGTGGATCGATTCCTGACTGGTCCTGGCATCGCAGGTTGCTCTCCAGATGGGGCAACCGCTATGTCGGAGTTGCTCTCGGAATGGGTGTTGCCGACGCCACTAGCGGTTACCGAGCCTTTCGGGCCACAACGATTGCCAAGATCGATTTTCAAAAGATTCGAGCCGATGGGTATGGCTTCCAGATCGAAATGGCCTACCGGATGTTGGGTGTCGGTGGAACTGTTCGTGAACTCCCGATTTCGTTCGTTGACAGGGTGAGAGGTAAATCGAAGATGTCGCCCCGCATTGTTGCCGAAGCACTTGTGCTGGTGACTTGGTGGGGCGTGCGGGATCGGCTGCGTCGCTTGTTGGGTCACAGATCCTGAGCGAAGGAGTTAGGTAGTTCTTGCGTTGGTTTGACGCGCAAGCTGTGCGACACTGTAGGTGTCGGCCATTTGATCTGGAGGAATGATCGGTGCCGTTATCTGAAGACGAGCGACGGATTCTCAACGAAATCGAGGACCATCTCTATGAGAGCGACCCCGCTTTGGCGCGCGAGGTTGCGCAGACGACCATCTACACGCATGCCTTTCGAAATCTCAAATGGGCGACCTTGGGTTTCTTGGTGGGTGTCACGTTTATGGTCGTGTTGCTATCGGTCCACTTTGTGCTCGCTTTCTTTGGATTTGCGGTGATGCTGGTGAGCGTGTTGTGGTTTGAGAACAACGCCCGAAAACTGGGGCGGGTTGGGCTCCAGGAGATGACCGAGCACTATCGGGGTGGCACCTTGCGTGACGCTGTTGGAGGAGCTGGTATACGTCTGCGCCAACGTTTCCAGCGCCCAGACGACCGCCTGTAACGGTTTGTCCGCTAACTCCTAATCGCTCGCGCCCCTACTAATCAACGAGGGTTCTAGGATCAATCGCCGCTAGCGCCACGCGGCGCAGGCCCGCAAGGGTATGGCAACGATCAACTATGTGTGCCGAGGCCTCTTTGGCCCCAAGCGCCAACTCGTTGGCAAAGTTGGCACGGCCTATATCGTCTTCGTCGGTGGAATCGGCGCTGGAGGTGTCTGAATAACGCAGCGCTGTGACGCAGGCGGCTAGTTCGTGCAGCGGCGGAAGATCACTTCTGAAGCGTTCTGCCTCGGCGGCGAACTCCAAGGGGGTCTGATGTCGTTTGGGTGACAAACCGAGCAACCTGAGCGCTCTGATGGCATCGTCCCAGGCAATCTCGGTTCTGTGAATTGGGTCGGCAGCTCTTCGGAGTAAGCGCCTCCGTCGGCGGATTGCTCTGAAAGTGGGGGAGACGGCAGCGAGTGCTGCGATGCCGGCGATCACTATGAGAATCAGGCGGATCACGTCAAGAAACTCTGGCCGTTGAGACTCAGACACAGAGGTTGAATCCGCAACGCTCCCGGGTGCTGTTGGACGGGGCGCGGGAGCAGCTTGACGGCCGCCGCTGCTTTGAGCCGGGGTTGAGTCGGGCGCGAACTCCGACAAGGCTCCTGCGCGGTTGCTGGGGTACTGCCGTGCATCGGTGTGACCGGTGATGTCGGAATCGTGGGGTCTGCTGCGGCCTGGGGTCGGCTCAAATACGATCCAACCCACCCCTGCGAAGAACACCTCGGGCCAAGCATGCCCATGATGCCCCCGTACTACGTATTCTTGGCGCGCGGGGTCCCACGAGCCCCAGGTGTAACCGACTGCAACCCGTGTGGGGATTCCAAGTGAACGGGCCATCGCGGCGAACACCGAGGCGAACTGTTCGCAATACCCACTTCGGACGTTGAATAGGAAATCCTCCGCAGTGGAGACATTGTGCCGCCTAGCGACGTTGAGGTCGTAGCTGAAGTTCGCCGGATTCCGAAAGAAATCCTGCAACATCCTGGCCCGCTGGTAGTCGTTCGCGGCGCCTTCGGTGACTTGGTGGGCGAGGGTGGTGATTCGCTGTGGCCAGCAATCATGGGTTGTCGTGGACTCTGCGGGACCGCAGATCGGCGGGAGTTGAATATGTTCGGCCAAGAACTCTCCGCTTAAACCTGCCGCTGCTCGGTCCGGAAGCTGCGCAGGATCGTAATCGGGAATCAAACTCTCGATCGTGTAGCGAAACCCCTGCTCTGCCTGCGCTTGAGAGTCCCTGTGATACACCAGCGCGCCAGTAGCAATTTCGTATTCGAGGTTGACTCCGCCGTCGTCGAGCACGCGGCTTGGTTCATAAGCGGCAGGCAAATAGATGTCGTCTTCGCCCTGAGAGCGCTTGGTCACGGTTTGGGTCAGCTTCGTGCGGTTTGCGACTGAGGGGTCAACTGTGCTGTCGAGTTGGCCCCGAACCTCGTCGAAGTTCGACGTGCGTTCCCACTGGCTGCCGTTGAAACTCGTGAGAGCCATTAAACGCCAATAGTCACGCTCGTCTTCGGCGACCCTCACCGAGAAAATCTCCTGATCGCTTTGTTCAACCAATGAAGCTGAGACATTGACGAGCGGGCTGATGATACTGCGAGTTGTTGGTGGGTCGTCCAGTTCGGTGACGTCGAACAACGGTTGAGAGTCGGAGCCTGGGATGCGAGGGGCTACGAAGCCCCCGAAGACGACGACAATAAAGCCGAAAATAGCGCCCACCCGCAGAATTGTGGACACGCCTCGGCTCGCTTTGGTTGCGACCCAGACTTCATCATCGGATTTGCTAACGGCTCGCATTGAGAGCAGAACCGCAGCAACTGCCGCCGTGTATGCAATTCCATGAGCTATCTGATTGCGATCGACACCCAAAAGAGCGGTGAAGACAAGAACCGACGTTGCTGGAGCGATGGCTTCAAAAAAGGATCGCAATCGGAAGGCCGCAGAATCGGCCAAGAACGCCGCAAACCAGATCAGTACCGATGCGCTCACCACAAAACCCCGCAGCGGCTCAACCGGCGCGGAGTCATCGGCGAAAACAGTCGCGGCGGCTGAGAGGTCGTCAGTCAGAGCGCGGATCGTCTCCGCTGTCGGGAAGACAAGTGCGCTGTCGTTTGGATAGAAAACTGCGCTACCGAGCAGTATCAGCGTGACTGCGCTAACGATCGTCGATAGTCCGATCTTGAACCTGGCACGACGGCAGGCAATTGCCACCAGATGAGACACGACTACCATCAACAGGACATCACGCAAGAAGGTCAGGTCAACAAACAGGCGCTCCAGTGTGGTCGTGGCGACTATCGATCCGGCGATCAACGAAGCCTCGGCGACGGCGGTAGTGACCTGACGCGGATTCACGCGAACTCGTGTGATCGGCGAGCTTCTGAGGACAACAGTGCTCCAAGTTGGTTTGGAGCAGTGAGATGAATCCAGCCCGATGAGCGGTGACTGTGGCTATTGGCACCCCAGTTTTGCACATCGGTTGTGATGACGAGCTGAGCCCCTAGTCGTTCGGCAAAATTGCGTCGTGCTGCAAGGTCGGTGATGAGTGCAGGATCGGCCGAAACAGCGATGACGGTGCCGCCGTTGCTTGGAATCGCCGCGTGAATCTGTGGTGAACCATTGGCCAAAAGTGCCAGGAACTCAAGCAGAGAGTCGAGTTGTGAATTGCCGATGACTCGTCTGGTGGAGCGGCCGTCAGTTGTCTCAATAAGTGTGGCATCGCCCGCCGCGAGGACGGAGGCCGCGATTGAACCAGCGATAGATGTTGTGACATCCAAGGCTGTTGCGAGATCGCCCGGTGGTCGTGTGTCGATCACCACAGAAAGCAGACCGTGCTGGGGAGGGCGGGGTTGTCGCACTTGGAGTTCGTCTTGGCGTGCTGAGGACAGCCAATGGACGCGCCGCAGATCATCGCCTGGTGTGTAGGGACGAAGCCCGTCGAAGTCTTCGTCGCTCAGTCCGAGCGACCGGTGATGTTTCTTGCCGAGCAATGAGTGCTCTGCGGAGGGGACTGGGAATTGGGGGATGATCTCGAGGCGAGGATGCACAACTAATCGCAACAGACTGGGGATCTCGTGTCTTCGCTGCACAAGCCCGAAAGCGTCACTGTCATGGATCGTCATCGGCCCGACCTCATGCAATCCGCGGCTGGCGGTGTTGAGACGGTAGGAAGCGCGAGCCACGCCTCCTTCGGCTGCTATTGGGGCGACGTTCAAGGTGAAACCTCGGGTGCCTCGCACAGCATCATGAAGATGAAGCAGGGGGGTGCGTCGGGACCCTTGGTTGTGCAGCTCAATATCAACGCGCGCTGAATCTCCTGCGGGGACGCGCTGCGGAGAGAGTCGC
This sequence comes from Acidimicrobiales bacterium, assembly GCA_047516945.1. Classification (GTDB taxonomy): domain Bacteria; phylum Actinomycetota; class Acidimicrobiia; order Acidimicrobiales; family Aldehydirespiratoraceae; genus VXYK01. The sequence continues at coordinate 23,967 of JAKZTU010000162.1, forward strand.
TTTTTGACAGTTACCCGAGACGGGAGCAGGTGTCGAAGCAGCAGTGCAAGTGCCACCGAGGTAACTCCGGCGATGCCGGGAACCAGGAACTCAATCCCGCCGATGAGGCGTCCGAAGATTCCCAGGACTCCGCTGACGATTAGCACCCACCAGCCTGTCCGGGTCGGCACGTTATCTTCTTTCGGGCCGTGGAACAGGAACGCTGTCTAAGATCTCGGTGACCACATCGGAGGTTCGGACGCCGCGCATGCGCACTTCGGGAGTGACCAGCAGTCGGTGTGGGAGTACTACGCGTGCCAACTCCTTCACGTCGTCTGGTATCGAATATCGGCGTCCGCGGGAGGCAGCTTGGGCCCGTGCAACGCGTTGCAACGCCAACACACCGCGAGGCGAGAGTCCGAGTAACAGAGAGGGGTGTCCGCGCGTGGCGCTAGCCAAGTTGAGCAGGTACTGGCGCAACGGCGCAGCGACGTAAATCTGCTCAAGCGACCCCGACATTTCCCTGACCGCTTCAGCAGAAACAACTGCGCTGAGTTGGTCCACCGCATTGCCGGTTCCTTCGTGCGATTCAAGGATCAGGTTCTCAGCCTCACGATCTGGATAGCCGATGGCAAGCTGCATGAGGAAGCGATCAAGCTGAGCCTCCGGGAGCGTATAGGTGCCCTCGTGTTCGATCGGGTTCTGGGTTGCGATGACGATAAAGGGTGAACCCAGTTCGTGGGTTACTCCATCGGAGGTGACCTGACGCTCGCCCATCGCTTCGAGAAGAGCTGATTGAGTTTTGGGCGAAGCGCGGTTGATCTCGTCTGCCAACAGCACGTCAGAAAAGATTGGACCGGGCCGGAACTCGAAGGTCTCGCTCGCTCGATTCCAGACCGACATACCAGTTACATCAGTCGGGAGAAGGTCGGGAGTGAATTGGACCCGTCCGAATCTTCCGTCGACACTGCGCGCCAGAGCTTTTCCGAGGCTGGTCTTGCCGACGCCGGGGACGTCTTCGATAAGTACGTGGCCGTCGCATACGAGAGCAAGCACGAGTAGGTGAATCACGTCGGCTTTGCCGCGTATCACTGTCTCGATATTGGCAACAATCGCAGCGAAGTTTTGCTGGAATTCGGTCGTGGTTGCGCTGTCTTGGGCCAGATCTGGCACAGCATTATCGGCTGTCAAACCTCGGGGAGTTCCCGGGCTACGGTCGATTGCGCTCACTGTGTCTCCAAGGGCAATGTTTCCAAGGGCATCAATGCTAACTAGTTTGTCGGCCATGCCTGTTGCGCTTGCGGTTGATATTGGCGGAACTAAGTTCGAAGCTGCGATCGTGACGAACACTGGCGAGATTCGTGGGCGTGTCCGAGTCGACTCGACTGCGGCGAGCGATGCAGAGGAGCTGTTTAGTCGACTAGCTGGGATTGTTGAGTCGTTTGATCTTGGCTCGGTAGATGTCTGTGGGGTCGGTTCTGGCGGTCCGATGCTCCCCAATGGTGAGGAAGTGTCTCCACTCAACATCGGAGAGTGGCGAGACTTTCCGCTGCGTTCTCGGGTGGCGGAACTAACCGGGCTGCCCACGTTTGTGGACAATGACGCCAAGGCCCTAGCTCTGGCAGAAGGTTGGCTTGGAGCGGCAGTGGGAGTGTCAAACTATATTGCCATGGTTGTGTCAACCGGTGTTGGTGGTGGGATTGTTCTCAACGGCAAACTGCTTGACGGCGCACTCGGAAACGCGGGACATATTGGACATGTTGTCGTGGAACCGGAGGGAACGGAATTGCCTGGGCATGTCCGTGGAGTGCTCGAAGGCGAAGCCAGCGGTAGCGCCATTGCCTTTCGAACAGGAGCACCGGCCACCGTAGCCTCTGTGGTTGAACGGGCGAGGGCGGGCACCATGGTGGGCCGGGCGGTGGGTTCGGTTGCCAATCTGCTTGATTTGCGGCTTGCGGTTGTAGCAGGTTCTGTGGCTTTGGGGTATGGCGACGACTTTTTTGCCGCCGCTCAGCTTGAGTGCGACCGAGTGGCTCGACTGCAGCATTCTGTCGGTACCAGAATCGTTCCTGCGGGCCTCGCTGCCGAGGGTCCTTTGATCGGTGCCGCTGCAGTTGGTTTCAGTGGCGCTGGGTATTGCACCGGTGACCTGTGAGGCACTACTGATGAGACAGCAGCGTGTCATGCTTGCGATGTTCGCGGTGTTGGGGGCGGTCATTGCGCGACCCTCCCTGTGGGCCACCGCGATGCTCGAGGCGAAGCGCTTCGTGCCTGACGATTGGCTACGGCGTAGCCCCTATCTCCCATTGCCGGATCCGGAGTTGCTTCGCTTTCGGGTTACTACTCAGTACGGAGATCCCGAATCTCCGGTCGTGGTAAGCGATGTGGTCGTCTGGTTGCGTTGGTGCAAAGCTGAGAACCGGCGTAGGCGCAGGGGCTAGCGTTCGTCCATGGCCGGAGTCCTCGTTCTCAATGCAACGTTCGAGCCTCTCGCTGTTGTGCCGGTTCGTCGAGCCATTTGTTTGATGCTGGCCAACAAGGTCGAATTGCTGCACGCCTCTGGGCGTCTGGTGCGCTCTGAGCGGCTGGCGTTGGCAGAACCCTCAGTGGTACGACTGTCGCGCTACGTCAAGGTTCCGTATGCACGTCATCGGTCGCCTAGTCGCCACGGGATTTTTATTCGCGACAGCCACAGGTGCCAATATTGCGGCGGACGTGCGGAGACTGTCGATCATGTAGTGCCTCGTAGTCGTGGCGGTTGTCATGCGTGGGAGAACGTTGTGGCAGCATGTCGGCGTTGCAATGCCAGCAAGCGCGATCGTTTGCTTCCAGAAACCTCAATGCGGCTTCGGCGCCCACCCGGGCCACCTCCGCCAGGTTCTTGGATTGAGATTGCTTCAGGATCAATGCCAGTTGCCTGGTTGCAATACTTGACCGATCAGCGCCGCTCAGCGTGACCTGGATCACCGGGCATCTTCACGGCAGCGCTTCGATCCTTCATGAGTTCGCCCCACCAAAGCAACGTGAACGGACTCTTTATGTTCTAGAGGCGCACTCGGCTGCATTTGTTATCGGGAGTTCTCAACCCGAGAGCCAGGTTGATTCGCGATGCGCCTCGGCGCTGGGCGTGTCGATCGTGCGTCGGTGCAGTGGGGGAGGAGCGGTGCTGCTGGTTCCTGGTCAACATGTGTGGATTGATGTTTGGTTGCCCTCTGGTGACGCCTTGTGGAGCGACGATGTGGTAGTCGCCGCGGAGTGGCTTGGCGAGGTTTTTGCCTTGGCGTTTGCAGATGTGGGGATACCAGATCTGTCGGTTCACATCGGTCCGGCGAGCAACGATGCCTTGTCGCGGAAGGTCTGTTTCTTGGGTCGCGGCCCTGGAGAAGTTTTTTGCGGTGGGCGAAAAGTCGTTGGACTGAGTCAGCGGCGAACTCGCGATTGGATCCGTTTCCAAACGATCGTGCACCGTCAATTCTCTGCGAACTACACGGCCGCTCTGCTGGCTGTTGCGGTGGATTCTGATGTGATCGCGCAGTGGCAGTCGCAGGTGTATGAGATCGGTGACTTGCCGATTCTCGATCTGTTGCAGACCCACCTGCCTCAATAGTCCAGTCGGCGAGGTCACTCGGTTAGAGGCCACGCGGAAGGCCCGGCGTTGAGATTTGGTGCTTCGTTCAATGTTCAGACGCCAGAGAAACTTGCAAATTTATGGTGGGCATAGGAGTATAGTGGAGCGATATGGTGGATAAGGGAGCCATATCAATCTACGAGTAGGACAGGGGGTGTGAAATGGCCAAGTTCATGGGAACTTACGAGCACACGCTCGATGACAAGGGCCGACTCATCCTTCCTGCGACTTTTCGGTCGAAGTTGGCCCAAGGCGCGGTCACGGTTCCGCTTGATCGTTGCCTGGCGATCCTCCCGCCGAATGAGTTTGAGCGCATGGCGACCCACCTCAAGACACGGGTGTCGGAAGGACGAGCGGACATGGACCACCTGCGCGCCTTTGCGAGCCTCGCCGACGAAGTCATCCCCGACTCCCAGGGCCGAATGCGTCTGGCTCCTCATCTAAGGGATTTAGCAGGCCTTGACCGCAATGTTGTTGTGGCGGGAGTGCTCGAACGAATCGAAGTATGGGATCCGGCTCGTTGGTCGTCTGTCTTCCCCTCCGGCGCCGCCAAGTTCGTTTCATCCATTGTCCGTGAATACGGGCTTGGACCTCCTGATTCAGAGTCAATCACTTGAGTACCGAAGACCGTACATGACCTTATGGAACACGATTCATGGCCGACCTTGATCCCAGCAGCGAATTTGTTCATCAGCCGGTGATGCTCGATGAAGTGGTGATGGTGTTGTCCGACGTGCCCGATGGTGTTGTGGTTGACGCAACTCTCGGTGGCGGCGGACATGCCGATGCATTGCTGAACGCTAACGAGGGACTCTCGGTGATCGGACTGGACCGTGATCAGGTGGCACTGAATGCGGCATGCACCCGTCTCGCGCCCCATGGCGATCGAGTCATTGGACTTCACCGTCGCTTTGATGAGATCGCCGAAGTGATACGAGAACTTGGTCACCACAAAGTCTCGGGATGTTTTTTTGATTTAGGTGTCAGTTCACCTCAACTCGATATTCCACAGCGGGGTTTCAGCTATCGGCAAAGCGGTCCGCTCGACATGCGGATGGATCGCAGTGGGGGAATCACGGGTGCTGATGTGGTCAACAGCTACGACCAGGGTGCGTTGACTTCGCTTCTGTGGCGCCATGGGGACGAGCCCAACGCTCGCCGAATCGCGCGGGCAATCGTGGCAGCCCGGCCAATCACGACGACCGTCGAATTAGCCGAGGTCATCCGCGACGCCGTGCCAGCGGCGGTCCGCCGCCGCAAAGGCCACCCGGCTCGCCGAGCCTTTCAAGCCATTCGCATTGAAGTCAACCAGGAACTCGAAATCCTTGACGACGCTCTTACGCAAGCGATCTCGCTACTAGCTCCGCGAGGTCGATGTGCGGTTTTGGCCTACCACTCGGGAGAGGACCGAATCGTAAAGCGGCGTTTCAGAGATGCGGCAGGTGAATCAACTCCACCTCGCCGGGGTCTTCCGCCGAGTCCGGGGGAAGAAGCAACCGTTCAGTTGCTCTGGCGCGGTGTTCGCAAACCCGGCAACGATGAAGTTACGAGCAATCGGAGATCCGAAGCTGCACGATTGCGCGCAGTTGAGAAACTGGAAATGGCGCGCTGATGGTTTCCAGCGTCTCTCCCCGAACCTCGCAACCGGCTCGAACGGCGCCACGGTCGTCACCTAAGCCGGCGTCTCGGCCCCCTCTGCGCGTGGCAGAGGCAGAACCGACCACTCGGACGAAAGAACGGATCTGGCCAGCGTTGACGATCGTTACCCTCCTGGCGGTTGCTATCGCGTTTCTGGTCGCGGGCCTGTTTGCGAGCGACATCCAAACGCAGGCTGAGATCGACGGCATGAAACGTGAGATCGAGGAACTTCGAGAAACGCGAATCAACGTTTTGGCCAAACGTGCATATTACGACTCACCCGAAGGCTTAGCTGAAACAGCCACGAGGGCTGGACTCGTTCCGGCCCCCGAAGTGGCACTCTTGGTGCCCCTGGCACCTGGGCTTCTGCCTCCTCCCAACGAGATCGACCCTTATACTCCGCCTATCGCGGCGGACCGATGAGCAGGTTGTCGAGTGTGCCCGGTTCCGGCAGCCGTGGCGATGCAGCTTCGGGCCGCGTCGATGTCAACCCGTGGAGGGCCGGCATGATATTTACGGTGCTGGTTCTCGTCTCGGCTGGGTTTGTCTGGAAACTGGTGGATCTGCAGTTGAGTCCCGACGATGACTTGCTCAACAACCTCGGCAGTTATTTGCGTGAAGAAAATATTGATGCATCTCGCGGCAATATCGTGGATCGCCACGGGCGTCTGCTCGCCTTCTCGGTGCCGCGACCATCCATCGTTGGCGATCCTCGCGGCATTGCACACTCCGATAGCCCCCTCAACGTTGATGACATTGTTGCGGCGTTGGCCACTGTGCTAGGGACCGATCCAGAAGTGATGGACACGCGGCTTCGTAGCGACAAGAGCTTCGTCTACCTTGAACGCCAGGTTGAACCCGAGGTCGGGGAAGCTGTCGCGGCACTTGGCCTCCCGGGGATATGGATCATGCCTGAGCAGTATCGCGAGCATCCCAACGGTCCTTGTTCGGCGTTGTCGGTAGTCGGTCGGGTTGACACCGAACAAGTGGGAATATCGGGCTTGGAAAAGCAATATGACAAACAACTGGAAGGCAGCCCAGGTAGCGCCCTTCGGCAGACGCAGTTGGGCGGAGCAGTGCAGATCCCCGATGGCTACCACGTAGTCGAGCCCCATACACCTGGCGAGGATCTGAGACTGAGCATCGATCGCAACATCCAGTATGAAGCAGAGCAACTTCTGGCGCGAGCACTCAACGAAACGGAGGGCACCACGGCCATAGCGATTGTTTCGAACCCCCGAACAGGCGAGATATATGCCATGGCAAGCGCCTTGCGCAACGAAGAGACAGGCGAGGTCGTATGCAGCAATGCCAACTTAGGAGCGGTATGGGCTTACGAACCGGGATCAACCATGAAAGGGATCACATTCGCGGGGGTGTTCGACAATGGCGCATGGGAAGTCGACAAAATAGTCGAGGTCCCCGCGAGGGTGAATGTGGCGCGCGAGAGTGACGTGGACAACCATGTCTACTACGACTATCGGCTGGCGTACGGTACGACTGTTGAGAACCTTCCCGCAACTATCCTCGGGGACTCTTCGAACACCGGAACGGTGTTGCTGGCTCAGGCTCTGGGAGCGGACGCCCTCCAGCAAACGTTTGAGAACTTCGGATTCGGGCAGTTGACCGGGTTGGCATTTCCCGGCGAGAGCCGAGGCATTCTCGACGATCTCGACTCGCACAGTCTCTTGTTGTCGAACACCGCAATCGGACAGAGTATTGCAGTCACGCCGCTGCAACTGATTCAGGCTTACAACACCTTGGCCAACGGCGGGATCCGCATTGACCCGAAGCTTGTGCTCAACCGTGAGCTTGACGATGATGCTGCAAGCCCGACGCACACCGAGGCGAGGGTCGTATCACAACAGAGCGCACAAGCGGTGATGGAAATGTTGCGTGGTGTGGTCAGTTCCGGGACCGGCCGGCGCGCGGCTCTGCCCGGATTTCTTGTGGCGGGTAAGACCGGGACTGCATGGCAACCGTGTGGCGACGTGTCCGGATATCTCTGCAGTGACGAGGGAGAAGAAGAAGAACGGCATTACACAGCTAGTTTCGTCGGTATTGTCGAAAACGACCGAGGCCCAGTGTTGAGCGCCATTGTCGTGATCGACGATCCGCAAGGCGACAGCTACACCGGCGGTGCCGTTGCCGCCCCGATCTTTGCTGAACTCGCAGGCTATTCCGTGCGTCAACTACATCTCGCACCTTTCGGCGACGGCACCGTTGTCGAGCAGCGGATTCGCTCAGAGCCAGCTGTCGCGCAGTTGACGATCGAGTCGCAGGCGACCCCGGAGTCGGTCCAATGAGCCTGGAACTGGATCGGTTGGCTGGGGTTGTGGGCATTGAACCGCGGCCGCAATGGTCTGACATTGAAGTCAGCGATGTCAGCCATGACTCGCGAGCTGTTGATCCGGGTGCACTATTTGCTGCGATTCGTGGCGTCTCAAGCGACGGACACAACTATGCCGCGGACGCAGTAGAAGCCGGCGCGGTAGCGCTGTTGGTGGAACGTCGGTTGGGGCTTGGTATCCCGGAACTGTTGGTCTCCTCTGTTCGCGAGTCGCTCGGCCCCCTTGCTTCGGCCGTGCATGGCGACCCAAGCAAAGCGCTGGAACTCATTGGCATTACAGGTACGAACGGCAAGACAACCACCGTTCGCATTCTCTGTTGGCTGTTGGAGACGTTGGGGGTGTCGGTTGGCGAGATTGGCACGCTGACCGGCGAACGGACCACGCCCGAAGCCCCAGAACTACAACGCGCTTTGGCAGCTGCTGTGCGCGGACAAGAGACCGTGGTGGCAATGGAGGTCTCCTCTCATGGGTTGGATCAGCATCGAGTTGACGGCTGCCGTTTCGCGGTGGCGGCGTTCACCAACCTTGGTAACGACCATCTTGACTACCACGGCACGATGGAGGAGTACTTTGCTGCCAAGCGCAGGTTGTTTAGCGCGGAGTTGAGCGAGTTGGCCATCGTGAATGTGGATAGCGAGTTCGGATCACGTTTGGCCGATGAGATCGAGATTCCGGTCGTGCGAGTTGGCGACCAACTCGTCGACTCCGTGCAGTTCGATCGATATAGGAACAAATTCCGGTGGCGTAAGCAAGCGGTTCATCTCCCCTTGGCCGGGGCATTCAACGTTGCCAATGCGGTGATGGCCGCTGAGATCGCCGTGGCGCTTGGCCATCGGCCGGGCGATGTTGCCGAAGCGCTGGTGACGACACCTTCAGTACCAGGGCGCTTTGAGGTGATTGACCAAGGTCAGCCATTCGCTGTGATCGTCGACTATGCACACACTCACGATGCTCTTGAGGCTGTCTTAGCAGCGGCACGAGCCGTGACAAAAAACTCACTTATCGTTGTATTCGGCGCTGGTGGCAACCGAGACCATGACAAGCGCCCGCTGATGGGCCGAGTCGCTCGGGGCCTCGCCGACTGCGTTGTGGTAACGAGCGACAATCCCCGGGACGAACCCCCTGAAGAGATCATTTCTGCCATCGTTTCTGGTATGGCGATTCCTCCAGATCTTGTTGAAATCGACCGTCGCCGAGCTATTGGCGCAGCCTTTGACATGGCTCGTGAAGGCGACCTGGTTCTTCTTGCTGGAAAGGGCCATGAAGCGACACAGACGATTGGATCTCGGGTGGTCTCCTTTGATGATCGACTGGTAGCGCGCGAAGAGTTGAAGCTACGAACAGGTGTGGCATCGTGAACCGCCTACTTATCGCTGCTGCCGTTTCGATGATGGTTTCGCTGTTTGGCACCAAGTTGTTGCTCAAATGGTTGACCGAGCACAGAATCGGTCAACCGATTCGTAGTGATGGGCCAGAGGGACACCACACCAAAGCGGGCACTCCAACGATGGGTGGAGTCGCCATCGTGTCGGGCACGGTGCTGGGCTACGTCATTTCAGATTTTTTTGGAGGTATCTACACTCTTCGCGGCATTTTCGTGTTGATGTGCATCGTCGGTGGTGGTGCCGTCGGCTTGCTTGATGACTGGATCAAAGTTGTGGCCGTTCGCAATCGCGGACTGAACAAGCGAGCAAAGATTATTGGCTTGTTGGTTGTAGCGGTCGGTTTCGCGTTCTTGATGACCGAGTTCACCAGCGTTCACACGACCCTCTCTTTTACTCGTTTCGACAATCCCGGATGGGAACTCGGGCGTATTGGCTGGATGCTTTGGGCCGTACTGTTGATCGTCGCGACTACCAATAGCGTCAACCTCACTGATGGGCTCGATGGCTTGGCGGCTGGTGCTGGAGTGATTTGCTTCGCAGCTTTTACCTTGATCGGCTTTTGGCAGTTCCGCCATCTTGAGAACTACAGCAACCCCGCTGCGTTAGACCTAGCAGTCATATCCGCGGCAATGGTCGGTGGCATTGTTGGCTTTCTGTGGTGGAACGCGGCACCCGCGCAGATCTTCATGGGTGATACGGGTGCTCTGGCTATTGGCAGTGGTCTTGCGGCCCTGTCCTTGTCCACGAGCACTCATCTGCTGCTGCCCATCATTGGCGGCCTCTTTGTTGTCGAGACGGTTTCGGTGATTCTGCAGATCATTGTGTTTCACCGTTTTGGCGGGCGGCGCTTGTTTCGGATGGCACCTATCCACCATCACTTTGAACTAGCGGGCTGGCCTGAGACGACCGTAATCGTGCGGCTCTGGATCATGTCTGGACTGTGTACCGCTATTGGCCTGGGGATTTTCTACCGCGACGCTATTGCTGCGGGGTTTACAGCATGACCTCAGCGAACGAAACGACCAGACCGGATCTTGCTGTTCCTCAAAGCGCACTTCTTGGGGGTTTCGGTCTCACCAATCGTGCTGTGGCCAGGGCGCTTGTCGAGCGTGGCCATACGGTCGTGGCCTTCGACGACAAACCGAATGAGATCATCCGTGGACTCGCCGACGATCTCGGAATTGAACTTCTTGAGCCAGCATCGAAGCTGGATCAGTGTTTGGATCAGGTTGACTTTGTTGTCCCGACCCCAGGCCTTGCTGAAAACCACGTGCTGTTTACGAGCGCGGAACAGCGAGGATTGCCGCTGGTTTCGGAGCTGGACCTCGCCGCGCAGTGGGATGATCGCCCGGTTGTGGCGATTACCGGTACCAACGGCAAGACCACCGTTGTTGAGTTGTGTACCGATGCTTTGAAGCGGTCGGGGGTGAAAGCAGTTGCGGCCGGAAACACCGATGTCCCTTTGGTTGAAGCCGTACGCGACCATTCGACTGAAGTGTTCGTGGTGGAAGCGAGTTCGTTTCGGCTAGCGCAGATCCGTGAGTTCACACCTCAAGTTGCCACCTGGCTTAATTTCGCGCCTGACCATCTTGACGTGCATCTCAACTTGGCCTCCTATGAACAAGCAAAGTCCCAAATCTGGCGGAATCTGGCGGTGGACGGCGTTTGCGTGGCGAATGCTCTCGATCCGGTGGTTATGCGCCATGTGAGGTCGGACCTACCTACCGTTCTCTTCGGAGGATGCCAAGCAGAATGGCGAGTCACCCGAGGTGAATTGATCGGCCCACAAGGGCCCTTTGCTGATGTGGCAGGTTTGTGGCGTGGTCTGCCCCACGATATTGAAGCAGCCTTGGCGGTAGCCGCTTCGGTCACGCCGGTTGGTGCGACCCTGGACGCGGTGGCGCAGGCCTGTCATGAATTCGGTGGGCTGCCGCACAGGATTGCGCCTGTCGGCGAGATCGACGGGTCCATTTACTACGACGACTCCAAAGCAACCACTCCGCATGCGACTTTGGCAGCCTTGCGCAGCTTCGGACCGGTTGTCTTGATTGCAGGTGGACAAAACAAAGGGGTTGACCTTGCCGAGATGGCGGCAGGGGCGAGTGAAATTGTAGCGGTAGTGGCGATCGGTGATGCCTCAGACGAGATCGCTGACGCGTTCTCCAGAACACATCTTGTTGAGATCGCATCGGACATGGACGATGCGGTAACACGGGCACGTCGTTTAGCCACCGGTGGAGTTCCCGTGCTTCTCAGCCCCGGCTGCGCTTCGTTTGATTGGTACGAGAGCTACCGCAAACGTGGCGAAGATTTCATCAGAGCGGTAGGGGCGCAACGATGAAGACTGTTGATATTGCCAAGAGGCAAGTTCGCCCGGTTCACTCAAAGACCACTCGCAAGCGAACACCGAATGCACCCGTGGGGCGACGCACCATACTGTTCGTGTCGCTGTTGGTGATGGTCAGCGCGCTGGTCGTGCTGGGACTGGTGATGGTCTTGTCGGCTTCGGCCGTTGTCAGCATTGAAGACAGCGGAAGCGCTTGGAGCAAATTCAGCCGGCAAGCCGCTGCTGCTGGAGTCGGCCTGGTCTTGATGTTCGTGATGATCCGAATTGATTACCACCATTGGCGTATCTTCACTTATCCCGCAGTTGTGAGTTCGTTGTGTCTGCTTTCTCTGTTGTTGGTCCCGGGTCTTGGGGTCAGCCAGAACAATGCGACTCGCTGGCTTGATCTGGGTGTTGTCGCGTTTCAGCCGTCTGAGGTTGCGAAACTTGGTTTGATCTTTTTCATAGCTGATATCTTGGCGCGCCCCCGTCGAGATATCCGCAACGCGCGCAGCACTCTTGTCCCAGTGCTGCTGTGTACGGGCCTGTTTTCAGTGTTTTTTATGTTGCAGCCTCATTTTGGCAACACCTTGATCCTCGGGGTGATAGCGCTAGCGATGCTGTTTTGGGCGGGTACACCGATACGCCAACTGTCAGCTACGGGCATGGTCGGAGTTGTTTTAACAGGAGCGGTCGTCTGGAATACAGCGTGGCGTCGCGAACGTTTGTTGAGCGTTTTTGATCCCTGGAGCGACCCCGATGGGGCTAGTTTTCAGCTTCTCCAATCACTGCACGCTATTACAGTTGGCGGAATCCGCGGGACAGGTCTGGGAGATGGGCTGGCAAAATGGGGTTTCGTTCCCTATGCCCATAGCGACTTCATCTTCGCCGTAATTGCAGAAGAACTGGGAATTGTCGGGGCCAGCACCGTGATCTTGCTCTATCTCGGAATCGGAGTTGGAGGGTCCGCTGTAGCTCTAAGAGCACCCGACAGATTCGGGATGCTGCTTGCAGTCGGTATCACTACATGGATCTTTTCTCAAGCGTGTCTCAACTTGGGTTCAGTGATGGGGCTAGTTCCGACTGTCGGCGTTACGCTCCCACTACTATCGCACGGTGGAACTTCGTTGGTAGTCGTCATGGCGACTACGGGGATCTTGCTCAACGTCGCTCGCCAAGGCCGATGAAGAGATCTGGGCGCGTTTGGGCTGTTGTAGCCGGGGGTGGAACGGGCGGCCACGTTGTCCCTGGGCTTGCCATAGCTGAAGAGATCGTGGCGCGCTGCAACAGTGCAGATGCCGTTCATTACGTGGGCAGTCGCCGCGGACTCGAAACCAGGATGGTGCCCGAAGCAGGGTTCACCTTGACGGCTCTGCCGGGGCGAGGTATCGCTCGCAAACTCACGCTGCGCAACGTGGGTGCCGTTGTAGGACTTTGCGCGGCCATCGTAGAGGCCATCGTTCGAATGGCTAGCTGGCGTCCAGCAGTGGTGGTCGGTGTGGGCGGCTTTGCTTCGGTTCCTGCTGTGGTCGCTGCGATTGTCTGGCGGGTGCCGTTAGTGGTAGCCGAACAGAACGCGGTGCCGAGTGTGGCTAACCGGTTGGGCTCAAGATTCGCGAGGGCTGCCGCGGTTCCGTTCCCGGACGTTGATCTCCCCGGAGCAGTGTGGACTGGTAACCCGGTGCGCTCGGCGGTTAATAGAGTTGACCGGTCCGCAGGGCGAGACACGGCATGCCAAAGGCTTGATGTTGACCCGGCCCGCAAGCTGCTATGTGTGTTCGGTGGTTCTCTAGGCGCTCGTAGAATCAATGAAGCGCTTTTCGCAGCGCTTGGGGACTGGCGAGATCGCGGTGATCTGACTATTCGCCACATTACCGGGGAACGCGACTACGCCGAACTCAAAGCCAGAGTCACCGCGGACCCCGGACTGGAGACCGGGTTATCAATGACAACCAATGAGACTCTCAAAGCTGACGATGATTTGGTCTTGCAACTAGTTGAGTTCGAACACGACATGGCTTCGGTTTATGCGGCGAGTGACCTTGTTGTATGTCGCGCGGGTGCGAGTACCGTCGCGGAACTGACCATCGCGGGCGTGCCGGCGATTCTCGTTCCGCTCCCCGGGGCTACGGGCGATCACCAAACGGCGAACGCACGCGTTCTCGCGCAAACCGATGCTGCGAGGGTGGTGCCCGACAGCGAACTCGATGGTGATCGGCTTCGCTCCGAAGTTGATGCGCTGCTTGGCGACGAGCCACGTCTTGGTTCGATGTCTGCTGCGGCCAAGGCTCAAGGACGGCCCGATGCAGCCGCCGCCGTTGTCGATCTACTTGAGCGCTACGCCAAGCGTCCTCTCGATAGGCCGAACCGAACATGACCCTCGATCTCAGTAGCCCCCGTCGAATTCACCTGATTGGCGCCGGTGGTGCCGGCATGGGTGCAATCGCTTCGGTACTTGCAGCGATGGGTCATGAGGTGTCGGGAAGTGACCTCAAAGAAGGCCTCATAGTTGAACGCCTGCGAGCTGAGGGTATTGGTGTAGCGATTGGCCACAAAGCGGCGAATGTCGGTGGGGCCGAACTCGTGGCGATTAGCAGCGCGATTCCTGAACACAACTCTGAGCTGACCGCGGCTCGCCGGTTGGGGATCGAAGTGCTGCGACGGATGGATCTATTGCCTGCCATCTCCGAGCAGAGACGAACGGTTGCCGTCGCTGGTACGCACGGGAAAACGACGACTAGTTCGATGTTGTCGATGGTTCTCACCGAAGCCGGTTTTCAGCCATCTTTCATTATCGGTGGAGACATCAACGAGATCGGTTCAGGTGCCGTATGGGGCGATGGTGATTGGATGGTTGTTGAAGCCGATGAATCTGATCGCACGTTTCTCTCATTGGGTCCCGAAGTCGCCGTCGTTACCAATATTGAGCCGGATCATCTCGAAACCTATGGAGGAGAACCTTCTGCGTTACATGATGCTTTCGTTGAGTTCGCCGATGGAGCGGCGAATTGTGTCATGTGCGCAGATGACCGTGGAACTCTCGCGCTGGCGCAGCAGTTGGGTGCTGTGACTTACGGAACGGTCTCTGTGGCTGACTATCAACTCGTAGACATCGTCAAGAGCCGAGCCGCTATCTCGTTTTCTTTGAAGCATCGTGGTGAACGGGTGGTCAGTGTCGATTTGCCGACGCCAGGACTCCACAATGCTCTGAACGCCGCTGCGGCTGTTGTGGTTGCGCTTCAAATCGGCGCGCCGGCCGATGCCGCGAGTCGAGCTTTGTCGCGATTTGGAGGTGTGGCTCGTCGCTACGAATTTCGGGGAGAAGCCTCAGGAGTCACCTTCGTAGACGACTATGCGCACCTTCCCGCAGAGGTTGAGGCTGCTTTGGCTGCAGCGGCAGACGGAGACTGGAAGCGGATCGTGGCCGTGTTTCAACCTCATCGGTACAGTCGAATCGCCGCGTTGGGCCAGGATTTCGCGGATGCTTTTTTGCAAGCTGACGAGGTTGTTGTGACAGATATCTACTCTGCTGGTGAGACTCCACGCCCGGGAGTCACCGGAAAGCTCGTGGTGGACGCCGTTCTGGGTGCTCATCCCCAGACCCGTATTTCCTATGAGCCACATCTTGGCGACGTCGCGGATTTGCTGGCTGAACGGCTCAGGCGAGGTGATCTTTGCCTGACTCTTGGCGCGGGAGACCTGACCGGCGTCCCAGATGCCGTCCTTGAACGGTTGCGATCTGAACAAGTACGATGACCATCCCTTCTGATTCGAGCAACGTAAGTGGCGTAACAGAAGCGTTGCGCTTGAGTCAGCTATCGCCTAAGACTCGGGTCGGTGCACCTCTTGGTCCGCTCACCAGCTATCGCGTCGGTGGGTCCGCTGCGGCGCTCGTGATTGTCGACACCCTCAACGATCTGTCCACGCTTTGCGAGGTTGTTGCGGGCGTGGAAGGGGGTTCTGATGTGGCGCTAGCGGTCGTCGGCAGAGGATCCAACCTGTTGGTTAGCGACGATGGATTCGCTGGGATCGTGGTAATGCTCGGTCCAAGGTTTGGTGAGATAGTCGTTCAGGACAAGACCGTTGTGGCTGGTGCCGCTGCCAAGCTTCCGGTTGTTGCTCGCGCTTCGGTCAACGCCAAACTTGCGGGGTTTGAGTGGGCTGTTGGAGTTCCGGGAACGGTGGGTGGTGCGGTGCGGATGAACGCGGGTGGACACGGTGCTGAGATGAAGGACTCTTTGACTGCCGCTCGGCTAGTTGACCTCCGCACTGGCGAATATGTGTGGCGTTCCAACAAAGATCTGGCATTTGGCTATCGCAGTTCGTCGGTGAGCGCGACAGAACTGGTGCTAGAGGCCCACTTTGAGTTGGTCCCTGGCGATTTGGCTGCCGGAAAGGCCCAGTTGCTTGAGATTGTGCAGTGGCGGCGGGCGAATCAACCTGGCGGCCAGAATGCGGGTTCGGTTTTTACCAACCCCGATGGCGACAGCGCCGGGAGGCTCATTCAGTCGGTTGGAGCCAAAGGTTTGCGGATCGGCACTGCTGAGGTGTCGCAGAAGCACGCGAACTTCATCCAAGCCGATGAAAACGGATGTGCCTCAGACATTTTGTTGTTGATGAAAGAGATTCAGCGACTCGTGTCTGAGGGGCACGGCATCGAACTCGTATTCGAAACTCAGTTGTTGGGTTTTGGTGACTTGACCGATGGCGGTGCTGACAACCATGCGGAAAGCCGATGACAACCGTCACCAATATTGATCCTCGACTTCGTGCCCGACGGGGTACCGTACGCCGCGCTGAAGGTCGACGTCGGCTTCGCTTCATCCTCGCGGGTTTGGCAATTCTGGGGTTGATTTTTTGTGGTTGGGCGGCATTGAGCTCGCCGCTGCTTGACCTTGACCATGTCGAGATCACGGGTCTAGGCCCGTCTCGGCTCGCAGAGGTAGAACAAAGCGTCGGGCTTGAAAAGGGCACTCCCCTCAATGACATCGAAATCGGCCCAATCAAAGCCGATCTTGAAGCGCTTCCCTGGGTGCTGCATGCCGATGTTGAGAAATCGTGGCCTGGCACTGTGCAAATTGAAGTGATTGAGAGGATTGCGGTTGCACAACTCGTGCGAGAAGATAGTCGAGTAGCGGTGGTTGATGCGTCTGGCACGGTAATGGCCGAAGGTGGCTTGGAGTACGAAGAGTTGCCGCGAATTTCCTTTGAAGCCAACGCTGCGCTCGGAGAGATTGAACCTGAAGCACTCCCGGGACTTGCCTTGATCGCAGTCCTGCCCGATGACCTTTTTGAGTGGGTTGAAGCGGTCACCTACAGCCCTGGAGCATCCGCAGAAGCAAGGGGAGTGGTCGGACTTGATCTTGTCGGCGAAGCGGAGGCACATCTTGGCGAAGCCACCCTTCTGAACGACAAGGTTGAGGCCCTGAGATCTGTCCTCAACGGGGTTGATCTCACCTGCATTCGCGTGATTGATGTGGCTGTCCCCGATTTTCCAACCATCCGACGCGACCCCGTGTGCAGTGCCTGGGCAGGAATACGGCGTTGATGGCTCCGGCTGCGCCCGGTGAAAGCAACGCAAAGTAGCCGACCGTCCGCGAATATACGCGCACACTCGTATACCGTCATCGGTTGACTAGTACCTGTTTGGTGCAACTCCGATTCAAGTTTTTTAGATTCAAGTTTGAGGACCACAAGCGATGTCTCATCCGCAAAACTATCTCGCTGTCATCAAGGTCATTGGCGTTGGCGGCGGCGGTGTCAACGCCGTCAACCGGATGATCGATGCTGGACTGAAGGGTGTCGAGTTCATTGCCGCCAACACTGACGCGCAAGCGTTGTTGATGAGCGATGCCGACGAGAAGATCGATATCGGCCGCGACCTGACTCGCGGCCTCGGTGCAGGCAGCGATCCAGAAGTTGGACGCTTAGCTGCGGAAGCGCACCTTGACGAGATCCGCGAGTCGATCCGTGGAGCTGACATGGTGTTTATTACCGCAGGTAAGGGAGGCGGTACGGGGACAGGTGCCGCGCCGGTGATCGCGGAACTCGCCAAATCGGAGGGAGCACTTACGATCGGCGTGGTCACACGCCCCTTCGCCTTCGAGGGACGCCGCCGTTCGGTTCAAGCCGAAGCCGGAATTCACAAACTGAAGGAGAAAGTCGACACACTGATCGTCATTCCCAACGATCGCCTGTTGACCGTGTCAGACACGAACACCTCCGTTCTCAACGCCTTCAAAATGGCCGACGAGATCCTGCTGCAAGGTGTTCAAGGCATCACCACTTTGATCACCACGCCAGGTCTGATTAACACTGACTTTGCTGATGTGCGGGCCATCATGACCGACGCTGGCAGTGCTTTGATGGGGATTGGTCGCGGCACTGGTGAAGGCAGAGCTGTCGCCGCCGCACGCGACGCCATTTCAAGCCCGCTGCTTGAGGCCTCGATCGAAAATGCTCGTGGCATCCTGCTCAACATCAGCGGTGGGGCTGATTTGGGCTTGCTCGAAGTCAACGAGGCGGCAGAGATCATTCATGCAGTTGCCCATCAGGACGCCAATATCATCTTCGGAACAGTTGTTGATGACGAGATGGGCGATGATGTGGGAATCACGGTTATTGCCGCTGGTTTCGATCGCTGGGATGATTCACGTGCCACTCCGCGTCAAACGGTTCGACAAGACGATGCCCAAGTTTCGCAACCGACCGGCGACGTGCCGATAGCGGATGTCTTTGCCTCCTTTGGTGACGATGATCTTGACCTCGGCGACGAATTCGACGTTCCATCCTTCTTGAGGTAGCAGAGGTGGCGCGTGATTGAGCGCTCCCTTCCCGCTGGATCCGATCACGTCGTCCGGGTGCGCTGCTCGGAGCGTTGCGACGGCGACTATGCCGTTCATAGTAACCCTGAGGTGCTGGCTCGGGCGCGTGGCTACCTTGCGCCAGGAGCCTGGACATGGTTGCAGCAGGTCCATGGCGCGAACGTTGTGGTGGTGGATGAACCCGGAGCAGAATGCGGAGCGCCGGCGGATGCAAGTGTGACGAACTGTGTCGATGCGGTGCTATCGGTTCAGACGGCCGATTGTGCGCCGCTGGTGCTTGCTTCGGAGAGCCTGGTGGGACTTGTGCATGCAGGCTGGCGGGGAATCGTGGAAGGTGTGATTGGGGCAACGTTTGATTCATTACGCAGTTTTGGTGGCGAAGAGATCCACGCCTTGCTGGGCCCCTGCATCTCACCCGCTGGTTACCAATTTGGGCTGGCCGAACTGGATTTGGTTGCGTCAGTTGCCGGTGATTCTGTGCGCTCGACAACGAACGATGGCTTACCCGCGCTGGATCTCCGCGCGGCGGTTTTGGCGCAATGTGGCGAAGCAGGTGTGTCTTCGTTCTCAGTCGTTGGCCCGCGCAATAGCGCTACGCCTTTCGACACGGCCGATAGTCGCTGGTACTCACACCGCACCCGCGGTGAACCACAGCGACAGGCAACGGTGGCATGGCTGGAGAAGCGATGACTGACAGGGCTTCGGTTGCGCGACGCTTATCGCAGATTCGCGAGCGTCTGTCGGCTGTCAACGGAGAGCATGTACGAGTTGTGGCAGTTACCAAGGGCCATGCTGTG
Source organism: Acidimicrobiales bacterium (assembly GCA_047516945.1). Classification (GTDB taxonomy): domain Bacteria; phylum Actinomycetota; class Acidimicrobiia; order Acidimicrobiales; family Aldehydirespiratoraceae; genus VXYK01. The sequence goes on from JAKZTU010000162.1 coordinate 42,895, forward strand.
GACACCATTGAGGCCGCAATCGGCGCTGGCTGCACTGACATTGGTGAGAGCTACGCACAAGAGTTGCTGCACAAGAATCGGACGCTGTTGGCGCACTGTCAGAATCGTCCTCAGGTACATTTCGTAGGAGGTCTGCAACGCAACAAGATCCGCAAACTGGCTTCTATTGTTGACGTATGGCAATCCATTGATCGTTTCGACCTCGGTGAGGAACTGGCGCGGCGGTCTCCTCAAGCCCGGGTGATGGTGCAGGTCGATCTTTCAGGTGAACAAACCAAACGAGGGTGCTCTGCGGCGACAGCCCCCGAATTGGTCGCACGACTAATCGAACTTGAACTCAACGTGATCGGACTCATGGGAATCGGGCCGATAGGGGCACCAGAGAAAGCACGGCCGGGGTTCGCTCTTCTTCGTGGATTGGTTGATCGACTTGGTCTCGCTGAGTGCTCGATGGGGATGACCGCAGACTTGGAGGTCGCGGTGCAGGAGGGTTCAACTATGGTTCGGATTGGGACGGATCTGTTCGGCCCGCGGCCTCCAACAAAGTGAATAGTTGACCAATGAAGGGTCTGTTTGGGGCGCCCGGTTGGCTTATTACGTGGTGGTTGCCCACCGGTGGGCGTGGTAGCGCTACATTTGCACGTGAAGGCAGGTGTTGAGCATGTTGAAAAAAGCACTGTTTTATCTTGGGCTGGGGTCAGACGAGGAATACGAGCATTACGACGACCGGGTTTCGGGTGGTGTGCTTCCATCTGGGGGGGAGACGCTTCCCAGTGTCTCGACGACGGCACACAACACAAGACAGGGTCCTGGTAGCGCAACGGTGCGTCCGATCATGCCTTCCGATTCTATGGACCCGCCTGTACGCCCAGTCGTTCCGGTCGATCCTGCGCCGATTGACGCAGGCACGGGTGGGTGGATTCAGTCATCAGTCGTGGGAGCATCCGCAGTTCGGATCGTGGATGATCCTCCGACTAGGTCTTCGACATCGAACCCTCATACGGCTTCTCCTACTATCTTCGAAGAGGCTCCACGTATTGGTGAGCGGCTTAAAGCAGGGCAGCCAGTGATCATGAACCTGCAGAATGCCGATAGGAGCACCCGACGCCGACTCCTCGACTTCGCGAGTGGCGCCTGTTATGCCCTAGGCGGGAAGATGGAACGGGTGGCCGAGCAGGTGTTTCTCATCACCCCACCCGAGGTTATTACGCGATCTATGGCTGAGGCTTCCCCCGTCGATCAGGGCTTCAACGTCTAACGGCCACGTGGTTGGACTGCCGCCGCGAACCGGAGATTGCGCCTTGCGATGGTGCGAGCGCCGTAGATCGTCGAGGCTGCAAAGTAGCGTCCCCGAATCGACGATTCCTCTGTTCTACAATTCCGAACATGGACGGTTTGTCTTCCCTTTTGCAACAAGTCAGTTTTCGCGAGAGTTGGCGGGGCTACGACCCCGATCAGGTTGATGCGTACGTTGACCAGGTCAGTAAGGCCGTTGCATGGGCGCAAAGGGAAATAGCCACTCTGGCCGAGCGCGTTGAGGCTGCCGAGACCCGCTCGGACGAAATCAGCGACCCTCAGCCAGAAATTCCAGCGTCCGGCGTGAGCCAAACACCTGAAGGGCTTGCCCGAACGCTTGCTTTGGCCCAAAGCGCTGCCGACGAGGCGGTCGCCGAGGCTCGTCAACAAGCCGAGCAAATGGTGGCTGAGGCCGAGAGTCAAGCTGGGGCCACAATCGCTGGCGCAACCGCTGATGCACTACAGACTCGTAGCGAAGCTGATGAGTATGCGGAGTCGACCTTTGCCAACGTCGAGAAACTTGTTAGAGAACGGGAAGCGGCTGCGGCGACTGCAGAGCGTGACAAGTATGTCTCAGAGATTGCTGAGTTGACAGCACATCGCGCCCTGCTGGCAGAGGATCTCGAACTTCTTGAGCGGCACGTTGGTGAACAACGCCAAGCGATCGAGAGGTCGTTGTCGAAGCTGACCGATCTCGTGATGTCTCCAGAGACCTTCCGAATGGACTCTGGGCCAGCAAGCGAAGTAGCTGAATCTGAGCTTGGTGACGCGGTCGAGGCAGAAACGTCCGATGCCGCTCTTGGCGACTCTGATGATTCAGATGGCTCTGACGCTGACGACGAAGAGAGAGTTGGCGAGTCGGATGATCTTGACACCGATGATGGTGTAGATGAATTGGATGTCTTTGAGGTTGAACACGACTCAGACGAGAGCGTTGACGCCAAACCCGACGATGAGGTCGGTCTGGACGCGTCGGCCGTATTTGATGATGAGATCGACTTGCTACACAGTGACAAACCTCTCGATATCGAGGGCGATGATTCAGCTGCTTCCATTGATTCCGGGCATGGGCAGCCGCGGTTCGTGACGGCTGCTGATTTGGAGGAACAGCGTTCTGTTGACGAACCAACTGCGCCTGATGAACGAATGGACAATGGTCCAGCCATGTCTCAGTTGTTCGACGAGGATGAACTGCCTCCAGCGGTGGCAAACAAGCGCGAAGAGGAGCCTTTTCTAGCTCAGCTTCGAGAAGCGGCTTCGAGAGACAACGTGCGAATGGATAGCGATGATGCCCTATCAGCGTTCTTTAATCAGGATGAGGACCAGAGAAGGTCTCCCTGGTTCTTGGGCAGTCGCTGAACTCGTCAACACGCGCATCCGCTAAACTGCGGCCTGACTGAGGCGGTCATGCGTCGGTCACAGGTGTGAAGGACCGGCAGTATGGCCACGACAAAGAAGAGTTCAGCAAGCGCTGCAAAAAAAAACGCTGCTAGGAAGGCTCCAGCTGAGAAGGCTGCTGCCAAGAAAGCCGCGGCAATGAAGAGCACCGCTACGAAGGCTCCCGCCAAGAAGGCTGCGGCAATGAAGAGCACCGCTAAGAAGGCTCCCGCCACAAAGCCTGCTGCTGAGAAGGCCTCTGCTAAGAAAGCCGCGGCGATGAAGAACACAACCAAGAAGCGAGCGGCGAAGAAAATAGCGGCTAAGAAGTCACCGTTCGGTAAGAAATTCAATGATGAGATGAAGAAGCGACTCCAAGTAGAGCGGACAAAGTACCTCCACTCTGAAGAGATCCTTCGGGCTGAGGCCGACGCGCTTATCGAGGGTCGCGAACCTGGTGATGTCCAGTTCGACGAAGAGAGCGGCGAAGGCGACACGCTTGCGGTGGAGCGTGAACGCGATCTAGCTCTGTCGGCTCAGGCAAGAGTTGCGGTCGATCAAATCGACGCGGCGCTAGATCGAATTGCTGCTGGCACTTATGGCATTTGTGTCGTTTCCGGTCTGCGAATTCCACAGGAACGCCTCCGCGCGATCCCCTGGGCCGCGGAACGTGTTGAATACAAAGTCGGCAGCCTTCAGCGACGATGACTCAGAGCATGCGCGGATTAAACAACTCATTGCTCGATACCCGTTGTTTCCCGCTCTTGTTCGCTGCGCTCACGGACCGCTCAATCCGCTCGGCCTCTTAGCGGGTGAGCCGCCTTGAGTAATGACCGCACGCTCAGCGAGGAGATTCCCTCCGCGCTGGCTGATGAACGGCTTGATCGCGTCGTTGCACTGATAGCCGAGGTGAGCCGGTCCGTCGCCGCACGCATGATTGATGAGGGGGCTGTGGCCGTCGATGGAGTTGTTGCGACTTCAGGCTCGACTCGCGTCGAGTTTGGCAGCAGAATCGAAGCGGCAGTCCTTGCTCCGACGGACCCTCGCCCTGCTGCGGACCCCACGGTGGAGTTTCTTGTTGTGTATGAAGACGCGCACGTGGTCGTCGTCGACAAACCTGCGGACTTGGTGGTCCACCCGGGTGCGGGACATCAAGACCGGACGCTGGTCAACGGTCTACTTTCTCGTTATCCAGAATTGGCTTCAGTAGGTCAATCCCACAGGCCAGGGATCGTCCATCGACTTGATCGAACGACTTCGGGGTTGCTTGTCGTCGCCCGAACTTCTGAGGCCTACGGTCAACTCGTCGTCCAGATGTCATCTCACGTACCCGAACGAATCTATCAAGCACTTGTTTGGGGTCACCTTGACGCTGACCGAGGCACGATCGACGCTCCTATTGGGCGTTCGCCACGACACCCGACGCGGATGGCGGTAATTGATCGAGGGCGTCCCGCTCGGACCCACTATGAGGTCATTGAGCGATTCTTGAGACCTCGTGAGACATCGCTGCTCCAATGTCGGCTTGAGACGGGACGCACCCACCAGATTCGGGTACATCTGAGAGCTATCGGTCATCCGGTTGTAGGGGATCGAGCCTACGACGGTCATAGACCCGGTATTGAGTTGGAGCGACCCTTTCTGCATGCCTGCACACTTCGTTTCCGTCACCCGGTCACCAACGAACGCGTCGAATTAGAATCGCCTCTGGCCACCGATCTGGTAGGCACCTTGGAGCTTTGCTCTCCCTAGAACTCCTCAGGAGCGGGCCAAGGGGTTTGACCCCGCGACATCGCGGCAATGTCGGCCAAAGTGAACGAATCTAAGAAGTCACGCATGTGCGTACCGGCGGCACCCCAAATGCTGAGCAGAACGCACTGTCCCTCGTGGTCGCACGCTCCGTCGGTGTGAGGTTCCGAAAAGTCGCCTGCGGTGATCGGTCCGTCGACGGCTCGTACAATCTCCGATAGACGAATCTCACTTGGATCCCGGGTCAACACGTAACCGCCTCCGACTCCTCTCTTCGAGCGCACAATTCCAGCTCCCTTGACCGCAAGCAGTATCTGTTCAAGGTAAGGCTGGGGGAGAGCGGTTCGTTCGGCGATCTCGCGTACCGAAGTAGGGGCATCCTCGGTATGCAGCGCCAATGAGAGCAGCGCGCGAGCGGCGTAGTCACCTCGGGTCGAGACTCTCATGCCAAGAGCCTACGTGAACCTCACCGCCGTGGTAAGACTTGACCGGATGGACGACCCCAAACCGACGCTGCCTGCCTTTGGCGGAGGGTGCATAGCAGACCTTGTGCCTGCGCTTCTTGAGCGAACGGACTCAACTCCCTCGTTACTCGATGGAGAGGTCCTCGACAGTGCCGCCGTGGTGATGTTGGTACTTGATGGACTCGGTTGGAATCAGTTGCAACAGCGAGCCCACTTGGCACCGACTCTGATGTCGATGGACCAACGACCTGCCACGACGGTGGCACCGTCAACTACCGCCACCGCACTCACCTCACTAGTGACAGGAACCCCACCGGGCCGCCATGGGGTGGTCGGGTATCGGATCAACGTAAACGGAGAGGTGCTCAACACCTTGCGCTGGAGCACGCCAAACGGCGACGCTCGAAAACGGATTCTCCCAAGCGAGTTCCAACCTGAGCCGGCTTTTTGCGGTCAACGGCCAGTTGTGGTGCAAAATGCCGAGTTCCTTCGCAGTGGGTTCACGATGGCACACCTCGCCGACGTGCGTCACCGCGGCTGGCAGACAATGCCGGCGATTGTGGTAGAGGTGCGCCAGGCAATCGCTTCGGGAGAGCCTTTTGTCTACGCCTACTACGACGGCATCGACAAGACCGCTCACCTTCGTGGATTTGGTGAGTTCTACGACGCCGAGTTGGCTGCTTGCGACAAAATGGTGGCCGATTTGATGATGGCACTACCGCGCGGTACCTCCATTGTCGTCACGGCGGACCACGGATTGGTTGACTGTCTCGGGAACGCGACCCCACTTGCCCCGGAGGTCAAAGCGCATGTCCGAAGTCAAAGCGGCGAAGCTCGTTTTCGTTGGCTTCATGCCGAACCCGGTCGGCAACGAGAACTTTTGGCCGCTGCGGTGTCAGCCCATTCTGATCGTGGGTGGGTCTATCCGGTCGACGAGATGATCGACGGGGGTTGGTTCGGTCCCGAAGTGACAGATGCTGCCCGCTCTCGGCTCGGGGATGTTGCTGTAGTAGCCAAAGATCGTTGGTATTTCACCGATCCCGCCGACAGCCCGAAGATCGAACTTATTGGTCGTCATGGTTCGCTGACCCCCGACGAGATGCTAATTCCGGTTCTAACCTTTACGAGCTGACCGCTCGACTACCTGACCAAGGAGAACAGTTTGTCCGACAGACCGAAAAATTCCGGTAATCCTGGCGAGACTCCAGAACTGCTTGAGCGGCCTGAAGTCCTTGAGGCCGCAGAATCCGAGGAGACAATAGACGAAACGATTGATCACCCAGCCAAGGTGATGCGCATCGGGACCATGATGAAGCAATTGCTTGAAGAAGTGCGATCAACCGACCTTGACGAACCCAGTCGTGGCCGTCTACGAGACATATACGAAACATCTATCGCTGAGCTTGGGGTGGCACTGTCTGCCGATCTTCGTGAGGAACTGGGCCGACTTGCGCTGCCTTTCGGCAGTGATGACACGCCTTCGGGCGCTGAATTGCAGATCGCCAAGGCGCAACTTGTCGGTTGGCTCGAAGGCCTTGTCCAAGGGATGCAGGCGATGTTGTTTGCCCAGCAAATGGCGGCGCAGCAGCAACTCCAATCCATGCGTGGACAGATTGGCCCCTCGCAAAGCAGTCCTTCCTCCGTCAGCGACGAACGGCCCGGAGCTTATCTGTGATCCAGGGTGCCAATGTCTGGTCAAAGGCGCCAATGTCTGGTCAAGTGTGCCAATGTCTGGTCAAATGTGGACGTATCGGATGGTGGAGGGTAGGTTCGAAATAACAAATATGTGATTCTAGTTTTGTGATCCTTGAGCCCTGAAAAGGAGTCCGGTTGGGCGATTCGTTCACCCATCTACATGTCCACACCGAGTATTCGATGCTCGACGGCGCTTCGCGTGTTGACGACGCCATCAACGCGACGGTTGCAGACGGCCAGCCCGCCTTGGCGATCACTGATCACGGCAATATGTACGGAGTCCTCGAGTTCTACAAGGGCTGTCGCGAGGCCGGGATCAAACCGATCATCGGCAGCGAGATCTACCTCGCCCACGAATCACGCGCTGAACGCCCGAATCGCACCGGTCGCGCCGATGATTCGGGTGGCAACACCGGGTCTGGCCAAAAGCTCTACTACCACGCGATCCTGCTGGCGGAAAACGACATCGGGTACAAGAACCTCATCCAAATTTCCAGTCAGGCGTTTCTCACGGGCTACCACTACAAACCGCGCGCCGACTTCGAACTGCTCGAGAAATACCACGAAGGACTGATCGCCACTTGCGGCTGTCTTGGTGGCCATGTGCTCCAGTCGTTGTTGCAAGGCCAGGAAAGATTGGCGCTTGAGCAGGCAGCACGCTTTCAGGACATCTTCGGAAGGGACAACTATTTCATCGAGATTCAGGACCACGGGATGCCTGAGCAGCGAAGTACCAACCCGCAGCTATTGGAAATCGCCCGCAAGATCAAGGCTCCGGTCGTGGCCACGAACGACAGCCACTACACCCACTCCCGTGATGCGGAGGCCCATGACGCATTGTTGTGCGTTCAGACCGGGTCTCTGCTATCCGATACCGACCGCTTCAAGTTTCACGGTGATCAGCACTATCTGAAGACGTCGGCTGAGATGCGTCGGCTATTTGCCGAGATTCCGTCGGCATGCGACAACACGCTGTGGGTCGCCGAGCGAGCTGATGTGAACATTGAGTTCGGACAGCCGAAGTTGCCGAAATTTCCGCTGCCCGAGGGCTTCGCTTCAGACACTGACTACCTGCGCGACCTCACCTACGATGGAGCAAAACGCCGTTGGGGATCCCAGCTGCGAGCCGACATCATCGAGCGGCTGGATTTTGAACTAGGTGTGATCGACCGCATGGGTTTCTCTGCCTACTTCTTGATCACCTGGGATCTGATCAGGTTCGCACGCGAGAATAACATTCGCGTGGGTCCCGGAAGGGGGTCGGCAGCAGGCTGTGCAGTTGCATACGCCCTGAGGATCACCGATCTGGACCCTATCAAATACGACCTACTGTTCGAGCGATTCCTGAACCCTTCGCGGCTGTCCATGCCCGATATCGACATGGACTTCGAGACACGCCACCGCGACGCCGTGATCCGCTACGCGGCCGATACTTACGGACGCGACAACGTCGCTCAGATTGTTACTTTCTCACAGATCAAGGCACGCGCCGCGGTGAGAGACGCGGCCCGAGTGTTGGGGTACCCGTACGGTTTGGGCGACAAGGTCGCAAAGGCCATGCCACCGCTGGTGATGGGTCGCGACACACCACTCAAATACTGCTTTGAGGAGCACCCCAAATACGCGGACGGTTACCGCGCGGCCGCCGAATTGCGAGACATGGTGGACGATGATCCCGATATCGCTCGGGTTGTGGACGTGGCCAAAGGGCTGGAGGGACTGCGCAGACAAGACGGTATTCACGCTGCCGCGGTTGTAATCACAGACAAGCCTCTCACCGATTATCTGCCGATCCAGCGCAAACCGGAGGCAAGGAAATCACTCGAGGAAACGCCGATCGTCACCCAGTACGAAATGCACGGAGTGGAGAGCCTGGGTCTATTGAAGATGGACTTCCTCGGACTCCGAAACCTGGATGTGATCGCCGATTGTCTGACTCTCATTAGTCAAACTCAAGGAAAGTCCATCGACATCGACTCGGTGGACCTCCAAGACGAAGCCACCTTCGAGTTGTTGCGGCGCGGCGACACCATCGGGGTCTTCCAGCTTGAGTCAACTCCCATGCGGGCGCTGATCCGTTCCCTGGCCCCCACCTCGTTTGATGACGTTGCGGCATTGGTGGCGTTGTACCGGCCGGGGCCGATGGCCGCCAACATGCACAACGACTACGCCGACCGAAAGAACGGTCGCCAACCGGTGGAGTTCATTCACCCCGACGCTGAGGAACTGCTCAGCGAAACCTACGGATTGATGATCTATCAGGAAAGCGTCTTGCGTGTGGCACAGAAGTTCGCGGGCTACACCCTGGCTGAAGCCGATTCGCTGCGTAAGGCGATGGGTAAAAAGATCCGCGAAGCGATGGACCAAGAACGAGAGAAGTTCGTCACTGGCGTGGTCAACAACGGTTACGACGCTTCTTTGGCCAACGAGATGTTCGACATCATCGCGAAGTTCGCTGACTACGCCTTCGTCAAGAGCCATTCATACGGCTATGGCTACGTGGCGTATCAGATCGCCTATCTGAAGGCCAACTACCCGGTCGAGTACCTTTCAGCCCTGCTCACCAGCGTCAAGACGAGGCTTGAATCGGCTGCGGTGTATCTGAACGAATGTCGGCTCATGGGCATCGACATTGGAGTGCCCGACATCAATCGCTCGGAATCGGATTTCACGCCGGAACCCGATCTGAATCCAAGTCCCAACTCACCGGGGCGTATTGTTTTCGGACTCTCGGCTATCCGCAACGTCGGGGAGGGATTCGTAGCAAAAGTACTCGAGGAACGAAACGCCAACGGGCCGTTCGAGTCGTTTGTGGACTTTGTTGAAAGGATCAGTCTCGAAGCTCTCAACAAGCGCACTATCGAGTCTTTGATCAAGGGCGGAGCCTTCGATTCGCTTGGGCATCCTCGTAAGGGACTCCTTCAGGTTCACGAGCAAATCACCGAGATGACGGTGGAGCGTCGCCGTGAACATGACATGGGTGTGATGTCGCTCTTTGGCGATCTCAACGAAGGTCCGACCTTTGATGAGCGCCCAGAGATTCCGGATACGGAATTCGACAAGAAATCGAAGTTGGCCTATGAGAGGGAGATGTTGGGTCTTTACGTGTCGGATCATCCACTGTTTGGATATGAGGATCAGATCCGCCGCAAAGCCACCGGAACGGTCTCGTCGTTGGTTGACGAGCCGGACCGATCGCTCGTCACTATCGGCGGGTCGGTCACCAACCTGCAGAGACGGTGGACCAACAAGGGCGAACTAATGGCCTTGTTCGACCTTGAGGATCTCGAAGGTTCAGTTGAGGTCGTGGTTTTCCCGAACGCTATGAAAGACTTTGGACAGAAGTTGAACGACGATGCCATTGTTCTGGTGCGGGGACGCAAGGAAAGCGGCCGTTCTTCGAGAGGCAGAGGTGGCGGTAGTGACGACGCCGCGAAGCTGCTCGCAATGGAGATCGACATCGTTGAGGAGCCGAGCAAGAACCCGCCGGTGCGGCTCCGGCTTGATGTCGCTCATCATGAGAAGTCGAAGATTGCTGAGCTCAAATCGGTTCTGGAAGCTCATCCTGGCGAGTGTCCCGTTGAGCTCCACCTCAGTGATCGGCGGGTCTTTCGATTGCCCGATAACTACGCGGTGGACCGTGGAAACGGGGTAGTTGCGGAGCTTCGAGAGCTTTTGGGGTCGAATTCGATCCTTGTATGAGGTTCCGAAGTTGTGAAATGGCTGCGAAGGCCTAAGACTGTAATAGCCCGTTTGTTCGGGCGACCTGACGAGAAGTCAATACAAGGATCCAGTACACGACTAGTGGGGGCTGCGGCCATGGCCATCGAAGTGGAGACCAAGGACTGCACCGCCGTGAGCGATGCCGAACTCACCGAGATGGCTGATCTCTGCGCGGCGTCTCCAAACGCCTTCGAAGTGGGGCTGTTGTCCAAGCAATGCGAGAAGTGGGTACTGGTCACGGTCGCCAGTGAGGGCGGCAAGATCAGAGGATTTTCGTATTGCACACTTGAGCGAATCGGAGGCACACCAAGCCTGCTCATCGGCGCAGCCCACATTTGTCGCAACAACAAACGTGACACCGTTCTTCGGGCCATCATGACCGATCAGCTCCGACGTTCGGTTTTAGCATTCCCAGACGAAGACGTGCTCGTCGGCACGCAAATCAATGACGCTGGAGCTTTTGATGCCTACAAGTCTCTCGACGATATTGTTCCTCGCCCAGACCACAAGGCTTCCGGTGAAGAGCGTGCCTGGGGACGTCGGCTAGCCAAGCGCTTCGGCATTGCGCCGAATCGCTATGAAGATCGTGCTTTCACCGTCCGCGGTCAAGGCAAGCAACCGGTTGTACTCGATCACGCCAGTGCAAAACCCGAAAAGGTACTCGGAGAGGTCACTGCGCAGTTTGACGATCTCGATACCGCAGCGGGCGACACGCTGATCGTCTTCGGCTGGGCCATGGCCGAGGACCTCGAGAAGCTGCTCTGAACGACTCCGGGTTTGCCGCTATCGTCCGTCTCCGACGGATGACTCGGGCATTTTCAACCGATCCGGTGGCTGTTGAGATCGTTGAAGAGTTGATTGACCTTGCGCGGCGGGCTCCCTCAGCTGGGAATGCTTCCGCGCTGGAGTGGCTGGTTCTCGATACTGCACCAGACGTGTCTGCATATTGGGACACCACCCTGCCCAGCGACCGCCGCGCCGCTTTTGCGTGGCCTTCTCTGTTGAGTGCCCCAGTGATTGTTATTCCGTGGGTTGACCCGCAGGTCTATCTTGATCGATACAACGAACCCGACAAGGCGCATACGTCTCTGGGCGAATCGCTGGACGCGTGGCCCGTTCCGTATTGGTTTGTCGATGGTGGAGCAGCGGTACAGACGCTCCTGTTGGCTGCACAGGATGCAGGACTGGGAGCGCTGTTTTTTGGGCTCTTCGACCATGAGTCTGTGGTGCGAGAACGGTTTGGGGTGCCCCCGTCGTTTCGAGCAATAGGAGCGGTTGCTCTTGGTCACCGTTGCGCCGACAGACTTTCGCGAAGCCAGCGGCGCCGCCGTCGCCCACTTGGAGAGGTCATCCACCGCGGCAAATGGTGAATCCCGATTGCGGTGGGCCAGCATCGGTGTGGAGTGAATCTAAGCCGCAGTTGGTGTCGTCGGAGACGCATAGCTAACCTCGGCGGCGTTCAGGAGCGTGAAACCCCACATCGGAGGCTTCCATGGAAGTAGATACATCACAGAGAATCAGCGGATCGAAATATCAGCGCGTGGACAGATTCAAGGGCAATCAGCGTGGCCTCTGAAGTCCCGCTGGTCAGCTATTTGCGGTTGGGTTCGGATCCCCACCTCATAGCCAATGAATGCACAAACTGCGCGGCTCGTTTCTTTGACCGGCGCAATGCGTGTGCTCAATGCGGCCTGCGAGAGTTCAAGAATGTCCGGGTCAACAACGGGGCAAAATTGAAAGCCTTTACGATCGTGCACCGGGCTGCTCCGGGTATTCCTGCCCCGTATGTGTCGGCCATTGTCGAAACTGAAGACGGCACCTCTGTGAGGTCCAATGTGGTCAATTGTGATCCCAGCCCAGAAGTGGTGCAACTAGGTATGAAGCTAGAGCTCACCACCTATCCCATCGGCACCGACGACGACGGCATCGAAGCGATTGCCTTCGGTTACCAACCCGCCTGAACTGCTAACTCGCACAGAAAGAACTACATCAGATGGCCACAACAAAAACCTCAACAGCTAACAAATCAGCGAAAGTGTCGGCGAGCAAGATCAGCGATGACAGCGTCTGGATCTTGGGTACCAACATGACCCGATTCGGACGTTACCCCGACCAAGACGTGGTTGATCTGGCAGCAGAAGCCTCGATGGCTGCACTTGACGACGGCAACGTGACGATCCATGACATGGATGTGCTCGCTGCAGGGTCGCTATTCAATGCGTCTACGGGAATGGGACAGCGAATCCAAAAGCAGATCGGACAAACCGGCATTCCGGTGTTCAATGTTGCCAACGCCTGCGCCACCGGCGCTACCGCGCTACGGACCGTCTACCTCTCGATCAAAGCAGGTGAGGCCGATATGGGCTTGGCGGTGGGCGTTGAGCAGATGGGCAAGATGGGTCTGCTGGGAGGCGCGGGCACCAAGCAAGAAAAGAAGGTCTTTGAGCCTTCTGGGCGCTACGGCGCAGTCACTGGTATCGACGGCTACATCGGTACAGAAGGCATGCCCGGAGTGTTCGCTCAGGCAGGGATGGAGTACGCCAACGACTACGACGGTGTTGGATTCGAGCAATTCGCCAGAGTGGCTTACAAGAACCATCTGCATTCCACGCTCAACCCGTTAGCGCAGTACCGCAAAGAGTTCTCCATGGAAGAAATCATGACTTCGCCGACAATGAGTTACCCCAACACCTTGCTGATGTGTTGCCCGACCGGAGATGGGGCGGCCTCAGCCGTGCTTATCTCGGGTCAACGGCTCAAGAGCATGCCAGTGGACCTTCGTCGGCGCGCGGTCAAAGTTTCTGCTTCGGTGCTGACCTCAGACCCCTACACCGAATCGAGTCAGGTACAACCCGATGTCAACACTTTGACTCGTAACGCGGCTGCCAAGGCATATGAAACCGCTGGTGTCGGTCCAGAAGACCTTGACCTGGTCGAACTCCACGATTGCTTCGCCACGGCCGAGTTGATCCACTACGACAACCTCGGTCTGTGTGAGCGTGGCGGTGCGGGTGACTTCATTGATTCGGGTGCCCCGTTTCGTGACGGCACGACACCGGTCAACGTGTCCGGTGGTTTGATCTCGAAAGGCCACCCCATTGGGGCGACTGGCGTGGCCAATGTGTTTGAGGTCGCGACCCATCTTCGGGGTGAAGCCAAAGATCGGCAGATTCCAGATGCCAAGGTCGGCCTGGCACATGTGATCGGTTTAGGGTCGGCGTGTGGTATCCATATCTTGGAGAAGGCCGCCGTCTGATTTGGCCCGGAGCATGATGCAGCGAGTCACAACATGACGCTGCGAGTTACTGTCACGCCGCATCGCGATGCAGAGGGCGAAGCGGTGGTGTCCTCGGCTCCCCTCGTTGGCGTTACCGGACTCGTCGATTGTCGTGTTTCTCGGATCTATCACCTCGAGTCGGTAGGCGAGCTAAGCCTTACTGATGTCGACCGACTGTGCCGTGAGGTGCTTGTCGATCCTGTTGTTGCGCAGTACTCCACAGGTGAAGCAGACCGAGTTGAGGGCCGCGCAATAGAGGTTGCAGCACTTCCGGGCGTAACTGACATTGAAGCAAGAGAACTTGAGCGCGCAGCACGGCAACTGGGGCTGGAGGAATTACGAGTTTCGACGGCGATCCGCTATGACCTGATCGGAGATCTTGACGACGAAGCGGTGGCCACCATCACTAGGAGGCTGCTAGCCAACGACACCATCGAGCAGTCATGTGAAGGCAACTTGCCGCCGACCTTTGTTGCGCAAGCCTCAGCAGATACCAAGGTTGAATCGGTACCGCTCAGCGACCTCAGTGATGCGGAACTTGTGGCTTTGAGTAGGGAGCGGGTGCTCTCACTCGATGTCAATGAGATGCGCGTGATCCAAGCCTATTTCGACGATATTGCACGGAGTCCTACCGACGCGGAGCTCGAAACGCTGGCTCAGACTTGGTCTGAGCACTGCGTACACAAAACCTTCCGGGCAGCAATCGAGTTGACCCACATCGCAGCCGATGGCAGCAAAACGGTGACCAAACACAATGGCTTGTTGCAGGCTCTGCGCGAAGTGACCGAAGAACTAAACCCGTGGTGGCTGCGATCAGCGTTTGTTGATGACGCCGGAATCGTCGCCTTCGACGACGAGTTTGATCTCGCCTTCAAGGTTGAAACCCACAACCACCCATCCGCCCTTGAACCCTTCGGTGGAGCCAATACCGGGGTAGGGGGAGTGGTGCGCGACATTCTGGGAGTCTCGGCTCGGCCCATAGCCTGCACCAACGTTTTGTGTTTTGGTCCCGCTGATCTGCCCGATGAGCGCTTGTTGCCAGGGTTGTTGCACCCGCGGCGTATTCGGGACGGCGTCGTGGCCGGAATCGCTGACTATGGCAACAAGCTGGGTCTGCCCACCGTCAATGGTGCAGTCGTATATCACGAGGGATATATCGGCAACCCGCTGGTGTATTGCGGTGCGCTGGGACTCCTGCGGAATGGAACCCATCCCACCGCAGCGCGCGTTGGTGACCGGGTGGTCTCCATCGGGGGCAGGGTTGGTCGAGACGGAATCCACGGTGCCACCTTTTCCTCGGCGACGATGGACACTTCAACCGTGGACAGCGTTGGTGCCGCCGTGCAGATCGGGGATCCGATAACAGAAAAGGGATGTATCGAGGTGGTGGAGCGGGCTTGTCAAGCGGGCTTGTACAACGCCATCACAGACTGTGGAGCGGGAGGGTTCTCATCGGCCATCGGGGAGATGGGCGAGGATCTTGGTGTGGAGGTCAACCTTGAAGGCGTGCGCCTGAAGTATCCGGGTCTGCAACCCTGGGAGATTTGGCTGTCCGAAGCCCAAGAGCGCATGGTTATGGCTGTTCCGGTCAAGTCGCTGCCCGCCCTGGCCGAACTTTGCGATGACTGGGATGTGGAACTCACCGATCTTGGCAGCTTCACCGGCTCCGGAGCCCTCCTGGTTCGACATGGCGACACACCAGTCATCGACATGTCCATGGATTTCCTGCACAACGGGTTGCCCCGACGGGAAATGACGGCAACTTGGGTTGACCCGCCAGCCGCGGCGATCCAGTCACCCCCGGTCACCGACAAGATGCTTTTTGCGCTCCTCACGCATCCCGATGTTGCCAGCAAAGAGGACATTGTGCGCCGCTACGACCATGAGGTCAGGGCAGGAACCGTGGTACGTCCCTTGGTAGGTCGCAACGCTGACGGGCCAGGCGATGCCGCGGTTGTCAAGCCACTTGGAACGAACCACACACCGGTGGCTGCAGTGTTGAGCAATGGCCTGTGTCCGCGAGTCGGAAAGCATGATCCTTACGCGATGGCACTGCTGGCGCTGGACGAGGCCGTCCGTAATCTCGTGGCCGTAGGGGGCAACCCTGATCGGGTGGCCCTGCTCGACAATTTCTGTTGGGGAGATCCGACCAAAAGTGATCGTCTCGGCAGTCTGGTGCGCGCCGTGCAAGGCTGTACCGACGGAGCTCGCCGCTACGCGATGCCGTTTATTTCCGGTAAGGACAGCCTCTTCAACGAGTTCGAAGGGCGAGCAATCCCACCCACATTGCTGATCTCGGCACTCGGTTTAGTTCCCGATCTCAACAGTGCGATCGATTCAGCGGGCATGGCGGTTGGCGACGATCTATGGCTGGTTGGGGAGGGGAGTGGCTCGCTCGGCGGTTCTGTGGCCGACACCATCTACGACCTCGGAGCCAACGACGTCCCTCGACCTCTGGATGACCCGTTACCGCGTTATCGAGCCGTCCATTCCGCCATCATGGCGGGATTGGTGACCGCCGCGCACGACTGTAGCGATGGAGGTGTCGCTGTTGCCGTAGCTGAGATGTCGATTGCCGCGCGACACGGCGTGGCTGTGGCGGTGCCCGCTGATGGACTTGATCGGTTTGTGGCTCTTACCAACGAGGGACCCGGTCGACTTGTGCTGGCCGCGCTCCCCAGGGACCGCGATGCGCTAGGCGCGATCTTGGGCACTCATGGGCGACGCATCGGCAAGGTGACCGCCGATGATCGGATCACCCTGAGTGTTGCGGCCCAAAGCGGTGACACCACTGAGGGTGCCGGCATCGTGGTGGAAGTCCAAGACGCGGTAGCAGCTTTCACAGGGCGACCAAGGGCGTGAGTACACCACCGATCCTCGTAGTGCACGCTTCGGGCACAAATCGTGATGGTGATGCCGCGCAGGCGATTGAACTGGCTGGTGGAAGCCCTCGCATCGTTCACGTCAATCAACTGCGCCGAGGCCAAGTGAAGGTCAGTGACCATGCTGCGGTGTTGATTCCTGGTGGGTTTTCCTACGGTGACGCGCTCGGTGCCGGGCAGAGACTCGCTCTAGAGCTGCGATTGTGGTTCGGTCATGAGTTATCTGAGGTGGTAGCTGCGGGAAAGCCCGTGCTGGGAATCTGCAACGGTTTCCAAGTGCTGGTAAAGGCTGGACTGTTGCCAGGACGCCTTGGCGATGACCCTGTAACCAGCGCCCGCCGAGTGACGCTGACCGAGAATTCTCGCGGCAAGTTTGAATGCCGCTGGGTTACGTTGCGAGTGGAACCAACGGTTCGCAGCACCTGGCTGCGATCGATCAGAGGCGCGATCATTCGCTGTCCTATTGCACACGGCGAGGGTCGTTTTGTGAGTGCCGACGAGTCGGTAACCGACGAACTGGAAGCTCAGGGTTTGGTTGCCTTCAGGTATCAAGATTGTGGAGCGGCACCACCAGGTGCGGACCACTCCCTTCGTGCGGCCGCGGGTGCCTACCCTGCAAACCCCAATGGTTCCACCGCGGACATCGCCGGGATCTGTGACCAGACGGGTGCGGTCGTCGGGCTGATGCCCCATCCAGAGGACCATGTGCTCGATTGGCAGCGACCGAACGGAGACCCCGGTGCTTCGGGACTTCCTTTGTTTGAAGCTTTTGTGTCGGCGGCCAGATGATGATTGACCTGGCACCTGCCCAAGAGGCCCCTTTCGACGGTCTTGACTCCACAGCACTGGCCGATATCGGGCCTCTGCGACGGGGCAAGGTGAGAGACATCATCGATCTCGACGACCGGTTGGTACTGGTCTCGACGGACCGAGTATCAGCTTTTGACCGTGTCTTGGGAACCGTGCCTTTCCGAGGTCAGATCCTCACTGAACTTTCAGCATGGTGGTTTCGCCAGCTCTCCGACATCGTTGCGTCGCACGTTTTGGCGGTGCCCGACCCGAACGTCACCATCGCGCGGAAGTGTCGGACCTTGCCGGTGGAAGTAGTAGTGAGAGACCGTCTGACTGGCACGACTTCCACTTCTCTATGGACTCAATATGCGACAGGAAAGCGCCAGATTTATGGCATGGTATTTCCTGATGGAATGGAAAAAAACGAGCAGCTTTCGAGCGCAATCATCACCCCAACCACCAAAGCTGCCGACGGTGAGCACGACACGCCGATCACCGAAGCAGACATTGTCGCTAACGGACTCGTTGATGCACAGCGCTGGGACGAAGTACGGACCGTTGCACTCGAGATGTTTGAACGGGGGAGAACCGTAGCAGCGGCCGCAGGGTTGATTCTGGTCGACACCAAATACGAATTTGGACTTGACGAGCAGGACCAGCTCACCGTTATCGACGAGGTACACACTCCTGACAGTTCGCGATATTGGCGTGAGTCGAGCCTTGCGCAGCGCCTTGACGGGGGACTTGAGCCCGAAAACCTCGACAAGGAGGTGATCCGGCTTGTTTACGCTGAGCGAGGTTACCGAGGTGAGGGAGAGCCCCCCTTGCTTGATTCGGCGTTGGCGAGTCGAGCAGCACACGTCTACGCGGAGGCCTTCGAGTTGCTCACCACCGCAGCGCTCTCACCGGCCTCGTATCCGGCTGCTCCCCGAATCGAGGCAGCTATCAGGGCATTGTAGAGGTCGATCGAATCGGTCTTCTTGAAGGGTCCGCGAATGTAGTTGCGGGGGATGCGAAACTTCGCTGTGTGGGGCGACTAGCCAAGGTCCGATGGCGTGAGCTGTGATTCGCCGTGAGCTGTGATCCGCCGTGAGCTGTGATCCGCTTGTAGGCGTCATCATGGGCAGCGATTCGGATTGGGAGACCATGCGATTCGCCGCCGATGTTCTGGCCGATTTCGGTATAGCCCATGAGTGCCGCGTGGTGTCGGCACACCGGACCCCCGACCTCATGGACGAATATGCCAGAAATGCCGAGTCACGAGGCTTGCGAGTAATTATCGCCGGTGCGGGAGGGGCCGCTCATCTTCCTGGAATGGTTGCTTCCCACACGCTGGTTCCGGTCATCGGTGTGCCCATCAAGAGCCGCACCCTCAACGGCATCGACTCCCTGTTGTCGATCGTGCAGATGCCGGCGGGCGTTCCAGTGGCGACGATGGCGATCGGTCAAGCCGGAGCAACCAACGCAGGACTATTTGCGGTAGCGATACTCGCTACCGGAACTCCCGAGCTAGCTGATCGCCTACGCTCGCGTCGCGCTGAGCAGGCCGCCCGTATCCGAGCGCTCGAACTAGATCCATGACATCGCCCCGGACACAACAACCAGGTGCACAGGCGCCGCTCCCGCCTGGATCCACTATCGGTGTTGTTGGTGGTGGCCAACTTGGGCGCATGTTGGCTTATGCGGCCCATCAGCACGGTTACCGAGTAGCTGTATTGACCGGTGGAGACAAGGACACCCCTGCCGGCACGGTGGCGGAGATCGAAATCGCTGCTGGTTTCGACGACGAGGTTGCCATCGAGCGTCTACTCGCAGAATCCGACGTGATCACCTGGGAATTCGAAAATGTTGATGTAGGGATCGCCGCCGCAGCAGCAAGTGTCGGCCTGGAGGTTCGTCCCAGCGGCAAGATCATCGCCACCGCCCAGAATCGCCGCGAAGAAAAGGATGCGTTGGTCGCAGCGGGGGTTGCTGTAGCCGTTTGGCGCTCTGCGAGCAGCGAGTCAGAGCTTGCCGCTGTGGCCCAAGAACTCGGTTTTCCGGTCATTGCCAAGGCTGCGCGCTTCGGCTACGACGGCAAAGGACAGGCACGGATCGAGCGGACCTGTGAAGTCGCCGATGTTTGGCGGCGCTTGGGGTCTCAACACTTGGTGGTCGAGTCTGTCGTGGATTTCGAACGGGAAATTTCGGTGATTGTGGCCCGTTCTCATCTTGGCGAGGTTGTGGACCATGGTGTGATGGAGAACCATCACGTCAACCACATTCTCGACAGCACCATCACCCCCGCGCACCTCAGCGCGCAAGCGGTGAGCGAAGCCACCGCCATAGCGGCTCGGATTGCCGACGAGTGGGGCCTAGTTGGCGTCATGTGCGTTGAGATGTTTGACGCTGCTGATGGATTGATCGTCAACGAGGTTGCTCCTCGCCCACACAACTCGGGGCACTGCACTATCGAGGCTGCGTCAACCAGTCAGTTTGCCCAACAACTCCGTGCTGTGGTTGGTATGCCACTTGGCGACGGGAGTTGCAAACCAGCTGCGATGGTGCAACTTCTTGGTGATCTTTTCCTCGAAGGCGAACCAGATTGGTCACAAGTCTTCGCGGCTCGCGATGTGTACCTTCACCTCTACGGAAAACACGAAGCTCGCGAAGGTCGAAAAATGGGTCATATGACAGCTGTTGGTGATGACGCTGACTGCCTCTTGGATAGAGTTGTTGCCTTGCGGCAGGCTCTGGCTGACCGGTGATATCTGTGCGGAGCCAAGCCGACGACCCCCGTGAAGAGTGTGGCGTGGTTGGAATCCACACTTCTGGTTCAGACGCAGCTCGACTGTCATTTTTTGCTCTCCATACTCTTCAGCATCGTGGTCAGGAGGCCGCTGGTATTGCGACCACCAGAGACGGGGTGGCTCACGTGCACAAGGGGTTGGGTCTTGTCGCCAGCGTCTTCAAAGAGGAGAACTTGGCGACACTTCCCGGTGACCTGGCCATTGGACACACCCGCTATTCGACGACCGGCGGTTCGGGGCTACGCAACGCGCAGCCTCAGCTGATCGAGACTCTTGATGGCCCGCTGGGTCTGGCTCACAATGGCAACCTTGTCAATGCCCATGTGCTGCGTCGCGAACTGCTTGAACGGGGAGTCGGCTTACAGACATCGAGCGACACCGAGGTGATGGTTCACCTGCTCACTGGGGCGTCGGGAGATTGGTTGGAGCGGATCAGAACTCTAATGTCGCGCGTCGAGGGTGGTTATGCGCTCACAATATTGACCCGTGATGCAGTGTTCGGGGTGCGAGATCCTTGGGGATTGAGACCGCTGGTTATTGGTGAAATCGATGGTGGTCACGTTCTAGCTTCCGAGACTTGCGCTTTTTCGACCATTGGAGCGGAGTTTGTTCGAGAGGTCGCCCCGGGAGAGATTGTTCGTCTGAGCGACGCTGGTCTGGAGGCGTACAGCGGCGTGGGTGCCAAAGAACGGGCTTTGTGCACCTTAGAACAGATCTACTTTTCGCGGCCAGATTCGATTTGTGATGGCAACCTGGTGCATTCGACCAGACAGCGTCTAGGACGTGAACTGGCTAGAGAAGCTCCAGTTGACGCCGATTTGGTGGTATCGGTGCCAGATTCGGGCACCCCTCACGCGGTCGGATTCGCACAGGAGACCGGGATCCCTTACACCGAGGGGTTCATCAAGAACCGCTATGTGGGCCGTACCTTTATTGAACCGACACAGCAACTGCGAGCTGCTGGTGTGGCCATGAAGTTCAATCCTCTGGCCGACTACCTGGTGGACAAACGGGTGATATTGGTTGACGATTCGATCGTGCGCGGGACTACATCGGGCCCCCTTGTCAAAATGTTGCGCAACGCGGGCGCTACCGAAGTGCACGTTCGCGTGGCCTGCCCGGCGATTATCAGCCCCTGCTACATGGGCGTTGACATGGCTAGCCAAGACGAGTTGATTGCCGCCCATAGGTCTGTCGAGCAGATATGCGACCACATAGCGGCGAACTCGCTGGCTTTTTTGTCCATTGAAGCGATGATGCGAGCTCTAGGTTCAGAAAATGGCTATTGCAACGCCTGCTTTACTGGCAAGTATCCGTTTCAGTCAATGCGCTTCGTGCAACTCCGGTTGAATCCCAAAGAAGAGTTCTCATCGGTCTGGAGCGATTAGCACCCATGTCGGCGAGGGTATTGGTCATCGGCGGCGGTGGCCGGGAACACGCTATTGCTTGGTCGTTGGCAAAATCGCCCCGGGTCTCGGAGGTGATCGTTGCGCCGGGCAACGCCGGAACGGCTACAGAATACAGATGCCGCAATGTGGCCCTGGCACCCACCGACGTAGCCGGAATTGTGGAGTTTGCGCTGGCGCAAGCCGTGGCGATGGTGGTGGTTGGTCCCGAAGATCCGCTGGTCTTGGGGCTCGTTGATGCACTCAGCGATGCTGGAATTGCAGCCTTTGGTCCCAGCGCGGCGGCTGCGGAACTTGAGGGTTCCAAGTCGCATTGCAAGGACTTTCTTTGCGAAAACGGTATTCCCACTGGCGACGCAGCGGTCTTTTCCGACGCGCAAGCGGCGCTTCACCATCTTGAGGACTTGTCGGCTGTGCCGGTGATAAAAGCCACTGGTTTGGCCGCCGGCAAGGGAGTGATTGTCGCCGAAACCAAGGCCGAAGCTGCCGAAGCGATCGAGTCAATGCTGCTTGAGGATCGTTTTGGCGAAGCGGGCCACGAGATTCTGCTCGAGGAGCGCCTCCGCGGTACAGAGGTATCGGTCCTAGCCTTCTGCGACGGGACCGACTTTCAGATCATGCCTCTCGCGCAGGACCACAAACGCTTGCTGACGGGCGATGAGGGGCCCAACACCGGTGGAATGGGTGCCTTTCATCCCTCTCCGATTGCTGACGACGAACTGATTGAGCAAGTCAGTCGCGAGGTCTTGGCGCCCACCCTGGCAGCCCTGGCGCGTCAGGGTCGCCCTTATCGAGGCGTGCTCTATGCGGGCATGATGCTCACCGAGTCGGGGCCGAAAGTGATCGAGTTCAATTGTCGATTTGGCGATCCGGAGACTCAGGTGGTGTTGCCGCTGCTTGAGTCGGACCTGTATGCGATATTCGAGGCATGCTGTGCCGGCGATTTGTCGACTACCGATATTCGCTGGGCCGACAGTGCCGCGGTCACGGTCGTGATGGCCTCGGAGGGTTACCCGGTGAGTAGCAGTGCCGCGGTTCCAATCTCTGGCCTTGAGGCCGCGGTAGGGCTTGGTTGCAAGGTGTTTCACGCTGGGACTTCAATAGCCGACGAAGCGCCGCGCACCGCGGGAGGGAGGGTGTTGGCGGTAACCGCCCTAGCGCCTGAACTTGCTGGAGCATCAGACGCTGCCTACCGAGGAGTTGCTGCCATCTCATTTGCGGGTTCTCAGTTCCGTTCAGATATCGCCCGTGAGCTTGGGTTATGACCAGCTATAGCGATGCCGGTGTCGACATCGACGCCGGAAATCTGACGGTCCGCCTTTTGGCTGAGGCCGTCTCTTCCACTGCAACACCGGCAGTGCTGTCGGAGATCGGAGCCTTCGGAGGACTCTTCGCTGCCGATGATCTCGGACCGGGAAAGGTGTTGGTGGCGTCCACCGATGGCGTTGGAACCAAAGTGGAACTAGCGGCCCGTTACCAGCGCTTCAAGGGTCTTGGCGTTGACTTGGTGAATCATTGCGTCAACGACATCTTGGTGCAGGGAGCGCGCCCGCTGTTTTTCCTTGACTACATAGCTACGGCATCGTTGGTGCCCGAGACTGTGCTTGAGATCGTCACCGGAATGAGCGAAGCCTGCAAGGCCGTTGATTGTGCTTTGCTAGGCGGTGAAACAGCTGAGATGCCCGGTGTCTATATGCCTGGGGCGACCGATATCGCCGGCACAATCGTCGGGGTCGTCGATCGAGATGCGCTGTGGCCTCAAACCGAGCATCTGAGCGAAGGTGATCTACTCGTGGGGTTAACCAGTGTTGGCCCTCACACCAATGGATATTCGCTCATTCGGCTGTTGCTTGAGCGCTATCAAGCCGACGAGGAGATGCTCGAGTTTTTGCTCGCTCCGCATCGGTGCTATCTCAGCGATATTGTTTGCTTGCAACAACGTGGGGTTCAGCCCAAAGCACTGGCCCATATCACCGGCGGAGGAGTGATCGAGAACCTTCCACGAGTCCTGCCTGATGATCTGAGTGCTCGAATTGATCTTGGCTCCTGGGAGGTTCCCCGGTCCTTCTCGACATTGGTGGAGTGGGCCGAATTGCCCAATGACGAGGCGTTTCGTGTGTGGAACATGGGAATCGGCATGATTGTGGTCGTTGATCAGTCTCAGCAACAGTTGATCAACGAACTTGGGTTAGCCACGGTTGGGCATTTGGTTTTGAGCGATGACTCCGAGAGGGTTCGCCTTGTTGAGGATTGGCGTTGACACCACGCATTGTGGTCCTCGCCTCTGGTGCCGGGTCGAATCTTCAGGCGCTGCTCGATGCGGTTGAAGACGGGCGTCTTGACGCCGAAATCGTCGCGGTCATTGTGAATCGCCGCAGCGCATATGCACAAAAACGGGCGTCGATAAACGAGACACCCACCTCATTTCTTGGACTGCGACCCTACTTGGACAGCCATGACGACCCCGCCGAGGGGCGTCGCCGTTACGACGCGGATTTGGCGGCAATGGTTTTGGGTCACCGCCCCGACCTGGTCGTGCTTGCCGGCTGGATGCACTTGTTCACAATGGAGTTCCTGCGCCATTTCCCAGGTCGGGTGATGAACCTGCACCCGGCGCTTCCAGGCGAGTTCGGTGGTGCACACGCAATCGATGATGCCTGGAATGCTCATCTGCGTGACGGACTCGACCACACTGGCGTGATGGTTCATCTGGTGCCCGATGAGGGCGTCGACAATGGTCCTGTGCTCGCAACCCAAGTTGTACCCATCCGTGCTGAAGATGACCGTGAAAGTCTCGAAGCCCGAATCCATGCCGTTGAACACGACTTGATGGTTCGGACGGTAGTTGACTTCATGGAGCGCCTGTGAACGCCTCGGGAGCGCCCTCGGGTGTGGCGCTGTGGTGGTCGGGAGCCCGCCCGCGCACCCTCGTTGCGGCGATCGTTCCGGTGGCGGTTGGGACTGCCGCGGCGGTCGGGGAGAGCGCTGAGACTCAATGGTGGCGGGCGGGTGCCGCGTTGCTGGTCGCGCTGGCGTTACAGGTGGGGGTGAACTATGCCAACGATTACTCCGACGGTATTCGCGGCACCGATGGCCGCGACCGAACTGGACCGTTGCGCTTGGTTGGCTCGGGTCTGGTAGACGCCCGCCTCGTTAAACGTGCCGCGATTGGCGCCTTATCTGTCGCAGGAGCGTTCGGCGCGCTGCTGGCTTTCGTGGTTGGTCCTGAGTTATTTGTGGTCGGCATTTGCTGCCTTATTGCGGGCTGGACTTACACCGGTGGACCGCGCCCTTATGGCTACCTCGGCCTTGGCGAGGTCTTCGTGTTCGTTTTCTTTGGGTTGGTGGCAACCATCGGCACGTACTATGTCCTGTCCGAGGAAATCAACGGATTGGCTGCGAGCGCCGCGGTGGTCGTTGGACTGTGGGCGACCGCGCTGCTGGTGATCAACAATCTTCGAGACATTCCCGGCGATACTGCCGCGGGCAAAATCACCTTGGCGGTCCGACTTGGTGATGGCCGCACGCGACACCTCTTCGTGGCTATGCAAGCGGGCGCGATGTTGATTGCGGTGCTTATGACGGTTATGACGGACCGTTTTGCGGTGGCTGCGTTAGTTGGTCTGCCGTTTGCTGTGCAGGCCATCAGACCGGTTCGCCGTGGAGCGGTTGGATCGGAACTCATCGCGGTTTTGTCCGCCACCGGTCGAATACAGCTCATTGCTGGGTTGGCCATGGCACTTGGGATCGCCCTATCTGGCTAAGCCCTGACTGGCTGGGGCGGCTCGCTGGTTGAGTGTGTTGGATCGCTAGCTCTTGCGGGTTGCAGTGATGAGGTGGGCGCCGACGAAGACTTGCCGTTCGATGTCGACGAATCCGGCAGCGAACAGCTGGCGTTTCAGGTCGGACCACGCTGGCATGTAGGCCAAAGACCTTGGCAGGTAGGTGTATGCCGTTCGGTCAGAAAGCAACCCTCCGATGCGAGGCACGACCCTCTGGAAGTAGATCCGGTGACCCCAGCGCAAGACTTTGTGTTCAGGTTCGGCCGCATCCAACAAAGAGATTCTTCCGCCGGGGCGGATCACGCGAGCCAACTCGGCAAAGAAAGCGGGTAGTTCTACGAGGTTGCGCAACGCGAACCCGCATACCGCTCCGTCGACTGCCCCCTTCGAGATAGGAAGTGCCAGCACGTCGCCCTGTACCAGCGGCGCATCGGTACGAGCTGCAACCAACATGCCCATCGAAAGATCAACGCCGATTGGCACCATTCCTGCCCGCGAGGTTTCGCGGCAGAAGTCGCCAGTGCCGCAGGCCGAGTCAAGCACGATCGATCCGGCGCTGAGATCAAGGGCGGACACTGCGTTGCGTCGCCAGCGGACATCAAGTCCAAAGGTGATCACGCGGTTGACCATGTCGTATCGCCCGGCGATGCGGTCAAAAAGCGACCGGACCGCGGCACGCTTCTCGTTGCCTTCAGGCAGGTTCTCGGGGTCGATCTTCAAAGTACGGTCAGCTTGCAAGTCGGTAGGCGCGGTCTGTGTGGTGTCGAGCGAAGCCGATGGCGGCGTAGGTGGCGTTGGCCGCATGATTGTCGGATTCGACGTAGAGCATCCCGACTCGTAGCCCTTCAGCAGCCAGCCATTCGAGGCCGGCCAGCGTCATCGGTTTGCCCAGACCCTGGCCGTGGAAGTCGGGGTCAACCGCTATCACATAGATTTCGCCAAGTTCGGGATCGGTGGCTCTGTGGATTTTGGTCCAACAAAAACCCATCAACCTGCCGTTGTCGCTGTGCAGAAGACGAAAGCCAGCAGCGTTGAACCAGGGCTCGGTCATGGTCTCGCGAACCGCATTGACAGTGAGTCCGCTCTGTTCGGGATGCCAGCGGAATGCCCGATTGTTGACCTTTACGAAAGCATCGATGTCGTCTGCGCTGAAAGCGCGAGTGACCAGACCGGAGGAACTGTTGGGAAGCGTGCAACGCAGTTGCCAGAGATCGCGGTGGGGCACGAAACCCAACTCCGAAGCGATTGCGTGGGCTTGATCATCGACTTGGCGCAGCCAGAGCTGCACGGTCTCGTCGCGGTTCGCCGAGAGCCAGTCCGTCAAGCTTGCCCCGAGATCGAATTGGCGGCGATCTGCAGCGACGATAAGCGACCATCGGCAGTCGCCTTCATTTGGTCCCTCGATGGTCAGCGCCACGGCGTTAGCGTAGCTTCGGACTATGGCCAAGCCACGATCACCGAAGGGCCGCGCTCGTGTCACAAATGAGCGCCTGACCCTTGAATATCCCGATGCGGAGTGTGAACTTGACCACCGGAACCCATTTGAACTCTTGGTGGCGACGATTCTGTCGGCTCAGGCAACTGATGTCGGAGTAAACAAGGCCACACCGACGTTGTTTGCCCGTTTCCCAGATCCGTGGGCGCTCGCTGAGGTGGACTCCAGCGAGGTCGAACCCTACGTCAGCACTATCGGGTTGTTCCGCCAGAAGTCGAAGAGCCTTGTGAGAATGGCGCGGATCTTGGTCGACGAGTATGACGGCGAGGTACCGGCGGCCATGAAGGACCTCGTACGTCTCCCTGGCGTGGGACGCAAGACCGCCAATGTCGTTCGTAGTGTCGCCCTTGGGCAACCGGGACTTCCGGTGGACACGCACGTCAACCGTCTCTCGAACCTATTGGGAATCACCCAAGAGACCGATCCAGTGAAGATTGAGCTTGAACTCAACCCGATGGTGCCAGCGTCTCAACGGGGCGATTTCAGTTTGCGCCTGATCCTTCATGGGCGTCGCGTGTGCATCGCTCGAAGACCACGATGCGAGGATTGCGTTCTCAACGATTTCTGCCCGTCGAGCCACCTATGAAGTGATTTTGGTACCTGATTTCTATAGAAACAGCGCTACATTGCCAAAGCAGAAACGCTATATTGGCAGTCCGGCCGAGCACCCGCCGCTTGGCCGACTCGGCGATACGAGGGTTCCGCCGCCCTGTGTCGCCATGCGGTGGCCTCCGTGCACGGAGGCCACCGCAGTTCTTTTTGTGCACTGTTCTGGTCCAGCGCGTTGTCAACCGAGGTCGCGAGCTGTTGAGCGCAGTCTGCGTCCGACTGTGACAAGAGTCCGTTCAATCTCGTGAAGCCGTGCCAAAATTGGATCGTCGGGGTCGGCTCCACGACGATTCGCCATCTCGGCTATGCGTTCAGCGACATCAGATACCACTGTGGTGAGAGAGGAGAGTTCGGCTGCATCAGAATCCATCGTGGCAGTCTGCCCGTAATTGCACCTGAGCGCCCCACCACGACCGGTAGCGTGTTGTCGTGCTAACACGAATCGATCTTCGCGATTTCGACGGTGACGTCGCGGACTGCTTGCCGCGGCCGGAAGTGCCCTCTGCTGGGCCTGTTGCTGTGGTGCGCGAAATTCTGCAAGAGGTGCGGGACCGCGGAGATAGCGCGATCCGCGAGTTCACGGAGCAGTTCGACGGCGTGAAACTTGACTCAGCGGCTGTGGAGTCCTCCGATATTGCTGCGGCGCTGGATCGAATCGATCCGCTAGTGCGAACTGCGTTGGAAGCCGCGGCACAGCGAATCGCCGTCTATCACCAGGCCCAGATGCCCGACGATGTGGACGTTGCAGGCGCTGGTGTAGTGGTAGCAGGCAGGCACCACCCAGTGCGACGCGCAGGTTGCTATGTCCCCGGTGGTCGAGCTGCATACCCATCGACGGTGCTGATGACTGCGATTGTCGCCCGCGTCGCTGGTGTGGAAGAAGTGGTCGTCTGCGTGCCGCCGGACTCAGACGGCAGTGTCGCAGACGTCACCTTGGCTGCTGCAGCCGTGGCTGGTGTGGACGAAGTTTTTGCTATCGGAGGTGCTCAGGCGATCGGGGCGTTGGCCTACGGAACTGAGACAATTCGTGCTGTTGACGTGATCGTTGGTCCCGGCAATGCGTATGTGGCAGTCGCCAAACAAGAAGTCGCTGGTGTGGTTGGCGTTCCATCGTCGTTTGCGGGTCCTTCCGAAGTGGTAGTGGTAGCCGATGGTTCCGCTCCCAGCGAGTTCGCCGCGATCGATCTGATCGTTCAGGCAGAACACGGCCCTGATGGGCTGGCTTGGTTAGTCACCTGGGACGAGAATTTCGCCGATGAAGTGACAGCCGCGGTTGAACGGCTAGCAAGCCAGGCTCCGCGTCGCAGCGATATTGAGTCGACCCTGGCCAGTTCGGGCTACGCGGTACTGTGTTCCGGCCCATCACAAGCAATGGCGGTGTCCAACCACATTGCACCCGAACATCTTGAACTTCAGACCGCTGATCCCCAAGCTCTGCTCGGCTTGGTGCGTGACGCGGGCGCAGTGTTCTGTGGTGCATGGACACCCGCATCGCTAGGCGATTATGTGGCCGGACCCTCCCATGTGCTTCCTACCAGCGGCACAGCTCGTTTCGCTAGCTCGTTGTCGGTGCGCGATTTCATGAAGGACATCCACATCGTTACCGCTGACGCAGAAGGGTTCGCAATGCTCGGTGATCACGTGCTGGCGTTGGCAGGTGCGGAGGGACTTGATGCCCACGCGGCCTCAATTCGGATCCGCCAGGAGGCGCGATCGTGAGCCCTAGACCTGCCCCGCGTGAAGCTGTAGCTCTAATGCAGGGTTACCATTCACCACAACTGGAGGTTGACGTCCGCCTCAACACCAACGAGAGCCCCGAGCCACCTCCCGCAGAGTTTCGTGCTGCTGTGGCAGAGGCTTTAGGTCTCCTCGGTTGGCACCGATATCCGGATCGCTCCGCCATGAGGTTGCGGACGCGCATTGGTGAACTCCACGGGGTTGCTCCAGAGCAGGTGTTTGCAGCCAACGGATCCAATGAGGTGTTGCAGACGTTGCTGTTGACGTACGGAGGTGCGGGACGAACAGCCGCGGTTTTCGAACCGACCTACGCGCTGCATTCTCACCTGAGTCGCGTCACGGGCACTTCTGTGGTAACCGGCGAGCGAGGGCCGGGTTTTGTCCTCGATATTGATGAAGCGCGGCGCGTCGTTCAGGCGCACCAACCTGATGTGACTTTTCTGTGTTCTCCCAATAGTCCCACGGGGGTGGTTGATGACCCGGCTGTTGTGAGTGAAGTACTTGAACTTGTCTCCGGGGTTGGGGGGCTCTTGTGTATCGATGAGGCATATGGGCAGTTCAACGCGCAGAGCGCAATGTCGTTGCTCGGCGACGAAGTGCCTTTGGTAGTTACACGCACTTACTCCAAGACTTGGGCTATGGCCGGGGCTCGACTCGGCTATCTTGTGGGCCCCGAATGGCTCGTCAGCGAACTTGAGAAAGTGGTTCTGCCGTATCATCTCGACGCCATGACTCAGATTGCCGGCACCGTGGCGCTCGACTACCTCGACGCCATGCAACAACGGGTCCAGAAACTTGTGGCTGAGCGCGAGCGGCTGGTAGCAGAGTTGAACGCTCTACCCGTCGAGGTCTGGCCTAGCGGCGCCAACTTTGTGTTGATTCGCCCCGCGGAGATTTCCGGTGAGGTGGTATGGCAAAAATTGGTTGACCGCTCCGTGTTGGTTCGCAACTGTGCCTCATGGCCTCGCCTCGAAGGGTGTCTCCGCGTAACCGTCGGCACTCCCCGCGAGAATGATCGGTTCCTAGAAGCCTTACGAGAGGTGCTCACATGACTAGTCCTACAGCAAGTTCTGAGAGGACCGGTGTCACGAGCCGTGTCACCAAAGAAACGGCGATTGAGATCACGATGGCTCTTGACGGCAGTGGTGACACCGACATCGCGACCGGTTTGCCTTTCTTTGATCACATGCTCGACCAACTCGGTCGGCACGGTTCGTTCGACCTCGACATCAAGGCCACCGGCGACTTGAGCATCGACGCGCACCACACAGTGGAAGATGTCGGTATCGCCTTGGGCGAGACCTTCGCCGACGCGCTCGGCGACAAGCGGGGAGTACGTCGCTTCGCCTCCAACGTGGTGCCGCTCGACGAGGCCGCCGTGGAGATAGTGCTCGATCTGTCGGGGCGGCCGTTTTTCCACTATGAAGTCGACTTTCCTGGCGAGAAGATCCTCGGTGACCCACCCTTTGATCCGCAACTGATGGAGGAGTTCTGGCGGGCCTTCGTGGTATCGGCTGGGGTCACCCTCCATATTGTCGGACGAAGGGGTAAGAACACCCACCACATCGTTGAGGCCATGTTCAAAGGCGTGGCCCGTTCCCTGCGCGATGCAGTGAAAGTCGAGGGAGACGTGCTGCCGTCGACCAAAGGCACGCTGTAAGCGATGAGCGTTGTGAAAGCCGAAGGGCGACCGTTATTGGCTGTGCTTGATTACGGCATCGGCAATCTGCATTCGGCCCACAAGGGATTTTCTCATGTGGGTGCCGACACCAGGCTCACCGCCGATCGTGGACTGATCAGCGATGCCTGCGGTGTTGTGCTTCCGGGCGTCGGTGCGTTCGGCCCCTGTATGAAGGCGCTGAGAGATGCGGGTCTCGACGAAGTCGCGCTGGATCGCATCGACGCCGGCGTCCCATTTTTTGGTATCTGCATCGGCATGCAAATGTTGTTCGCTGGTTCTGAAGAAGCACCAGAGATCGACGGACTCGGGGTGTTCAATCAGTTCGTACGACTGTTGCCCGACACCGTCAAGCGACCGCAGATCCAGTGGAACAAGCTCAACGTCCACAGAGAACATCCGATGTTGAACGACCTCGGCGATGAGCCCTGGGTCTACTTCGTTCATTCCTATGCCCCAGAGGATTGCGAGGAAGTGATCGCCACCTGCGACTATGGCGGACCGGTCACGGCTGCTGTAGCCCGCGACAACGTCTGGGCGGCCCAGTTCCACCCCGAAAAATCGGGAGCTACAGGGCTGCGTATCTTGTCGAACTTCGTCGCTTACGCAAGCGACGCGGCGAAAGTTGCGGCCTGATGGATCTCTATCCGGCGATTGATCTTTGTGAGGGCAAATGTGTACGTCTGCGTCAGGGCGACTTTGCCCTCCAGACTGTGTACGGCGACGATCCGGTCGCGCAGGCGCTTGACTTTGTAGAAGCGGGAGCCCGGTGGGTTCATGTCGTTGATCTCGATGCCGCGCGCACCGGTAACCCCGAGAACCGCGAGATAGTCGAGGCGATCGCTAAAGCTGTGCCGGTGCCGGTTCAGTCAGGTGGAGGAGTTCGCAGTGTGGAGGCGGCACAGTCACTTTTTGATGCTGGTGTAGAGCGGGTCGTGATCGGAACCGCAGCTCTCAAGGATCCTGAAGTTGTGGTCACGTTGGCACAACAATTCCGGGTTGCAATAGGTCTTGACGCCAAGTCGGGGGAAGTGGCTACAGACGGCTGGCTCGTTGGCTCCGGTCGAACGGTGGCTGAGGTCGCTCGTTCGTTTGCCGACACCAGCGTTGATGCATTCGTGGTCACCGATATTCGCCGAGACGGGACCCTTAGCGGACCCGATATCGTCGGGCTCACAGAGATCCTCGGAGTGACAAAAACCGATGTGATTGCCAGTGGGGGAGTAGGCAACCTCGACGACCTTCTCGAACTCGACCGCGTTGAGGTCAAGGGTCGCCGGCTCAGCGGTGCGATAGCCGGGAGGGCGCTCTATGAGGGCCGTGTTGATGTCGCCACTGCAGTTGCAGCGTTGGGTGCTCGTTCGTGACCGTGCGGGCGATCCGGGTTGTCCCGTGCCTCGATGTTGATGCCGGGAGGGTGGTGAAGGGCGTCAACTTTGTGGACATCCGTGACGCGGGTGATCCTGTTGAACTCGCCGCTGCCTATGACGCCCAAGGTGCCGATGAATTGGTGTTTTTGGATATAACCGCCTCTTCAGACCAACGCGACACGACGGTGAAGATGGCTCGGGCAGTAGCCGAACAGGTCTTCATCCCATTCACCATTGGTGGTGGGATCCGCACCGTTGACGATGCTCGTCGATTGCTGATGGCTGGTGCCGACAAGGTGAGCGTCATGACCGCGGCGATAAAGCGACCGGTGTTGGTGACCGAGATCAGCAAGGAGTTCGGAGCGCAATGTTGTGTTGTCGCCATCGATGCCCGCCGTGTGGACGGCAGCGACGACGCTTTCGAGGTATACACACATGGGGGAAGGATCCGCACCGGCATCGACTCACTCGAGTGGGCCCGGGAGGTACAACGCCTCGGAGCCGGTGAGATTCTGCTCACCTCGATGGACACCGACGGCACCAAGGACGGATTCGACATTCCGCTCACCTCGGCTGTCACTAGCGCAGTGGACATTCCCGTGATCGCCAGTGGCGGTGTGGGGACGCTGCAACACATGGTCGAAGGGGTGACTGAGGGTGGTGCTGACGCAGTGTTGGCTGCGAGCATCTTCCATTTCGGTGAGCACACCGTCGCGGACGCCAAGCGAGTGCTGGCCGCGAACAACGTAACGGTCCGCCCCCCGAACTGATCTTCGACGAGCCAGCAGCGTTTATCGCCTGGGGTGGGCGCTAGCGTGGCTGTGTGGCAACCAATGCAAAGCAGAACGGTGACCTCTCAGGCGACGACGGGCTTCCGGTCAAGATGCTCAATGACCGGATCCTGGTATCGCTCGGCGAGGCGGAGGGGGAGCGCCGCTCATCGGGAGGAATCCTGATCCCGGCGACCGCGCAGGTCGGCAAGCGCTTGTCGTGGGCTGCGGTCGTGGCCGTGGGCCCCAATGTTCGTAATCTCGAGACCGGTGATCAGGTGTTGTTCAACCCCGAGGACCGCTATGAGGTCGAGGTCCGCGGTTGTGACTACATCATCCTGCGCGAGCGGGACATCCATGCAGTGGCCGCCGAGCGCCTCGACGAGGGCTCCACCGGTCTCTACCTTTGATTCTGCGGTCGCTATTAGCTGGTTACGGGTGCAGTGGACTGCGCTGGTCGGCCCAGCGGACTTCGATTTCGAGTTGGCGGGCGACCTGGAGCAGCAGGTGCTCCTTGCCGTAGGCGGCGACCAACTGGATACCGATCGGCAACCCGGCACTCGAGCGGGCGAGCGGAAGCGAGATCGCAGGTTGGCCGGTTGTGTTGAAGGGAGCGGTGAGGGTTGAATAGGCCAAGGTGCTCAACACACCGGCAGTCGGGTCTCCGATAGTCCCGACCATCTCGCCGAGTTTCGCCGCTGGTCGCAAACAGGTTGGAACCAGTAAGAGATCGTGTCCGTCTGCCCACCATTGCGCCATCAAACGGCGGAAGGTCAGCGACGCTTCAGCGCAGCGAGACAGCTCCAGCGCTGCCAATCGCCGTCCGCGTTCGGCCAGGATCCATGTCATGGGCTCAACGTCATCCTCGGTGATATCCCGGCCGATCCATTCGCCGAATTGTTCCAGAGAGTGGGCCACCCCTACGGCCCACTGGGGAGCGAACGAGCCAATCAACTCCTCGTCGTGCAGCGGCGCAGGAGATTCATCGTCCACGGCATGGCCGAGCCGCTCAAGCAAAACGGCGGCCTCGTTCACCGCGGCAGCCACTTCAGGATCAATGGGAACATTGCTTCGAATCGAATCGGCCAGCACGCCGATCCGCAGGCGTGGAGGAGCTTGGTTGATCATCTCCGCGTAGGGGGCCGGGGGAGCGGGGGCGATCACACCGTCCCCGGGGAACGGCCCCGCGGTTACGTCCAAAATTGCCGCGCTGTCACGCACGGTGTGGCACACAACATGTTGCACGCTGTTGCTCCACTCGTCGTTGTGTGGTCCCTGAGAGATACGTCCCCGGCTCGGTTTGAGGCCGACCAGACCGCACATGGCGGCTGGAATCCGAATCGATCCACCGCCGTCGCTGGCGTTGGCGGCCGGGAGCATTCCTGCGGCCACCGCGGCCGCGGCACCTCCCGATGATCCGCCGGGGCTGCGAGACAGATCCCAAGGGTTACGGGTAGCGCCATAGGACAGTGGTTCGGTGGTGGCTGCCAGCCCCATCTCGGGGCTGTTGGTGCGGCCGCACAGCACAAAGCCGGCCCGTCGGTAGGCCGTGGTGATGTTGGCGTCGAAGGAGGCCGTGTGTCCGGCTTTCTTGAGGCCGAGTACACCCTGATGAAACGGGTCGCCCTCAGAGCACGGCCAGAGGTCTTTCAACAGCATCGGAACTCCGCGGAAGGGTCCGTCGGGGAGTTCGGAATCGGCGATGGCTCGGGCTTTCTCGAAACTCGGGTGGATCACCGCGTTGATCTGCGGATCGATTCGCTCGATGCGATCAATGGTGTCGTCGATCAACTCGCGGGGGTTGATTTGGCCAGTCCGCACGAGTTCGGCGAGCCCCACCGCGTCAATGTGGGCAAGTTCGGAGCTAACGGAGGTTTCAGTCATGGCGGAAACTCTATGGGGGTCGAGGGCTTGGCACGTAAGCTAGGCGGCTATGAGCGTGTCTTTTGATGGAGTCGCCCTTGAAGAGGGGCTATCGGTCGAACTCGATTTCGACAAGGTCGCCAAGATCGGGCGGGCTGGACATCAAGTCGTGCCTGTGGTGCTTCAAGACGCCGATTCTGGCGACGTCTTGTTCATCGGTTACGCAAACGAAGAGGCGTACCGGGCAACCCTTGAACGAAAGTCCGCTGTGCTTTACTCCACATCGCGCCAAGAACTCTGGCACAAGGGAGCGACGAGTGGAGACTTGCTTGACCTTGTCGAAGTGAAAGTCAACTGCGAACAAAACAGCCTCCTGTATCGCGTCCGCAAAGCAGGCACAGGCGTGTGCCACACCAAAGACGAAAGTGGCAATACCCGCCCGACGTGTTACTACCGCGCCGTAACCGACCCAGATTCGCTCACCTACGGCTGATTCGATGACCGTACGCCCCGATCTCGAAGAGTTCCGCTCGCTGGCGCGGTCGCATCGCATGGTTCCCGTATGGCGTGACGTGCTGGCTGACCTCTCCACCCCGGTGAGTGCCTTTTGCAGGGTAGTTGGCGAAGACGAGGGGTTTCTGCTTGAGTCCGTGGACGGTGGTGACCGTTGGAGCCGCTGGTCCTTTGTTGGTCGCCGTCCGCTGGGAACCCTCGTGGCCCGCAACGGAGACATAACCATTGAGGGTGATCTCGGGGTTGACATTGATCCCGCCGAGGGCATTCTCGCCGCGCTCGAGCTGCTTCTCAATCACTACAAAGCACCTGATATCGAAGGCCTTCCGCCTCTGCACAGCGGGCTGATCGGCTACCTCGGCTATGACGTGGTTCGCGAAGTGGAGCACCTACCCGACGTTGCCGAGGACGATCTCGGATATCCCGATGCTGTCATTTCAATCATTGGTGAACTCGCCGCGTATGACCATTGGCAACAGCGGGTCACACTCATCGCCAACGCCATCATCGCTGACGACGCCGACGATGCCATGATCGAAGCGGCCTACCACGGTGCGGTGGAGCGGCTCGAATCTTTGGCCCAGGCGGGTGCAAGAGCGCTGGATGAGCCACTTTTTCTTCCAGCACAGGGCGACGAGGAGCTACCCGAAGTCACCTCGACGATGTCCAAGGCGACGTATTGCGC